>CAZGLN010000001.1:0-1260 GCA_964526545.1 uncultured Chthonomonadales bacterium
CTGTCGAGACGTAATTCGACATCCATGATACCCTCTCTAGATAAAGACGGGCCGCCTCGGACATCGGGTATGCGGCCGTGGAGCTGGTGGGACAGGAACACTGGCGCCTGGTGCGGGACCATGGCCTGACAATCGCCAGCGTTGGCGCGCACCAGTCCCTTTCGGACGGCCTGAATCGACGTGAGAACCACGAGCGCATCGAAAGGGAGATACTGGCGAACCTCCGCCTGGCGGAGCAGTGGGGCATACCGAACCTCATCTGCTTCAGCGGCAATCGAAACGGTCTGGACGACTACACGGGAGCCATCAACACGGCGGATGGACTTCTCAGGGTTGCCAAGGCCGCGGAGGATGCCGGCGTCAATCTGGTGATCGAGCTGCTGAACAGCAAGGTAGATCACGTGGACTATCAGTGCGACCGCACGCTCTGGGGCGTAACCGTGTGCCGAATGGTCAACTCACCGCGGGTCAAGCTGCTCTACGACATCTATCACATGCAGATTATGGAGGGCGACATTATTCGAACCATCGGTACGCATGCCGAGTGGATCGGTCACTACCATACCGCCGGCAATCCGGGCCGCAACGACATGGACGACACACAAGAGCTGAACTATCCGGCCATCATGCGCGCTATCAAGGAGTCGGGATACGGCGGCTATGTCGGCCATGAGTTCATCCCGAATGGCGATGTGCTCGCTGCCATTCGAAATGCCTACGAGCTCTGCGATGTTTAGAGGCAGGGTCGCGGATGTTGCCGCGAGGGTTGGGAGAATGGCCTGGTGACCGGCCCGCGCCGCGCCGCGAGAGAGGTGGCCTTGCGAATGCTCTTCCAAGTGGATGTTGGAAAGCAGCCCCTGGAAGAGGTGTGGGATGGTGCCCTGCAGCAAGTGCGGCAGCAGGTAACGAACCCCGCACACCAGGCGGTGCAGACCGCTTATGCGGAAGTTCGGAACCTTCTTGCTTCGCGCAAGAAGAGCGATCCTGAGCTCCGTCCTCTGCGTTTCGCGGCCCAGAAGGTGCTCCGTGTTCTGCGAAAACTCGAGGAAGACCTCGCGGGCGTGACTGCGCGGCTGGTTGCGCACAATGGCGGCGCGGTCGTGCTCGATTCGACTGAGTTGGTGGACCATCACGTTGAGAGCGCAACGCAAGAGCTTGCGCTGATAACCGGTTCGAGTCGGCTCTCTCCAGAGAGCCAGGAAATCCTCCGGAGCCTTGGCAACCGCACGCTGAAGATCATGCGCGAGCACGACCTGTCGC
>CAZGLN010000001.1:1270-6039 GCA_964526545.1 uncultured Chthonomonadales bacterium
AGGTTCTCCGCCATCTGCCGGCCGCCCTGGAGACAAGCGAATTCGCGGTGCGATTGGTGCGGGGAACGCTGGAGCATCAGGACACAATAGATGTGCGGCTCGCCAACGCGGCGACCACGTGGCGGTTGGATCGGCAGGCCGCGGTAGATAGAAACATCCTGCGGCTAGGCGCCTTCGAGCTGCTCTACATGGGCGAGATGCCTGTCGCAGTAACCATCAACGAGGCTGTCGAGCTGGCCAAGAAGTTCAGCACGGCGGAATCGGGTCGCTTCGTGAACGGAGTCTTGGGGGCCCTTGCGCAGAGCTCCCTCGCAGAAGAGCAGGCTCATCAGGCTTCGGACTAGGAGGTAGCATTGCCGGCTCATCTGTTGGACGGTCAGGCGACGGCGCGCACAATCCGTGCGGAGATCAAGGAGGGCGTAGCGCGGCTTCGCGAGGAGCGCTCGGTGATTCCCCGCCTGGCCGCCGTGCTCATCGGAGACAATCCGGCCTCGGAAGCCTACGTGGGGATGAAGTCGAAGGCTTCCGGTTGGGTGGGTATCGAGTCCGAGACGCACCGGCTTCCAGACTCGTGCTCCCAGCATGACGCGGAGAACCTCATCGCGCAATTGAACGCGGACCCGCGGGTGCACGGCATCCTTGTTCAGCATCCCGTACCGGCCCACTTGGATGAGACCGCCATTCTGGCGCGCGTGCAGCCCGCCAAGGATGTGGATGGCATTAGTCGCGCCAGTCTCGGCGCCCTCATCACGGGAGAGCGCGCATTTGTCTCCTGCACGCCCCTGGGCATAGTCGAACTCCTCGACAGGTACCAGATCCCGATCCAGGGCCGCGAGGCGGTGGTAGTGGGACGCAGCATCATCCTCGGCAAGCCCGTGGCCCTGCTTCTGCTGAACCGTCATGCCACGGTAACCGTCTGCCATAGCAGAACCGCGGACCTCGCCAGCATCACGCGCAGGGCCGACATTCTGGTGGCGGCGGTGGGCAGGCCGGAGCTTATCACTGGCGACATGATCAAGCCGGGAGCCGTGGTGGTAGACGCGGGCTACAATCGCGTGCCTGGCAGGGATACCGACGTCGGCGATGTGCACTTTGATTCGGCGCGAGAAGTCGCCGGATGGATAACCCCCGTGCCGGGCGGCGTGGGTCCAATGACCATCGCCATGCTTCTGCGCAACACGCTCGAGGCGGCACGACTGGCCTCCGAGGGTGACGCTTGATCCAGCGAACGCAAGTGCTCACCGAGGCGTGAGCCGCCAGATCCTGAAGATGCTCAATCCATCCGGACCACTGGCGGCCGAGACTGCCCACACGCTTTTTCTCGATATCGTGGGCTACACGCGGCTGCCCCTGGAGGCCCAGTCGAGACTGGCGGGCTTCCTGCGCGAGGTTGTAAGAAACACCGCCGAGTACCGACGTGCACTGGTCCATCATGCCCTGATCAGTCTGGACCTTGGCGATGGCATGGCCCTTGTATTCTTTGATGATCCCCTCTCTCCGGTGAAGTGCGCTGCCGAGCTAATGGGTGCCACGCATGCGGTAGATGGTCTCAGTCTGCGGATGGGCATCCACAGCGGACCGGTTACGCGGGTGCGAGACCTCCACGGCAGAGATAACGTCTCGGGACCCGGAATCAATATCGCCCAACGTGTGATGGAATGCGCGTCGCCCGATCAGATTCTGCTTTCCGACGCTGCGGCGGACCTGCTGCGCCAGTTTCAAGGCTGGTCGGAGGCTCTCGAGGATCTGGGCGAACACATCGTGAAGCATGGCGATTCGCTTCACCTGTACCGACTCGTCATGGAACGCCTGCCTCCGCCAGAGACTCTATGGGAAGGGGTGCCGGGAGGGGCTGCAGCACAGGTTGCGACCGCGACTTCTCTACAGCCAGACTTCTCATACAGAGAGGTCGGAACCGTAGCGCCAGTGCTCTTTGCGGGCGCGAGGAGCGGCTCGATGGCGCCGCTCGCGGCGTTGGAGCAGGGCGCACTGGGGCCGGTAAGCGGCGCTGTCTCGCTGGAGTCGCGCTTCTACATCGAGAGGCCCACGGACGCCGCATTATCGGCGGCGATTGCCCGTCGCGACACGATAGTGCTCATCAAGGGAGCCAGACAGATGGGAAAGACCTCGCTGCTTGCGCGAGGGCTTCTCCAGGCGCGAATAGATGGCGCGCGCACTCTGCTAAGCGACTTCCAGACGCTCAACAACCAGCACTTCGCCACCGTGCAGGACCTCTATAGAGGGTTGATGGAGCTGCTCCTCGAGCAGATGGATTTGCAGGAGGAAGTGGACGCCTTCTGGCTGGACTCGCGCGGACCCAACATGAACCTGGAGAGATTCGTTCGGCGGGTGGTGCTCGCGGACCCAGGCCAACACGTTGTATGGGGGCTAGACGAGGTAGACAGGCTCTTTACATGTCCCTACGGCAGTGAGGTCTTTGGCCTCTTTCGGTCATGGCACAATCGTCGCTCACTGGATCCCGAAGGGCCGTGGTCGCGCCTCACCATGGTGATTGCTTACGCCACCGAGGCCCACCTCTTCATCACGGATATCAATCAGTCGCCGTTTAATGTGGGTACCAGACTGGAGCTGCGCGACTTCACACGCGAGGAGGCCGCGGAGCTCAACCGTCGCTACGGCAGCCCCATCACAAGCGCCCGCGACGAAGCCGCCCTCTACGAACTCCTCAATGGACAGCCCTACCTTACGCAGTGTGCCCTGCGCGCGCTCGCCACCCGAAGGCTCACATGGGATCGGCTGATTCGGACGGCCGGCGAGGAGACCGGGCCCTTTGGAGATCATCTGCGCCGATTGCTGGTCTCGCTGACTCAGGATGCAGGCCTGACAGCCGCGGTTCGCGGCCTGCTAAACGAAGGACGAGTCAAGGATCCCGAGTTGTTCTACCGGTTGCGTGCGGCCGGGGTGCTATCCGGAGAATCCGGTGAGCAATGCGACTTCCGGTGCAGTCTCTACCGGCAGTACCTCTCGCGTAACCTGCCGGCATGATAATGACCGAAACTGCGATCTAGGAAGGGCCGCGGTCCAGGGGGTGCTGGACCTGCCGGGACGCCTGGGGGCGTGCGCTGCGGTGGCGGAATGGACGTATCGGGGCGTCTTGCTGTCCGCCACGGCATGCAGCGGTCAGACGCGCGCTGCTTCCGCGCGCTTAGGCAGGTTGGGCAGTGCACTCTGCGCTGGTTGATCCTGCACCCCGGGGGCACCCAACTGAACTGCAAGCAAAGGTGAGGCCATGAGCGAGATGTTTACGAGTACTTACTGGACGGGTATCTGGCATGAAGCTGCCAAACTTCTGCCGGGGGTGGGTCTGCGCATCATCACCATCTTCGTGTTGTTCTGGGTCGTGCGCAATGCCCTCATTCGTCTGACTCGTCTTGCCCTCGGTCAGATCATCGCCCGCCAGGGCCGAGGCTCCGCCGAGGATCAGCGCAACCGCCTGCAGACTCTCCAGTCGGTTCTCGAGAGCGTCATCAGCTACGTGCTGCTCTTCGTGCTGGTAGTCACGCTCCTCCAGGCGCTCTCCATCAATGTAACGGGCATCCTTACCACGGCAGGTGTAGGAGGCGTCGCGCTCGGTTTCGGCGCCCAGCGAATCGTGCGTGACATCCTGGCAGGCTACTTCATCATCATGGAGGACCAGTACGCCGTGGGCGACTACGTCTCCATCGGCTATCCCAACATCATCCCCGTGGGCATGGTAACCGGCGTGGTGGAGGAGTTGACCATGCGCGCCACGCGCGTGCGTGACGACATGGGCCGATTGTGGGTTCTGGCTAATGGGGATATCGGCGCCGTGGCCAACCATTCGCGCTCACACGTGGAGGCCTACCTGGACATCTCCGTGCCGAGCGCCCTCGGCGTGGAAGAAGCGCGACAGATTCTGACCGACGAACTAAACAGGGTATTCGCCGAGCAGCAGGGCGGGCTGCTTTCGCCGCCTGAGGTGCGCGGAGCGGTGGCGTTCGATGGCGCCGCGGCAACGCTGCGAGTTGCTTATACCGCGGACCCCCGTACCGCGCAGTTGGAGGCGCTGCGTCTAAGGGAGGCAGCGGCTCAGGCGCTCGGACGTGCCGCGGCGGCGACGGCCGAAACCTAGAATCCGCACAGAACGACTTGCACAAACAAAGAGGGTCCGGCCGCGGACTGCGTCCAGACCCTCGACTGTCTTTATTTGACGACTACTTCTTGTCGGGCGGCAGAAGCACGCGGTCAATGACGTGGATGACGCCGTTGCTGGCCTGAATGTCGGTCTTGATCACGTTCGCCTGATTGACACGCACGCCCTTCTTGTTGTGCACCGTGATCTTGGCACCATTGACTGTCGCGACCTTCGAGCCGTTCTTCAGCTTCATCACGTCGGAAGCCATTACCTTTCCCTTCACGACATGGTAGGTGAGAATGGCCACCAACAGGGGCTTGTTCTCCGGCTTCAGCAGATTGTCCACCGTGCCCTTCGGCAGTTTGGCAAATGCCTCATCGGTCGGCGCGAAGACGGTGAATGGACCCTCGCCCTTCAGCGTGTCCACGAGTCCAGCGGCCTTAACGGCGGCCACGAGAGTCTTGAAGTTCGGCGCACCCGCCGCGATATCCACAATGTCATTTGCCCGGGCGGCGCCTGCCGCGCCCATCACGAGTGCACCGGCCACGACCGCCATCATCCTGCTCGCTCGAAACATTCTCTCCACTCCTGTCTGTTAGTTGCCGAGTTGCCGAGCCTGTTTTCCGCTCGGAGAGTACCAACAGGATGTACG
>CAZGLN010000001.1:6064-15167 GCA_964526545.1 uncultured Chthonomonadales bacterium
CGAGAAAATATATCAGTATTGGATGATGTCTTACGGCGCGAACCGGAACGCGTAGACATCGGCGTCGTGCAGATGAAACACCAGCCGCACAGGAGTGTTGGCGGCCGGCGCCTTGCCATCCCTCCATGCGATTTCGCGGTCGAGATCGTCGCCGTAGATCGGGAGGCTCTCCGCGATAGCCCGCCCTTGCATGTCCTGTGCCTCCACGCGAATGGATCCGGCGGCACTGGTCGCGTAGTTCAGGCGCAGATTGGCTCCCCCTGGTACAAGAAGACGTGTACTAACCGTGCCGCCGGCCTGGCCTGAAGAGATGGAGGCGAGCCGCATCCTCGGCGTCGTGAGTCTTCGCAGACGGTGCGTGGGCCACTCGTAGTGCTCCGTGATATAGAGGCTCCACTCCGTACCCAACTCGACAATGCCTGTTGCAGGCATGTTGCTGCGCTGCGTCCAGTTATGCTCATCATGGCCGGGTCTCACCCACGCCTCTCGCCATCGGTACCATTGCCGTCCGTCGCGGCTTGCCATGAAGAGCGCATCCGACACGCCTGGCTCTTGGTAGTTCGGCATGCGCGTCCGCTCGGGCACGAAGCGCATTGGGAAGCCGAGAAGTATGTGCGGCGCACCGGGGCACGGCCGCACCGCGTTTGTATAGAGGTGCTCGGCAGGCGGTCTGTTTGTGTACTCGAGCGGCACGGGATCCGACCACGTGATGAAGTCTCGCGATGTGCTGGTCTGAATGGAGCGGACGCCGTCCACGAACATGCGCGAATAGCACCGGTAGACCGAGGCGGACTCATCCCAGAAAGCCGTGTTCAGGGAGTCGAACGCGCCCTTGGTCATCACCGGCTCCTCGCGCAGCTTTCTCCATCGCAGGCCGTCTTCCGAGCAGAAGGCGAAGAGTTTGCCATCCACACCGCCGAGGGCCTTGTAGCGTTCGCCCGGTGGGCATGCGGGGTTGGTGTCGAGCATGGGCGCGAAGTTGTGCGCCTCCATGCCTCTCCAGATGATGTTGTTGTCTCGCGAGCCTTGGAATTCGAAGAGGCCGACCCGCGGCCGGGTGAACTGGATGCCGTCCACGCTCTCCGCGACACAGGTAACCTGCTGCTGCGAGAGATCGTCAGGGGTGTGACCGCGGTAATAAATCCGTATGACGGCACCATCCTGAAGCACAGTGAAATAGGCGCTCGAGGGCCCCTCCCACGGCTGATCGGTAACCAACGCGACCTCCCTGCGAGCAGGCGTCGCAAGGCGCAGGCTTGCTCCCTCCGTGCGCTCAATCAGAGCGTCGTCAACGAAGAGAGCAGGCGTCGCAAGGCGCAGGCTTGCTCCCTCCAACGGCATTTGGGCATAGGCAACGGATGCAAGCGCGACCAAGAGCATTCCCAGCCCTCCTCCATGAAACTGGCGAGCACGCGGACAAGAACATGCCGTCCTGCGTTCTCAAGCATTCATCCGCGCGGCCACAGAGCCATTTTCGCGCAAGGAAGCCCCTTTCCTCGGTAGGGACCCGATTCCGCTGCCCTCACTCGAGGCGACGCTGCCATACTTGCGCCGCTGCAGGATTGGCTCGGCTCTGCGGGGTATAGAGTGGAGACTGCCGACATTGTGCAGCCACGTCGAGCGGTGCCCGCGTATACGCATCGGCCTGGCCCTGGCGCTCTCCGGCGCGCCACGGTGCCGCATCATTCGATTGCCCTCCATGGACTATGCGACTTGCTCCGTTCGAGAGCGTCAGGTAACACACGGCCCCGGCGGCCGGATACTGACCAACTGCAACGTCTGGTCTCCCGACAGCCGCCGCATAGTCTTCGATACGCGGTCCGACCCGGCGGGAGATCGGTTTGACGGCGACCACATACTCACAGTGGATGCCGACACGCTGGCATGCCATACCATCTTCACGGCGCGCGACCACGCCAAGTGCGGGGTGGCCACCTTCAATCCTGTGCGCAACCAGGTGGCGTTCATCCTCGGGCCACGGCATCCCACAGCCGACTGGAGTTACGGTTCCGCGCGGCGGCAAGGAGTGCTCGTGGACCTCGAGCACCCGGAGGAAGTAACCAACCTCGATGCACGCGACATTGTGCCGCCCTACACGCCCGGCGCGCTGAGAGGCGGAACCCACGTACATGTTTTCAGCCCCGATGGCGCGTGGGTCAGCTTCACCTACAACGACC
This sequence comes from uncultured Chthonomonadales bacterium, assembly GCA_964526545.1. Lineage (GTDB taxonomy): Bacteria > Armatimonadota > Chthonomonadetes > Chthonomonadales > CAJBBX01 > CAZGLN01. Next base: position 8,242 of record CAZGLN010000001.1, read on the forward strand.
ACGTGCTGGAATCGGCGCCGGCGGCTAGCGGCGCGGAGCCGGACCAGCGGAACGTGGGCGTAGCCGCGCCGTTCGGACCCGTCCGGGTTCCGCTCAGGCACGAGCGCAACCACGATGGGGCTTTCTTCAGCGTCCTGGTCTCGCAGACGGTGCCGAACCCTGCCCCTGGATCGGACCAGATAGCGCGTGCCTTCGAGGAAGGCTGGATTGGGGTGGAGGGCTACGTGCGGCCGGACGGCACCCGCCAGCGCCGAGCCCTTGCCTTCCAGGGAGAGGTACGGTCGAATGGCGGCAATCCGCACAGCGAGGTCTTCGTGCTGGATATCCCCGAAAACCCCACGGTTCCCGGCACTTCCGGTCCGCTTGAGGGCACGCCGCTAATACGGCCCCGCCCGCCGCGGGGAACCGTCCAGCGCAGACTGACCCACACAGACGGCTCTCGTTATCCGGGACTAGCCGGTCCCCGGCATTGGCTGCGGAGCTCTCCCGATGGTTCCCTCATCGCGTTCTTGATGCGCGACGAGCGCGGTGTGGTGCAGATATTTGGCGTCTCGCCGTGCGGAGGGCCGCCACGGCAGATTACCCGGGGCACGGATTGCATTCAGTCGGCCTTCACATGGAGCCCCGACGGCGCGGTGATCGCGCATGTGATGGATGGATGCGTCTGCGTAAGCCACGTGCGGGATGGGTGGACCCGCCGCCTGACTCACAAGGGCACGGACCGCGAGACACCGCGGCCGGAGGCCTGCGTCTTCTCGCCCGACGGCAGGCGTATTGCCTATGTTCGGCGCGTGCGTGACGGCGGAGCGGAAGCCAACCAGATTTTCGTGCTCGATCTCTCGTAGAGCCAGGGTGCAAGGAGGCGGGCGCCATGCGCAAGGAGCCGCCGGCGAATCGGAGGGTCTTTCGGGAGGTACGCCATTCGGCGGATCTCTGCGTGGTGGGAGGCGGGCTCGCGGGAGTCTGCTGCGCAGTCACGGCGGCACGCGCGGGCGTCTCCGTTGTACTGGTGCAGGATCGGCCGGTGCTCGGCGGAAACGCCAGCTCGGAGGTGCGCTTGTGGGCGCTTGGAGCCACGGCCCACATGGGCAACAACAACCGTTGGGCGCGGGAAGGAGGCGTCATCAACGAGCTGTTGGTGGAGAATCTCTACCGGAATCCAGAGGGCAACCCTCTCATCTTCGACACCATACTTCTGGAGACCGTGGCACAGGAGCCGGGCATCACGCTTCTGCTGAACACTGCCTGCGATGATGTGCGCATGAAGCGGCCCGGCCATATCGGCTCGGTGCGGGCGTTCTGCAGCCAGTCCTCTACAGTCCACCGTATCCAGGCGCCCCTCTATGTGGACGCCTCCGGCGATGGAGTGCTCGGGTTCCTGGCGGGAGCGGCGTTCCGCATGGGTGCCGAAGCGGTTGCCGAGTTCGGCGAGATGTTCGCACCGGATGCCGTCTACGGCGAGCTGCTGGGCCACACCATCTACTTCGCCAGCAAGGATATCGGACGGCCCGTGCGGTTCATCGCGCCCAGTTTCGCCTTGCGCGATATCTCGACCATCCCACGCTACCACAACTTCAATGCGCGTGACCACGGCTGCCGGCTCTGGTGGATAGAGTACGGCGGACGGTTGGATACGGTGCACGATACAGAGCGGATAAAGTGGGAGCTCTGGAAGATTGTCTACGGCGTCTGGGATTACATCAAGAACTCAGGCAAGTTTCCTGAAGCGGAGACCATGACGCTGGAGTGGGTGGGCGCGATTCCGGGCAAGCGCGAGAGCCGTCGGTTCGAAGGCCCGTACATTCTCAATCAGCGCGACCTGATTGAACAGCGGAGCTTCGAGGATGGCGTCTCCTTCGGCGGGTGGTCTATTGACTTGCACCCGGCGGATGGCATCTACAGCCCGAACCCGCCCTGCAACCAGTGGCACGCAAAGGGTGTCTATGCCATCCCGTACCGGTGCATGTACAGCCGCAACGTGCGTAACCTGTTTCTGGCCGGCCGCATCCTCAGCGTTTCGCATGTGGCATTCGGCAGTACGCGGGTCATGGCCACTCTGGCACATGCCGGCCAGGCGGTCGGCATGGCTGCAGCTCTCTGCAGGCGGAACAGCCTGCTGCCCGCGCAGCTCGCGGAGTCCTCGCGAATAGACAGGCTGAGGTTGGAACTTGCTCGTACAGGCCAATACATGCCTGGCTACCGGCTCGAAGATCCGGACGATCTTACGCGGACCGCAAGCCTCTCGTGCTCGAGTGAGTACCTGCTGGACAATCTGCCCGCCGACGGGCCCATGCGCCGCCTGCAGCAGTCCGTGGCGCAACTCCTTCCGGTCGCCGCGGGACCTGTTCCCGATGTAACGTTTCTCATCAGTGCGGACAGGGCCACACGTCTGCGGTTCGAATTGCGCGGAAGCAGCCGACCTGGCAACTTCACCCCGGATGTGCTCCTGGCTGCGCATGAGGTGGAGGTGTCCGCCGGGCAGAACCGCCCAATCACCTTTTCGCCGGGGGTACGTGTGGACCGGCCCCAATATCTCTTCTACACGCTCCTGGGCAATCCGGACCTGACCGTTCACTGCAGCAGCCAGCGGGTAACCGGCGTGCTGAGCGTGTACCATCGCGGTACTCAGCGGCCGCCCGCCGATATCGGGGTGGAGGAGTTCGAGTTCTGGACGCCGGAGCGCCGCCCGGGAGGTCATAATCTGGCATGCCGCGTGTCGCCTCCTGTCAGTCTGTTCGGTGTGTCCAATATCCGCTCGGGCGTGGACAGGCCGACGGACGGGCCGAACGCCTGGGTTGCCGACCCGCGGGATCCCCGGCCGACCATTGGGCTCTCCTGGGGCACTCGGCAGCGGATCGGCGAGATCGTGCTTGCACTCGATCCGGACTGGGACCACCCGATGGAGTCGGTGCAGATGGGTCATCCTGAGCGCGTAAGTCCGTTCTGCGTTGAGGGCTGCGAAGTGCGGGACGAGTCGGGGGCGGTTCTTGCCTCCTTTGAGGAAAACCACCAGGCCACTCGACGGTTTTTATTGGATCCTCCGGTTACCACTAACCACCTCGCGTTCAGCTTCCGAACACGCGCCGGTTCCGCGCCTGCTTCTATCTTCGCCATTCGGTGCTATGCGCGGCCGGCGGAATCTGCCAACGGAGAGAGCAAGCGTGTCTAGTCTGCCAGGGCCCAGGAGCGCGGAGATGCTCGCCAGGCTCTCGCGGTGCGTCATCGCGGAGCCGTTCCCCTTCGTGATTGATCTAGAGAAGAGCCACGGAATGTGGCTGGCGACGGTGGACGGCCAGATGCTCTTCGATTGGGCGGGCTTCTACGCGAGTCGGCTCATCGGCATCAACCATCCCCGCCTCTACGAGCCGGAATATGCGGCGCGCCTGCTCCGTGCGGCGAACACCAAGACCGCGAATCCAGACTTCCTTACCCCGGAATGCCTTGAGTACTACGAGCTTCTCTATGAGCTTGCGCCGCGCTGCATGAAGGGGCCGGAGCTCGAGGTCTACGTGGTGAACTCGGGTGCCGAAGCAGTCGAAAACATGATGAAGTACTTCCTGAACCTCCACCTGCAGAAACGCATCGCGCAGGGGCGAGAGATCGGCAGGCGGCGCTTCATCTACTTCGACCAGGCGTTCCATGGCCGCACCGTCTTTGCGCTCAACGTGACCTATCTGGCCCACGATCCCATCGCCACCCGTGATTTCCGCGGCTTTGACCAGGGCAATATCCAGGTTCCCTTTCCGGCGGTGGATACATCCGCGCCCGCTGAGGAGAACGACGAGCGCACGGTGGCGACACTGAAGATTGTGGAGGCAATGCTGCAATACAACGCCGGTGACATCGTAGGCATCGTGGTGGAGCCGCTGCAGGGCGCGGGCGGGCATCGAAGCGCCCACCCGCGCTTCTACGCCGAGCTAAGTCACCTTGCCCACAAATACGATGTGTACCTGGGGTTTGACGAGGTGCAGACGGCCGGCGGCCAGACCGGATCTTTCTTCGCGATAGATCAGTTCGATCTCCCCTACCCGCCCCAAGCCGTGGCGGTAGCGAAGAAGGTAGGCTGCGGCGCGGTCTATATGCGGGAACACATGCGCGATCGGAACGTGCTCGATTCGACCTGGGGCGGCACCCTCGCCGACATGGTGCGCTTCGTCCAGGAGATGCGCATCGTGCGCGATGAGAGTGGAAAATTCGTCTCTATCCGCGAGCAAAAAGAGAGATTGATAGAGCAGGTTCCGACCAAGGGAGCACGCCTGGAGCAAGTGCTTCGCGGGTTGGCGGAGGAGTTTCCCGCATTGATGCACAACGTGCGCGGCCTCGGGCTATACCAGGGCTTCAGCCTGCGCCTGCCGGAGCAGCAGAGGCTGCTCCGGAGAGTTGCGCTGCAGCGTGAAGGGGTGGTGCTTCTGGGGGCGGGTCCCGATACCATCCGGCTGCGGCCGAACCTGAGCGTAACGCTCGAGGAGATAGACGAGTTAGGCGCGCGTCTGCGGCGCGCGCTTCAGGTAGTAAGCATGGAGACGGAGGGCGCGTCTACGGCAGAAAGATCTGATCAATCTTGATTACGCGGTCCGCGGTGATGGTGAAGGTGTAGAGGCCGTCCTTAAGGGCAGGATCGCCGTTCTGCTTGTCGTTCACGGCCTTCACCAGCACGGCGAGCGGTATCTCCTTACGCTCTGCTGGTCCCGGCGTCGCCGTAACTACGACACTGTCGCGCAGATTGAAGGTCGCCGGAGGCTCCTCCGACTCGCGGACGTAGATGTCGCTGTCCAGCGTATCGTTCGGCCCGATCTCCTTGGCCTCTATTGCCGCGTTGCGTGCGGCTTCCCCCTGCAGCAGATCCGCGTATTGGATGGTGATGGACCAGCCATCCGCCTGCTTGCGAATGCTCTCGATGTACCCCGTCTCCTCGATGGAGGTCATGCCCGGCTCGCCGGAATCGACCACCCGGCTTGGCTGGGCCGGCGCTGCGGCATCTGGTTGCGGTGCCGCCTTCGGCCCGCATGCGGGCATCCACAGCGCCAGTGCCAGCAGCCACAAATAGGCGGGCAGTCTAGGCCATGTGGATTTCCACATCATCCGCCACATTTCCAAGAATCGTGTAGTCCGTTCGGGCGAGCTGCAGGATGGAGCCAGGCACGAAGGTGTTCACCGGGCCATGTGCAACCAGGCGTGCGATGAAGCGCTGCCACGAGACGCCGCCGCCGAGGTCTCCATCCAGCCAGAACGATCGGTGCTTGGCACCCATGATCTCCGCGGGGCCGATGGTGTTGGCCCTTGGCGGAACCCAGCTCCAGTCACCCCCGAAGCTGTGCAGCGCGTTCTGCATGATGGTCATCGGGTGCAGTTCCACGCACCGGGGGCCCGCCGCGAGGTAAGCCGTGAGATCGTTGCCGAACTCCTCGCCCAGGTGCGCCTCCCAGAACGCAATGTGGCCGCACCAGCCAATTCCGCCATAACAGACGTCGGCTCCGCCCAGATCGGCGATGCGTTTGCCGTAATCCGGCAAGGCAGCCTTGGTGGGAAAGTGTATCTGCGAATCCGGCGGGCGGAGCTCGGGCCGAATCTTGCCGTAGAAGCTCTGCCACATGGCGGCCTGGAACGAGCCGGGCCAATCCACCGGAGCGGTGTTGCCGTCCTGGTCAGCATACTCATCCATGTTGAACGAATGCAGATGCGATAAGGGCAGGTTCAAATCGTTGATCAGTTTTGCGGCGAACTCATATTGAGGCATCGGTCCCACGGGGAAGATGGCGACAAGCGGCTTGCCCGCGTCGCGTGCCTCGCGCAGCCGATGGACGATGTCGAGCGCGAAATCGAAATAGAACTGCGCGGCATCATCCATGACTCGTATATGAAAATCCGGGTTGGGATGCTTGGTGAGGTCCTCGCGACGAATGGCACGAACCCGCTCGCATGCCGCCACATCGCGAAACGGGATGAATCGCGCTAGCTCATACGTGAACATGGATTTCTCCTTGCATGGTCGTTCTCGGAGGCGTACCTGCGCAGGCTAACGTGGGACTGGCGGAAGGTCCGCCTTGCCGAGGCACCAATCCAGTACCCAGGGCCAGGAGCCATAGCCCCAATAGGGGCTGATGTGTCCGGCACCGGCAACCGCGTGCATCGGAACGGACAGAGCATCCGCATAGGCCTTGGTCTGGTCTTCGGTGCCGTAGCAGTCGCCCTCCCCGTAGAGGATGACGGTGCTGCCCGCGGCCAGCGCGATCGCGTTGGGATCGAGCGGCGGCGGAAAGAAGCCGGCGATCCCTGGAGGCGTGTCCGCCGGCGGAAGGTCACGGGAGACATAAGGCGGAGCGACAAGGAGCGCCTGTTCAGCCACCCTCTCCGCGGCGACCGTCGCGTAGTGCATCCAGGTGATGGCGCCCAGACTGTGGCAAACCACACGCGTCGCACGGCGGCCGGGCAGCTCGCGCACAGCATCGTGCACGGCCGCAATCCATGCTGCCAGGCGAGGAGACGCGGGGTCTGGCATGCGCGGATAGTGCACTTCGGCGCCGGCCGCGCGGAGCTCGGCGGCCAGCCACTCCTGCCAATGTTCGGGCTTGTTGCCGCCCCAGCCGTGCAGAATGAGTACGACGTTGCGATTACTCACGTTGTGCGCTCCTTGAAAGCGTGGGGTGCTGCCTGTGCCATGAGAGCCGCTGAATGCGCCGCTTCCCACATGGCCCGGCTGAGGCTTTTCGTGCAGCCCCTCCGGAGCCCTCTGACGGGCGGAAATGCGCAGGGGCCGCACGAGGCCATCGGTGGGTCATGGAGGCCCTTCGGCATCCGACGGCGCATGATGCGCGCCTAGAGCTCGGCCACTCTTACGGCCCTGCCCTCGGCAGCCGAGAGGTCCATTGCGTAACAGACCTCATGCGTCTTGGCGGCATCGAAGAGACTTACGTGCGATTCGGTAC
>CAZGLN010000001.1:15177-31737 GCA_964526545.1 uncultured Chthonomonadales bacterium
AGCACGCACTCCACGAAGTGGTCTATCTCGCCCTGGAAGGGGTGATGCGTTACGTCGCCGCTGTCGGGCCGAATGGTGGGAACCTCTATCCAGTCCGTCTGGCCCGGGAAATGCGCCTTGGCCATGATGCGGTTGTCGCGAATGGTGCCCTTCTCGCCCAACAAGTCAATGTTGAACATGTACGGTCCGGAAACATCCAGGCTGGTAGATATCTTCCCGATGGCGCCGCCGGCGAACTTCACCGCCGCCACGATGTTCGTATCGTACTCGTACTCCTGGTTCACGCGATTCGAGTACGCGCTCACTTCCACAATCTCGTCGCGCACGAACCAGCGAATGGCATCCACGGCATGACAGCCGGCGGAGAGCAGTGCGCTGCCGGCGACCTCGCGCTTCACGTTCCATGCGTACTGGGCGTACCATGGGCCAATGGCATGCCAGTAGTCCACCTCGGCGTAGAAGACTTTGCCAATGGCCTCCTGGTCCAAGAGGCGCGTGAGCAGCTGAAACTGGGGATTCCAGCGGAGTACGAAACTTACGACAGTGCGCACGTTGGCTTCCCGCACCGCCTGACACATCGCCCGCAGGTCGGCGATGTTGTTGGCCACGGCCTTCTCTATCAGCAAGTGCTTGCCCGCGCGTGCCGCTGCAATCGTCTGGGCCGGGTGCTCGTTCGGAGGCGAGCAGATGGAGACGAGGTGTACATCCGGATCGGCCAATGCCTGGTCGAAGCTGTCGTAGACTCTGGCGCCGTCCAAACCGAACTCGGCGATTCGCTGTCTCGCGCGATCCGGTGTCCGCGTGAATATGCCCACCACGCGCGTGTGCGGGTTCGCCTGGTATGCCCGGATGTGCTCTCCGGAGACCCATCCCGCACCGATTATCGCGACTCCCAGGTTCTTTGTCATCAGGCCCCTCCAGCCGTAAGCTTCGCAGGTGTGATTTCCTCGCGTGGGCTGTTCTCTCCTGCAGTCACGAGGGAACTGCCTGGTTACCGGGAGACTGCGCCGCGGAGCCGGGCTTCCACGTGCCGCAGTGCCCTTTCGGAGTGGAGCGCCGCGGGATCGGCGATCTGGCGGCGCAGTGAGAGCGCTTCGGTCAGGTGGTCCCGGGCGGCCTCCCACTGCTGCCTTCGCGCATTCAGTTCCCCCAACGTGTGGAGGGCGTCTACGATGCACCATGCGAAGCGCATTTCCGGCGCGCGTGCCGTAGCGAGCGCCTGATCTGCCGCGCTCAAGGCCTCTTCCACGTTGTGCTCGGCGGCGAGCAGCCGCGCCCGCTCCATCAAGAAGAGCGCGCGCAGCAGATGGAAATCGCACTCCACCGCAGTGTGCACTCCCTCCTCGATGGCGGAACGAGCCGACGTGAGGGATTGATCGTCGAGGGCGAGCCGAGCCCGCACCAGATGGAGCAACGCGAGGTGCTCCTGCGAACCCGAGTTGAGTATCCAGGAAGAGACCTCGGTGAGGGCTTCACGCGCGGTGTGAAGGTTGCCTTCCAGGCGGCACACCTCGGCGATCGCGAGCTCATTACGCGCGCGATCATCGCGGTAGAGCGAGTCCGAGCACTCCTGCTCCGCGCACCGCCGGGCCTCCGCCGTCGCGCCGCGCATCAGGTGCAGAAAAGCCGAGGGCAGCGGCATGTCCTGGCTTCTGGCGGGTATGTCCACGGCTTTCCCTTGCAGGAACTCCGCGAAGCGACGCGTGGTCTCCGAGGGGTCGGACCTCAACTCGGTCAAGCGTCCTACCAGGATGAGGATATAGTTGTTGCGCGGCCGCCACGTGAGGGCCTCGTCGAATCGGCCGTACGCGCGCAGGGAGTGGTACATGGCGCTGCGGTCCGGACACTCCGGAAACGCCCTCAGAATCCTATGGGTCCGAACATACTCGCCGAGCCGGGCATTCAGATGGTCGTTCGCCCCCAGGCGGTGCCGGTAGATCTCAACAGCGTCCTCGGTTCGCCCGGAACGAATGGCATGGTATACGAGCTCCTCCAGCAGGTCCAGCGTAGGCTTGTCGGAGGGCGGACCGATGCCGGGACGCTCAGTGAGTGAGCTGTAGTGGATGCGGACAGCATCGTGAAGAGTGGCCGGCTCACGAAAGAGCCGGTAGAAGTGATCGCGAACGGCTGGATGGACGGTGTACTTGCCGCGCACATCGCGCAGCGTAAGGTGGCGCTTGACAAGCTCATCCAGGTCGGCATTCAGGTCTTCGGTGGTGGCGGAGGAGAGCGCTCCGGCAATCGACTCCTTGCCGGGTCCCAGGAAGATACTCTCCAGCGCGGCAGCATCCACCCCGAATCGGAAAATGCAGAGCCGGCAGAGCAGCGCGAGCTCGCGCGGAGGCAGATGCTCCTCGTAGAGCCGCAGCACTTGTTTGAGCCGGACCTCCTGCGGGTTACGCAGCTCGTCTTCAGGTTCGTCCTCCGAGAGTACGCGCAGGGGATGGCTCGCGTAGAAACGCGCCACGGCTCCGCCAAGAAGGTCGCATGTGAGTGCGTGCCGCCCGTAGACCGCTGTGAGACGGTCGAGAAGCTCGTCGTCGCCTTCCACGCCGTGCGATCGCAGGAGGCGACGGGCTGCGTCCGGCGCGAGCACGTCCACGTCTAGCAGCGCATAGCCCCTCCCCCGCCACTTCTCTACATCGGAGACCGGAAAGCGGCTGGTGATGATCGCCTTGGTCTTGCCCAAGCCGCTTGCTATGCGCGTAAGAAACCCTCGCAGAAGCGGGTCCTCCAGCTCACCGTAGATACCTCCGGCATCGGTCTGCTGCCTCTGCACTCTCTCCAGCCCATCCAGCACCAAAAGGTACCGCCCGCCGTCGCTGAGCGCCTCCTTCAGCAGGTGGAACCAGCCGGCGCCCTTGGCGTCAATCATCCTTCCGCCGGTAATGTAGGAGTAGGCAGTCTGAAGGAACGCGTTGGCGTCCGGCTCATCGTAGAAGCTCCATTCGAAGAGAGCGTCTGGTGGGTCGTTGGCCAGAAGCCACTCAATGAAGTGCTGGGCCAGAGCCGTCTTGCCCGCGCCGCCCAGGCCCACCAGAGAAATCACACCCTCGTCACCTTGCCAGAAGAGCCGCAGCGCCTCGGACTCAGCCGCCCTGCCCGTGAATGCAGGTGCGGCCGGCAAGGGGTGCACAAAGAGCGGGGCAAGAGGCATTCATCGCACCTCAAGAGCATGTCCGCCTCGTACGAGGCGCCTTCTGCCTGCAGTGAGTGCATGCATTATGCCAGACACACAGGCGATCTCTTGGGCGGATTTGCAGGACAACAGCCCACGCCGCCGAACGCGAGTAGCAATTGAACTCTGCGGAGCCTGCCATGCGTCTCGCGGCCTTTCCCAAGTGCTACATGGAAGCGCTGTGCGTTGCAAGGTCCATGTCCGTGTTCGACTGGATAGACGAGGCTCGCGCGCTGCAGGTTTACGGCGTGGAGGGACTTGAGCTCTACCCTGGTTTCTTCACGGACGACAGCCCTCGTTATCTGGCAGCCGTTAGTCAGGCCCTGCTCGAAGCCGGATTCTGCATGCCCATGTTCTGCTGCTCTCCGGACTTCACGCACCCAGATGCTGACTACCGTGCGGGACAGGTACGCCTTGAGAGGAAGTGGGTGGACATGGCGGCCTTTCTCGGGGCGCGTACGTGCCGAGTGCTCTCAGGCCAACGGAGGCCGGAGGTCACGCGCGAAGATGGCATTCGATGGACCGTGGAGTGCATTGAGCAGCTTCTGCCGTACGCGGAGCGCCGAGGCGTCATCCTCGCCATGGAGAACCACTTCAAAGACTCCTCGTGGCAGTTTCCTGAGTTCGCCCAGCCGACCGCCATCTTCTGCGCGATTGTCGAGCAGATTGAGAGCCCCTGGTTCGGTGTGAACTATGATCCCTCGAACACCCTTCTTGCCGGCGAGGATCCCCTGGAGCTTCTGGATCGGGTGGCGCATCGCGTAGTGAGCATGCACGCCTCGGACCGCCGGCCGGCCGCGGGCGTTTCCGCCTCTCTGGAGTCCATCACGGACTATTCGCACATGGTTCATGGCGAGATCGGCACGGGTCTGATAGACTATCCTGAAATCCTTGAGCGATTGCGACGGGCGGGCTTCGATGGGTGGGTCTCCATCGAGGATGGGATGAACGGCATCGAGGAGATTGCGCGCTCCGCCCGTTATCTGTCAGGTTTCGGGGTCGGTGCATTGTCCAAGGCGGCGGACGAGCCGCCTGAGCGGTAGGTGGCACGCAACTTCAGGGCATGAGTGCTAGGGGCAGAAAAGCGGACGGCCGCACTTTCAAGCTTGCGTGGAGCAGGCAGGAGAAGACTTGATGAGCGTTCTCGCGAACTCGCTGCGGCAGGCCGGACTGGCGGAACTGCAGGCTGGAAGACTCGACCAGGCGCTGGAGACCATGCAGAAGGCTCTCCAGGCGGACCCGGAATCGTTTGAGACCTGGACATATATAGGCGCTATTCAGTCGCGCCGCGGCGAGCACGATCTCGCCCGCCGGGCCTTCGGCCGCGCCGTGCAGATTAACCCGCAGTCGGCCAAGGCCAGGTTCAACCTGGGCTATGCGCACCAGATGTTCGGCGACCTGGAGGCGGCCCGGGTGTGCTACGAGGCCGCCCTAAGCCTGGAACCTGGCTACGAGCAGGCGCAGACAGCGCTTAGCAAGCTGCCCAAACCTGGTCCGCTCGATATGTCTGCCCTGGCTTCCGTCGGCGGCTCGGTCCGCCTGCCGGGGGCCCAATTGGATTCGGCGGAGGCAGTTGTTCGGGAACAGCCCGAGAGCGACGAAGAGCCAAAGCGGCCCCTCACCCCGCAGGAGATTGCCGCGCTCTCGGCTCCCATGGGGCATATCCACCTGATGGGCGCACAGGCCACGGATATCGAGACGGAGGAGTAGCCTCCAGGTCCAGGCTGGCTACCGCGGGTTGCCTATGCCTTTGCGTGGTACTGAGAGCTCCACTCCGCCCACTTCAGGGGCAAATCACGCCAGTAGTACTGGTACCGATCCGACTTCCAGCCTGCGTAGACATCCTCCCAACGGAGTTGGGCGTGGTGCGGCTCGAAGGAGCTGCGCACCACGGGATGCGAAACCGGCTGGTAGCGGAAGTCGCACGACAGGCGGATGCGGTCCTCGGTTAAGTTCGGCAGCCCCTTGTGCACGTTGAGGCTGTGAAACACCACTACGTCGCCAAGCGCGAAATCGGCTGCCGCCCACTCCAGCCCGAGATGGTCCGTGTCCACGCCCTGCCCTCCAGCACCGTAAGCCGTATGCGTGGGCAGGATGCCGAACACGTGCGAGCGCGGCAGGATCGCGAGGCTCCCGAGTTCCTTGCTGCAGTCGCCCAGAGGGAACCACGCGGTCCACGTCTCCTCGGTGCCCTGGATATGGATATAGTCCTGATGCGCCGGCGTGGTGTACTTGGTATTTCGCGGGAAGATCACGCGGGCGATGTTGCGGGCGTGCACCAGGGTCGGTTCACCGAAAAGCGTGTCGAACAACTGGAGAAGTGATTGCTGATGCGCCAGAGCATGAAACGACTCCAGGCACATGATGCGGTTGTACACCCGCATGTATTCCGGCTGCGGTTCCACGTAGCAAGCGCCTTCCGCAGCGATTGCGTCTGCTGGCGGTGTGCCCGGTCGCAGCCAGCCAGCTTCCGCGAGGATGGCAGCTATTTCCCGCCGGACCGCCGTAACGGCCTCTCGGTCCAACAATCCACGAAAGAAGAGATAGCCCTCCAATCGTGCCCGCTCGCGCAGATCTACCGGGCGGTGCAGCAGATCGTTCGATTCCAGGAGGCTGTCCATATGTTTACTCATCCTCGAAGAGAGGTACGCGGCTGACGATATCTCGCCGTACGTCGCCATAGTCGTTCGTCTTGTTGGATCCGCCGCGCGTGGCGCCGCGGAGCGCCTTCTTGTCAAACACGCCGCCGCCAGGCTCCGCCGCAACTCCGAACCTGCTGAGCGCTGCGCACGCGGCAACCCTGACAGGGTAGACCACGCGAAAACGTTCGGACCCGGGTTCAGGCCTCAGGAGATAGGCAGGGTCTTTTGCGAGACGCTCCAAGTCGGCCCGAGCACCCTCCTCGCCCATCAGGCCCAGCGCCAGGGCGGCACCGATCCGGGTTCGGTAGTTCTTGTCGCTGGTGCCTTGCTTCACAACATCCCTTATGCGCTGCCTCTGCACCGCGCTGATGCTGGAGACCTCGGGCTTCGCCAGCAGACCCGGCAGCGGCCGCAGCCCCTCGTCGCGGAAGGCCACCATGCCGAGGCCGATGAGGGCACGACCCCGCAGGTACCTATCGCTCGATTCGGCCAGAGCGAGCAACGCAGGCAGCGTGGAGACCGACGAGCGGTGCACCAGCAAGTCCACGGCGGCATACTCCAGGCGCGAAAGCGGTTTGAGTTCCCGGGGCGCGAGCAGGATGCCGAGAATCACGCGATCGAACCCCACGGGGTCCCGTGCCAGAAAGTCAAACGCGGACTTCCAGGCGGCCAAATCGCCGGGCGGAGGGTCGAGCGCTAACGAGAGGGCGAAAGCAATGGCCAGCCGTTCATTTCCATTGCGGACCGCGGCGAACGCCGACGCACGCTCGGGCGCTGGCGTGTAGACCTTGTGCCCAAGCCGCGGATCGTTCATAAAAACCGGCTTGCCATGGTGAGTGGAGTCCCAGCAGAGGCCGGTAGCCGCTACCGCCAGGCGGGTCTCCTCGGTCAGCCCGCCGCCCCTCCAGGCAATGCGGATATGCGCGTCCAGGATATCCGGTCGAAAGGTCCGGACAATATCCAGAGAGAACGCGGGCTGAGCCAAAGAGGTACTAGTCAGCCATCCGATGAGGACCAGGAGTACTCTCTTCATCGCAGGGGAAGACGCAGAGTGCATCGTTGGGTTCCCGTAGGCTTGCGGGAGTTTGCACTAAAAGACGGGCGAGAGACGCATTCCCATTACACATTACCCGCGGACATGATATACTTGCATCAACATATGTACATACGTTCATAGGATGCGTGTCACTTGGCGATTTTGGAACCCACTGAGGATTTGACATGCCTGGTCGGCGGAAGCGATTCCGCCACGCTCCGCAGGATCAGGCGCAGACTAACCGCGCAAGATACGGCGGAGAGGCTTGCTGCCACCTTTGGGGCGCTGGCAGATACAGCGCGCCTGCGCATCGTGGAGGCACTCTCCATTCAAGAGCTCTGCGTGTGCGATCTCGCTACCGTGGTCGGCCTCACTCAATCGGCGACCTCGCATCACTTGCGCACGCTTCGCAACCTGAGGCTGGTGAAGCACCGGCGCGACGGCAAGCAGGTCTTCTACTCGCTGGACGACGTGCACATACTTGGCATTTTCATGCAGGGGCTGGAACACGTTCGGGAGGGTGCATAAGTGCAGGACGTAACTCTCGAACTGCCCGTGATACTGCCCTCGGGCCCCGAATGCGAGCGCTGCATACTGCGCCTCCAGGACGACTTGCAGCGGGTGAAGGGAGTGAGCGCCGCCGCCGTAAACAACGCGCGCACCGCGATCTCCGTGTCGTTCGATCCGAATGTGGTTACCGTCGGCCGCATCGAACAGCAGGCTCGCTACATCGGAGCCCAGATAGCAGAGCGCATTGATCATCTCACTCTCGCCCTCCGCGATGTGGACTGTCCGGACTGCTGCACAGCCGTCGAGCGCGTGCTTGCGGGCAAACCCGGGGTCCTCTGGGCTTCGGCGAATTTCGCGGCCGGCCAGGCACACATTGAGTTTGAGCGGGGCAAGATCGGGCCGAAAGAGCTGGTTCGCGCCGTGGAGAGCGCTGGCGTAACGGCGATACCGGCGCCGCCTGCCACGGACGAAATGCGTCGCGAGCTATCGGAAATCCTGAAAGGCGACGAGAGCATCTGGATACGCCACCGCCGGGCCGTGGTAACGGCTGCCGCCCTCCTTGCCACCGCGGCAGGCATTGTGGTGCAGCGACTCGGCGATGGCGAGACGGCAGTCGCTCTGTTCGCCGGCGCAATCGTGGTGGGCGGATGGACCACGGCTCGCGCAGCCCTGCTCGCCGCCCGCGCGCGCGTGGCGGATATGAACACCCTGATGACCATCGCCGTACTCGGCGCTATCGGCATTGGCGAATGGGCCGAGGGGGCATCCGTTGTGGCCCTCTTCAGCCTTGGAAACCTGCTGCAGAACGGCGCGATAGACCGCACGCGACGATCCATTCGAGCGCTTATGGACCTTACGCCCCGGACAGCGCGGGTGCTGAGAGGGCGCGGAGAGTTCGAGGTGCCTGTGGAGAGCGTGCGCCTCTACGAAACCGTGCTGGTTAAGCCGGGTGAGAGCATCCCGTTGGACGGCGAACTTCTGGATGGTGAGACGACGGTCAATCAGGCGCCAATCACCGGTGAGAGCTCCCCACTACCGAAGAAGGCGGGTGACTTTGTGTACGCCGGCTCACTGAACGGCGAGGGCGCCATCCGTGTGAAGGTACTCAACGTCTTCCGCGACACCGTATTGACCCGTCTCATCCATCGCGTTGAGGAGGCGCAGGCACAGCGAGCTCCCGCGCAACTGCTCGTGGATCGCTTCGCGCGGAAGTACACGCCTGCAGTGGTGGCTCTCGCGGTAGCGGTTGCACTGGTTCCTCCCCTCTGGGACACCGCAATGCATGCGATGGTGGGTGCGACACTGCTGCCCTGGATATGGCTGCACTGGTTCGAGCGCGCCCTAACGCTGCTGGTTATCGCGTGCCCTTGTGCGCTGGTGATCTCCACGCCGGTTGCGGTGGTAACGGCCATTGGTGCGGCGTCGAGGGCGGGCGCGCTGATAAAGGGAGGCGCCTTCCTCGAAGAGATTGGCAACGTGCGGGCCATTGTCTACGACAAAACCGGCACTCTCACCGAGGGGCGCTTCCGCATCGAGGACGTGGTGCCGCTCGATTCCATGAGCGGCAACGATGTGCTGCGTTACGCGGCAGCCATCGAGGCCCATTCGGAGCATCCCTTGGCCGCCGCCTTTACCGAGGTTGCCGCCGCCTACCCCCAGGGCGCCCTGCCGGCGGTGACCTCGTTTCAGTCGCTGCCTGGACTTGGGGCCCGAGCGAATATCGGCTCCGAGACCTATCTGGTCGGAAATCCGACTCTCCTGGCGCGATGGTCCATCAACGGAGATGGCGCCGGCCGAGTACTGGAGCGCGTGGAGGCGCTGAAGAAGACAGCCGTGGTGCTGGCCTCCCCCGATCGGGCATTGGGAGTCATCGTGCTTTCGGATACACCACGCGTTGGGCTGGCCGAAGCCGTAAGGGAGCTGCGCGCGCTCGGAGTACGATATCAGTGTCTGCTGACCGGAGACAACGCCCACGTGGCGCAAGAGGTAGCCAGTCTCGCGGGCATCGAGGAGTTCAAGGCGTGCCTGCTGCCGGAGCAGAAGCAGTCGTTGATTCGCGAATACCAGCAGCGTTACGGCTCGGTCGCGATGGTGGGCGACGGCGTGAACGACGCGCCCGCGCTGGCAGCGGCGAATGTCGGCATCGCGATGGGTGCCGCGGCTTCCGATACCGCGCTGGAGACAGCGGATATCGCCCTGCTTGGCAATGACCTGCGCAAGCTGCCGGCCCTCGTTCGGCTGAGCCGGCGCACACAGGCGATTATCCGCCAGAATATCTTCCTCTCCATTGGGACCAAGGCCGGGCTGCTGGTGGCGGCGGTGGTTGTGGGCATACCGCTCTGGCTGGCCGTCGTAGGCGATGTGGGGATTGCGCTGCTGGTTACCGCAAACGCCCTGCGGCTAGCCGGAAAAGTAGAATAGAGCAGGAAAACGCCACCTGCCATTATTCGTCTACTACTATGTGGATGGGATGCCGTGGTCTGTTCAGCGATCCGCCGGGCAGTAACCGGGCAAAATGCAGGGGACTTCTACTAAGAGAAGGGAGACCCTTTACGCAGACCGAACTGTTACGCGTGCGAAAGTGCATCCCGTTTGGTGTGGAGCCGTGCCGGGCCTTCCGGCCTCTGCACAGTTAGGGGCTGTGCCTTGCTCCGCAAGGCCCGTGCGTTATAGCGATCACCCCGTGCGAAGTGTGAGGCGACGCTATGGCATTGGAAGACGCCCAAACAACCCGGGCCATCCATAGAGAGCTGGTGCGCCGGTACGTAGATCTTTCCCGCGTTGAGGTGCGGGTGATACACGGGGTGTGCTACATCCGAGGGGAGATGCGCAAACTGCGCACCCATCCGGAGATTGACCTCGACCACGAAGCGGAGGTTATTCGCAAGCTCATCCGTCAGATGCCGCAAGTGCGCGACGTGGTCTGGGAGGTCTACGCTCGCAAATAGGGCTCGGACGCTGAGCCTGCCTGCACGCTATTGCTGTTCTGCTCGACGTGGGGCCGGCAGCTTGCTTGAGATCCGCTGCTTCAAATCTTTGAGGCCGGACTGCAGCTGAGGATCGTCCTTGGTCAGGCGCATGCCGCGTTCAACGGCGGTTGCGGCCTCCGCCCAGCGTCCGCGCGCTTCGTAGGCCGTTGCGAGGTGGTACTGAATCTCCGCCATGTCAGGCGCCAGGTCGGCCGCTTCCGCAAGATTGGCAATCGCCTCATCCAGTCGGCCAAGGCGGTACTGTACCCACCCCAGCGTATCCACGAAGGTCGCCAGGTCGCGGCTGGTAAAGTTTCGGTCCTTGCGTGCCTGCTCAACGGCCCGCGTGGCGAGCTCGTGCGCTTCATTCAGCCTTCCTGCGCTGCCGGGTGCTTCCGCGATGGCATACGCCACGTTGTTCATCAGCACAGGATTGCCGGGCAGGATGGCGGCCGCGCGTTCATGGTGCTCCAACGAGCGGGCGAAGTCGCCCGCGCGCGCGTAGGCCTCGCCGAGGATCATATTCAGCTCAATGCGTTCGTTTTTGGCGGTAGCCGGAGCGATCGCCAGTCCCTGTTCGGCGTACCTTATGGCGAGATCCGGCTTGCGAGCGGCCAGACACACTCCTCGTGCAATCTGGATGTAGATGCTTACGTCCTTGGGGCGCTTCTGCACCACGGCATCGAGTTTGCGCATGGCTTCGGATTCGCCGCCTGGCTTCCGCAGGAGTGCCGCTGCCTCCGCCAGGTCGGGCGGCAGCGCCGTGCCGCGAAGCTGCTGCACGGGCGAGCATCCGGAAGGGGCGAAGAGCAGCCACGCCGCGGTGATCAGCATCACCGCGACGAACAACCTACGCTGTATTGCAAAGGAATCCATGTGAAGTTCTAGGGATCTCTCAGGATATTCCGAGCAGGTAGATGCCGGCCACAGCGGCCGTGTTGTTAACCGCATGCATGAGAATCGGCGTCCAGATGCTGCCGGTAACTTCGTAGGCAAGGGCAAGCGCCACGCCCATCGGCACGATCGCAAGCACAAGCAGCGGGCCGCCGTGCACAAGGGCGAAGAGCACCGCGCTCAGCGCCACTCCCCATGCCGGTCCAAACCGCTGCCGCGCACAACGCTGCAGCCAGCCTCTGAAGAACATCTCCTCCCCTATTGGCGTTACGATGCCGATGCCCACTATCACCAAGAGCAATACGAGCGGCGAACCGCGGACTTCGTCAGGGGCCAGAATGGCCTGAGGAGAGAAGGACTCCGTCGCCCGCTTCAGCCCAATCATCGTCTCATTGCCCAGCAAGCTGCCCAGCACGGCCTCCGCGCCGGTCTCGGCGACGTGCCCGAGAAGCAGTATTCCCAAACCTGCCACAACGGCCAACAGCTGGCCCCGTGCCGAGGGAGCGCGCAGTCCCAGTTCGGTCGCCGGCAATTTGTAGATGCGCCGAACCACATACAGCGGCACCAGGAAGAGGATGGCGCCCTGCACTATGATGAGCAGGGCAACCAGCCAGGCGGGCATGGGGCTGCCCGATGCAGAACTGCCGCGAGCCAGATTGGGCGCGGCTGTCGCCACGATGCTCGCAAGACTGAGGAGCATGACCAGGCCCACGACCACCTGCGCGCTGAACCAGACGTGGACCAGGCTCCAGCGAGGGGCAAAGAGAGGCGCCTTGCGGCCGGCGCGAACGTCATCCTCGCGCAGCAGCCAGGCCAGAAGCAAGCCCATGTCGAGGAGGATGACGAGAGCGAGGACGATGCCCACGGCTAGCAGCGGGCCTACGAGGTCGCTGGCCAGATGGGGATCTACCGTTGGCGGTGGGGCGGGCGGCATTCGGCTTATCCGAGGAACCTGATCAGGTCCTCGTGCTCTTCTCCGGATGTGAGTTGAAGGAAGATATCCTCCAGCGTCTGCGATTCGGCGGCCGCATGCCGCCGCAGCTCTTCCATGGTGCCCACCGCCACGATTCGGCCCTTGTTGATGATGGCAAAGCGATCGCACATGCGCTCGGCGATCTCCAGGATATGCGTGGAGACGAATACCGTGCAGCCTTCATCGCAGAGGCGGCGAAGGATGTCTTTCATGAGGCGCGCGCTGCGAGGGTCCAATCCCACGGTGGGCTCGTCGAGGAAGATGACCCGCGGATCGTGAATGAGCGCGCCCGCCAACGCGATCTTCTGGCGCATGCCGCGGGAGTAGCCCTGAATGAGTTCGTCGCCCTTGTCCTGCAGTTCGAAGAGGCTCAACAGGTCTTCAATCCGCTTGGCGCGTCCCTCCGTGGTGACCGAGTAGAGGTCGGCAACGAAATTCAGAAACTCGCGGCCCGTGAGCTTCTCGTAAAGAAAAGGGTTGTCCGGTATGTATCCCAGGATTGCCTTGGCTTTCAGCGGCTCCTTCTGAATGTCGAAGCCGTCTATGATCGCCGTGCCGGCGGTCGGACGCAGCAGCCCAACCATCAGTTTGATTGTCGTTGTCTTGCCGGCTCCGTTGGGTCCTAGAAACCCGAACAGCTCGCCGCTCTGCACCGTGAGGTTCAGATCGGAAACCGCCTGCAAGGCGCCGTAGCTCTTGCAGAGCCCCCTCAAGACAATGGTGTCCCGGCGCGTGGCCGGTTCCGAATC
The DNA here is from genome assembly GCA_964526545.1 of uncultured Chthonomonadales bacterium. Lineage (GTDB taxonomy): Bacteria > Armatimonadota > Chthonomonadetes > Chthonomonadales > CAJBBX01 > CAZGLN01. The sequence continues at coordinate 28,129 of CAZGLN010000001.1, forward strand.
GGGCTGTGGTTGCGGAGTAGTCATATTCAGAGGTGCTTCGGTTTCTTGGCCGTTATGACGCGGAACGTCCCTGCCAGGTCCATGCGCCCAGCGACATCCACGAATCCGCGGCTCAGCAATATACGGCTGACGTCCTCTTGCTGTCCCGCTCCAATCTCTACGGCAAGCATACCGCCGGAAGTCAGCACTTCGATAGCCTGCCGTGCAATCGCGCGAAAGGCGCCGAGACCGTCCGGGCCTCCGTCAAGGGCCAGGCGCGGCTCGTGCAGGCGAATCTCGGGCTGAAGATGGGCAATGTCTCCTGAGCGGACGTACGGTGGATTGGCAGTGATGATATCTACACTGGATGGGCGCACGGCAGCCAGCATGTCTCCGCGGAAGAGGCGCACTCGCGCAAGGCCGTGCCTTTCCCGGTTCCGCGCAGCCACCGCCAGCGCATCGGCCGAAAGGTCGCATCCGATGCATTCGGCGGAGGGACAGTTCATTGCAAGGGCAATCAGGACGCAGCCGGAGCCGGTGCAGGCATCCAGGATGCGCGGCGCGGCATACGCATTTGCCGTACCCAGCGCGGCTTCCACCAGCAGCTCCGTTTCAGGCCTTGGGATGAGGGTGTCTCTCGTGACCACCAGGTCAAGCCCGTAGAACTCGCAGCGTCCTCGCAGATAGGCTATCGGCTCGCGCCGGATGCGGCGCTCCGTAAGGTCGTGAAGGTTGCGCCTCGCATGGTGAGTCACTCGAACCAGATCGCCCCGGGCGATGCTCTCGCGGCTAGGTCCCATGCCTGAACAATGCGCCTGGCGTCGGCGAAGGGTTCCTCCAGGCCATGCTTGGCGAGGCGCCCGGCGATCTCGGCTGCCAGGCGATCCGCGTGCTGGCATTCGTCTTGCTGTTCCGCCACGGTCAAGTGGTTTCGCCCTTCAGTCGTTCGGCCTGGTCCGCTTGCACCAGCGCGTCCACGAACGAATCGATGGCTCCATCAAGAATCTGCTGGATGTTGTAGATGGTCAGCCCAATGCGATGATCGGTCACCCTGCCGTCGGGAAAGTTGTAGGTGCGTATCTTCTCGGAGCGGTCACCGGTGCCGACCTGCGCGCGGCGCGTTTCGGTGCGTTGGGCGTCACGCGCCTGCATCTCCCGCTCGTAAAGCTTGGCCCGGAGAAGGCGCATCGCCTTCTCTTTGTTCTGGAGCTGGCTGCGCTCGTCCTGGCATGTAACCACGATGCCGGTGGGCTTGTGCAGAATGCGGATGGCCGTGGCAACCTTCTGCACATTCTGGCCGCCCGCGCTGGAGGAGTGGTACACGTCCATCTCGATATCGTTGGGGTTGATATCTACCTCGACCTCCTCTGCCTCTGGCAAGACAGCAACAGTGGCCGTTGAGGTGTGTATTCGGCCGCTCGACTCGGTCAGCGGCACACGCTGCACGCGGTGCACACCGCTCTCGAACTTCAACTGGCTGTAGGCGCCCTTGCCCTGGATGGAGAGCACTACATCGGAGAAACCGCCGATACCCGATTCCTGTGCGCTGAGTATCTCTGCCTTCCAGCCCTTGCGTTCCGCGAAGCGCAGATACATCCGCAGGAGGTCTCCCGCGAAGAGCGCGGCTTCCTCGCCTCCCGCAGCGGGACGAATCTCCACGATCACGTTCTTCTCGTCGTTGGGATCCTTCGGGAGAAGCAGCAGGCGCAGTTGATCTTCTATGCGGGCACGCTCCGCCCGAAGGTCGGCAAGCTCCGCCTCCGCGAGGTCGCGCATCGTCGGGTCGTCGAGCAGCTCTTCCGCGCCCACTATCTGGCGCTCTACATCCTTGTATCTGCGATAGGTTGTTACGACCGGCTCCAGGTCGCTCCAGGCCTTGTTAATCTGGTGGTAGCGCTGGATATTTGCGATCGTCTCAGGGTCCAGCATCTGGGCTCCGAGCTCTTCGTAGCGCGCTTCCAGCTCGTCGAGTTTCTTGCGGGCAGGATCAAGTGACACGGAAAGTATTCCTTGGCAGCATTTCAGAACGCGGCACGGCAGTCATTCAAGCTGTGTGGCGCCTGCCGGCCTTGGGCTTCTAACGGGCTGCTTCCCGTTCGTTCGCCATGTTAGGCTACCGCGGTAGCGGCTTCGCCCGATGGGGCCTGCTCCCGCGCCAGCACTGTTTGCAGCGCCGTGAGGGCAACTTCCACCTGGTCTGGGTCGGGCTCGCGGGTGGTCAGGTGCTGTGTCCACAACCCGGGAGCCAGGAGCATCTGCAGGAATCGGGCGTTTCGCATTCTGCCCGCCAGCCTGATCAGCTCGTAGGATGCGCCTGCGACCAGGGGGATGAGCGCAATGTGCAGCGCAATGCGCACGGGCGCGACTTCGGGACGCGGAAAGAGGCAGTGCACGAGGACGCTCACAAGCAGCACGACGATGACGAAGCTGGTGCCGCATCGGGGGTGTATCCGGCTAGAGCGCAGGCATCTCTCCAGCGTGAGCTCCTGTCCACTCTCCAGCGTGTTGATTGCCTTGTGCTCCGCACCGTGATACTGAAACACCCGATGGATGTTTTTCAGCCTGCCGATGGCCGCGATGTAGCCCAGGAAGATGATTATGCGTATCACGCCGTCCAGCAGATTGCGTCCGATATCAGTGCGCACCCCAAGGTGATTCTGAGCAAGCTGAGTAAGCCACGTCGGCAGCGCCACGAACAGCCCAATTCCCAGGCATATGGAGATGACCATGGTGGTGCCGATGGCGATATCGTTAATGCGCGAGGATCGGTTCGCAGTCCGGTCTATCGGACCGCCGTCGCCCTCACCGCTGGCCGTCTCCGCAGGCTTGGAGGAAGCCTCGTTGATGGCTGCGGCCTGCACACTTGCGGAGAAGGAGAGCGCGCGCATTCCGAGTGCCATGGCATCAATGAGGGCCAGGCTGCCTCGCAGGAACGGGCGATTCAGAAAGCGCAGTTTGCCGACAAAGGAGTGTTCAACGGGCTCCTGCTGAACAACGACCTCTCCGTTCGGTTTCCTGCAGGCGACCGCAAAGTAGCGGGGGCTGCGCATCATCACCCCTTCGATGACTGCCTGGCCGCCGTACTGGAGATACTCAGACATGCCTGCCTTCCGCTCGCCGATGCGTGTCGCAGCCCGTCATGCGATCCGCTCGGCTACTTGGCGCGGATTTTGTACTTCTGCATGAATTTCTCCACGCGCCCTTCCGTGTCCACGATCTTCTGCTTGCCTGTATAGAACGGGTGGCAGTTCGAGCAGATCTCCACGCGGATTTCACTTCGGGTTGAACGCGTTTCGAAAGTGTTGCCGCAGGCACAACGCACGGTCGCAGTTACGTATTCGGGATGTATTCCTTGTTTCATCAGTCTCCTCGCTGAACTTCCACCACGGGAGGTCAAGTACACGCTCGAAGCGGCGGCTTGTTGCGCCGCCGCCAGTCTGCTATTATAGCATGGTTACCATCCACGGGCATCACGCGGAGTGGGAGCATCAGCCACCACGTCCGCCTGCATACGATACTGCACCCGCAAAGGAGATCTCGCGCCCATGAGAGCTGCACGTCTACTGCCAAGGCTTCTGTTGGTCCTACCGGCGGCCGCGCTGCTTCTGGTGTCCGTATCCGGAGTGGCCA
>CAZGLN010000001.1:31748-45896 GCA_964526545.1 uncultured Chthonomonadales bacterium
GAAGCCGAAAAAGCCCGCGCCTGCCGCCAGCAACGCCGCCCTTGTCAAAGCCGGCAAGGCTGTTTATGACAAGATCGTCTGCTCCGCCTGCCATGCGATCAACGGCAAGGGAGGCAAGGGTGGACCGGATCTCTCCAAGATCGGCGCGGGGCACGATGCGGCCTTCCTCACCCGACAGATCCGCGATCCGAAGAAGAACAACCCGGCCTCCACGATGCCTGCATACGATAAGGATGCCATCAGCGATTCCGACCTGAAGGCGCTTGTGGCCTACTTGAGAAGTCTGAAGTAAGGCGCCGGAAGTCGAGGGGATTTGGGCGACGCACTCGCATCCAAGCGAGTGCGTCGTTGCCATGTGCGGTAGGCAAATGAGCGGCGAAGGGCCTCGTGATCTCGATATAGTCATCGTCAGCTACAACACGTGCGACATGCTGCGCGCGTGTCTAGCTTCTTTGCCTGCCGCGCTGAACGGCCTAAGCAGTCGCGTACATGTTGTGGACAATCGGTCGTCCGATGGCAGCGTGGAGATGGTCCGTCGCGAGTTTGCGGATGTCCAGCTTACCGTCGCGGAGCGCAACCTGGGTTTCTCGGGAGGCAACAACCTGGCCTTGAGGCACGCAGATGCACGCTACGTGCTGCTGCTGAACCCCGACACGGAGTGCCTGCCAGGGTCCCTGCACACCCTGGTGATGTTTATGGACTCCCATCCCGATGCCGGCGCGTGCGGCCCGCAGCTCCTGAACTCCGACGGCTCCCTGCAGAAGAGCGGAGCCCGGTTCCCCACCCTCTTCTCGGAGGCCGTAGGGCATCTGGGCTTCTGGCGCATCAACCCCGAATGGCACGACCGTAGGCTCCGTTGGGGCCGATCGGACTTTAGCGCCACCACGGAGGTGGACCAAGTGACGGGGGCTTGCCTGATGGTGCGTCGCGAGGCGCTTGAGCAGGTAGGTCCCCTTGACGAGCGCTTCTTCATGTTCTATGAGGAAGTAGACTGGTGCAAGCGGCTGCACGATGCCGGCTGGCGCATCTACTATGTGCCGGTGGCCAGGGTAACGCACCACTGGATGGGCGCCGTGCGGCGTGCCAGCAGGGCAATGACCAGACAGCTCTTCAAGAGCCAGATTCGGTACCACTGGAAGCACGGCGGGTGGCCTGCGCGCGTCGGCATCCTTGCGGTGGCGGGCATTGGCATGCTGAAGAACGAGCTTCTCCACCTCGGAGTCGCCGTTAAGAGGGTGCTGCGGCGGGCAGGCCTGGTAGGAGCGCGCACGCGATGAGGGTAGCGCTCCATGCCTCCACCGGCGATAGGTGCGGAATCGCTGCGTACACTCGCGACCTCATGGCCGCCCTGGTGGAGCGGGTGGAAGTGGACTTTGTGCCCATCCAGGTGGGCAAGCAGGAGCCTGCGCACTACCGCGAGGTGGCCGATCGGCTGAACAGCGCGGACGTCGTCCACATTCAGCACGAGCACAGCTTCTGGGGCGGCATACTTCCTAACCAATCCGCGTTCTGGGTGCTCCGTTACCTCATAGAAAAGCCGCTCGTGATTACCGCCCACACCACCACTTCGTTGGCAGGGCTTCTGCGCGTGCGCGAGGAGCGCCGACCGCTCCATCGGCTGGCAAAGCAGCTGCTTCTAATGCGCAAGGCGTACCGTGACAGCGTGGAGACCGCGCCCTTCATCACGAGCCGCTGCATCGTGCATACGGAGGCTGCCCGGCAGGAGCTGATTGGGCGCGGGGCGCGTCCGGAATTTCTGCATACCATTCCCGCGGGAGTTCCTAGGGTTGCCCTGTCGCCGTCCGGCGGGGCGGACTTTCGCGCGACGCACAATCTGGAGGGTCGGCGTGTGGTGGCACTGTTCGGGTACATCGCGCCCAACAAGGGCTACGAGTTGGCGCTCGAGGCCATGCAGGAGCTTCCGCCCGACGTGGTGCTGGTGATTGCCGGCGGCCCACGCACCGAGGACATGCGGCCCTACGCGGAATCCGTTGCCGCGCGCGTGAAGGCGCTTGGATTGGAGTCACGCGTGATCATAACGGGATACCTGAAGGAACCCGAGGTGGCGGAGGTGATGGCCGCGGCCGACGTGGTCGCCGTGCCGCACACGCAGGCGACGGGCAGCTACTCCGTGATGATTGCGCTGGCCCACGGCCGGCCGACCCTGGCTTCCGACCTTCCCTGCTTCTCCGAGATCCATCAGCGGGTGCCCTGCCTTCGCCTCTTCCGCGCAGGCGATCGCGCACACTACGCTGCTTGCCTGAAGGCCGTGCTGAACAACGAATTGGGCAGGGCCGAGATGGCCGAACGCGCGCGGCGCTACGCGGACCTCTACAGTTGGCCGTCCGTTGCAGAGCAGACCATCGCTGTATACGAGCAGGCTATCGCCGACGAGGAACGGCTCCCTCGGCGAACCATGTTCCGATGACCATACGACTTGCGATGGTGGCGCCGCGACGTGAGCGGTGCGGTGTATCGGAGGCCACGCGAGGCCTGGTCGAGGCGCTCCGGCGCCACGTTGAGCTGGTCTACGATGTGCCTGCGGAGGAGTTCTCCGTGGTGATGAACGACGTGGACCTGATACACGTGCAGCACCAGTACTTCCTGTTTGGGGGCGTCGCGCCGTGGAAGTGCTCGTTTCTCCGACTTGCGCGTAAGTTTCGCCGTCCTGTTGTACTCACTGCACATGAAGTCGTGCTGCCTTCGGGCAGCACGGCACGCAGGCTCGCAACAAGAGTATCCAATCGGCTCCACTTCGGCCACCGCAGCATCAGGAGCATCCTGGTTCACACGGATCTCGACGCGGTGCGCATTCGGCAGGCGGGAGGAGCGCGCGCTCCCGTGCGTGTGGTGCGGCTGGGCGTGCCCGCGCTGAAAGGACTGCCCGACCGAGCAGAAGCCAGGCGGGCTCTGGGCCTGGAAGGCCGCTTCGTGGGTCTGCTGCCTGGCTTTCTCTCGCGCCGCAAGGGTCACGAGGCCGCCCTGGATGCCTACCGGTTGCTGCCGCCCCGGCACCTTCTGGTGCTCGCGGGCGGTCGGCATCCCGATGACCATTCTGGCTATCCGGATCGTATCGCGCGCCTGGCGGCCGACCATCCGAATGCGCGTCTCACGGGCTACCAGGAGCCTGAAATGCTGCAGACATACCTAGCGGCCGCGGACTTCATGGCGGCTCCATTCGTTGAGTCGAGCGGGTCGGCTTCGCTTGCGCTGGCCTTTGCCGCGGGTCTGCCTGTTATCGCCTCGGACATACCGCCGCATCGCGAGATCGAGTCGCTTGTTGAGAGTGCTCTCCACGTTGTGAGCGGTGGCGAACCGGAGCATCTCGCCGCCGCGATCGTGCGCCTTGAGGAAGATTCGGACTTTCGTGACGCGCTGGGGCGCGGCGCCGCCGCCTATGCAAGCACCTTTAGCTACGAGCGTCAGGCAGTTGATACGCTAGCCGTCTACCGGGAGGTGCTTGAGGCGTGAGCGCGCTTCGCGTCGCTCTGGATGCGCGGGCGCTTACCGGCCGCTACACCGGCGATCGCACCTACTGGCTGCACCTCATACGCGCCCTTCTTACCGACCTGCCGGCGGATATGGAGTTCACTCTCTATTCGCGGCTCGCTCTGCCGCTGGACGATCTCGCGGGCGTCCCTGTTCGTTCGCGTGTGATTCCAGCGCCAAACGACCGGATCTGGACTCTCCTTTCGTTTCCGCGGGCCCTGGCGGCGGACCGTATGGACCTTGCGCACACGCAGTACACCACGCCTCTCTGGTCGCCCTGCCCCCTCGTAACCACGGTGCACGATATCTCCTTCCGACTTCACCCGCAGTGGTTTCCCTGGAAGCACCGCGTTCTTATGAACCTGACGGTGCCTTCATCCATGCGGCGTGCACGGGCGGTCATCACGGATTCCGAGAGTTCCCGCCAGGACATTCTGTGCACCTACTCCCTGTCTCCCGCCAAGGTCATTGGCATACCGCTGGCACCGGGTCCGGAGTATCGTCCGGTACCGCAGGATAAAGCCCGAGAGTGGGTGAAAGAGCGCGTGGGAGTAGCGGCCCCGTTTGTGCTTGCAGTTGGAGTTCTGCAGCCGCGCAAGAACTTGGCGACGCTTGTGGAGGCCTTCCGCCTGGCTTGCCTGGAACCAGGATTTGGCTGGCACCTGGTGCTGGTTGGCAAGGAGGGTTGGGCGGCGGCCGAACTGCGGGACAAGGTTCGTGCATCCGGGCTTACGGAGCGGGTACATTTCACTGGCTACGTACGTGACAAGGATCTGCCCGTGCTCTACTCAGCCGCCGGCATGTTTGCTCATCCGGCACTGTACGAGGGCTTCGGCCTGCCGCCGGTGGAGGCGATGGCCTGTGGCACGCCCGTGTTGGTGAGCGATGCGCCTGCCCTGCCGGAGGTTACCGGCGGCGCGGCCATAGTCTTGCCCGCCCGGGAACCGTGCGCGTGGGCAGACACGATGGTACGGCTGGCGCAATCGCCGGCGGACCGCGATTCGCTGGTTCAGGCAGGCTTCACGCGTGCTCGAAGTCTGACATGGGCGCGCACCGCCGAGCGGACGTGCCAGGTGTATCGCGATGCAGCCCAACCGCGCTCGCGAGTCTAGAGGAGTTATTCAGGTGATAGATCCGAAGCTTGTGGAGATCCTTGCGTGCCCGGCCTGTGATGACCGTCCGCCTGTTCGGCTGGATGGCGATCGCCTGATTTGCGACAAGTGTCGGCGCGCCTACCCAATCCGGGACGGGATTCCGGACATGCTGGTCGAGTCGGCGACACTGCTCGATGAGGTCGCACCCGCTGAGTCTCCCGCGACCAGCGGCGAGTAGACGCGAACCCTGGAAACTGGGCGCGGCATGTGCGCGTGTGAAATGCCCCGACCAACAATCCGCCGAACCGCCGGAGAGCAACCATGGTCAGAATATGCGTAATCCACGGACCGAACCTGAACCTTCTGGGCATCCGCGAGCCGGAAGTGTATGGGCACGACAGCTTCGATGACATGAACCGAAAGATCAAGGACAGGGAGCGGGTGCTTGGCATCGAGACCCGGATATTCCAGTCCAACAGCGAGGGCGAGATTATTGATGTCATCCACGAGGCCCTCAAGTGGGCCGACGCCATCGTGATCAACCCCGGCGGCTACACGCACTACTCCATCGCCATTCGCGATGCTATTGCCGCCGTGCGCCTGCCGACAGTCGAGGTCCATCTGAGCAACGTACATGGCCGCGAGGAGTTCCGCAGGCACTCCGTCATTACGCCAGTGGCCTCCGGGATCATAGCCGGGTTTGGCACCAACAGCTACCTCCTGGCACTGGAGGCCGCGCGCAACCTGGTGGAAGAGAGCCACCAGTGACGCCTGCCCACGATCATCGGACCGAGCGCCTCCGCGGGGCGCTGCAAGCCGCCGGCCTGGATACTGTCCTCGTAACGGACCTTGTGAATGTCGGCTGGCTCACCGGTTTCTCAGGAACGGCCGGCATTGCGCTGGTCTCGCAATCCGATCGCATCTTCGCGACCGACTCGCGGTACCTGACGCAGGCCTCCGAGGAGTGCGCTGGCTGGGATGTGCGCCTGCTACAGACGGGATCCGCCGGTGAAATCGCCGCGCTGTTGGAGGCAATCGGCAGTGCGCGTGTCGGGTTTGAGGATCGCCACCTTACTGTCCATCTGCTTGGCGAGTACCGCAGCGCACTTCAGGAACGCGTGGAGCTCGTACCGGTAGGGAGTCTGGTCTCCGATCTCCGAGCGATTAAGGATGTGGTGGAGTTGGAAGCCATCCGGCGTGCCTGCCAGCTGGCGGACGAAGCATGGTGGCACATCCAGGGCAGGCTGAGGCCGGGAAGAACGGAGCGCGACATTGCCCTCGAGCTGGAGTGGTACATCCGCAAGGAGCGCGGCGCCGAGCTAGCATTTCCCATCATTGTGGCGTCGGGTCCGAGGTCCGCACTGCCGCATGCCCGCCCAACCGACCGGAAGCTGGAGATCGGCGACCTGGTAACGCTGGATTTCGGCGCGCGTGTGGAGGGATACTGCAGCGACATCACGCGCACCGTCGTGCTGGGCCCCTGCACGGAGAAGCAGGAAGAGATCTATCGGACAGTGCGCGAGGCCATGCTGCTGCTCATCGAGAGACTTGCTCCGGGCACAAACGGTCGTGAGCTGGATGCCGTGGCTCGCGACCACATCCGCGCGCAAGGCTATGGGGATTTCTTCGGACATGGCGCTGGCCACCAGATTGGCCGCGTGGTGCATGACGGCCCCGCGTTTTCGGTCCGGAGCGAGGCTGTGATGCGGCCAAACATGGTGGTTACCGTGGAGCCCGGGATCTACCTGCCGGATTGGGGTGGAGTCCGCATTGAAAACGACGTATTGATTACCGAGGCAGGCGCTGAGGTGCTAACCCGCTCCTCGACCGAGCTTGTCGAACTTCCCACTTAGCTGGAGGTGAGGAACGTGGAACCGGACATGGACGACCTGCGCCCGAATCTGAGCACACTTCGGGTCTTCAACGAGGAAGGGCGCACATACCGCGTCTACATGACCATCGGCGGCAATCCCGTGTGCGAGCGCCTCAATCCTCAGACCCAGCAGTGGGTGCTCGTGCCGCTTCGGTGCGCCACGGAGGCCGAGGTTCGGCAGCTCATGGCCATACGCCGCGCCACCGGTGATGAAGAGGTAGCGGAGACACTCTCCGCTTACGGAAGGGGATAATCCGCAGACGCTCTGCCGTGTCACGGTGGGCGCGTTGTCGTGCGGTATCTTGCGTGAGCGGACTTGCTGAATGCGACCCGACGCACGAGTTGTGAGGGAGGCGGTGTCGCAAGAAGGTTGGAGATATGCGCCAAGCGGTAATGGTGGAGCCGGGCAAGATTGCGTTTCACGAAGTGCCGGATCCGGAGCCAGGACCCGGGCAGGTGCGGGTTCGGGTGTGCCGGATCGGCGTTTGCGGGTCCGATGTGCACGTGAACCACGGAAAGCACCCCTACACCGGCTATCCCGTGGTTCAGGGCCATGAGTATTCAGCGGTCGTGGATAGGCTCGGTCCAGGTGTGTCCGGCCTAGAGCCCGGCGCCAAGGTTACATCCACTCCCCAGCAAGTGTGCGGCACCTGCGCCCCCTGCCTGCGCGGCGATTATCACATCTGTGACCAGTTGCGCGTGGAGGGCTTCCAGGCTCCAGGATGTGCCCAGGACTACTTCGTAACCCGGGCAGAGAACATCGTTCCCCTTCCGTCGGACTTCACCTTTGAGCAGGGCGCCCTGGTTGAGCCGACGGCTGTCGCTGTGCATGCGGTGGCGCGCGCGGGATGCCTTGAAGGACGAAACGTGGTGGTGATTGGGGCCGGCCCCATCGGCAACCTGGTCGCACAGGTTGCGCGCGCTTCCGGCGCCAACGTGCTCATTTCGGATCCTATCGCGTTTCGGCTGGAAGTGGCCAAACAGTGCGGCATACCTCACACGGCGGTGGCTGGGAAAGAACCGCTGAAGGAATCCGTCTGTAGGGCATTCGGCAGCGACGGGTTTCAAGTGGCGTTTGAGTGCGCTGGGGTTGAGGCTGCCATCCAGGAGCTGGTACCCGCCATCGCCAAGGGCGGCACCATTGTGATTGTCGGCGTCTACCCCGAGCAGGCCCGCGTGGACCTCGGCCTTGTGCAGGATCGCGAACTTACGCTCACGGGTTCGCTGATGTACCGCAAGCCGGACTACAAACGGGCAGTGGAGCTCATCGCCGGCGGACACGTACAATGCGCCCCGCTGGAGACGGCGCACTTCGATTTCGCGGAATACGCGCAGGCCTACGCCTACATAGACGCCAATCGCGACCGAACGATGAAGGTCTTCATAGACCTCGTCTGAGCCCCCGTCTGGGCTCTGCCCGCAACCAACATGTTCCCCAACTGCCCTACCTTCGCCGGCACAGAGGGTCGGCCGGCTTCGTCACATTGACCTCCGCAGGATTTGTGAAAAAAAACTCAAACTCGGCAGGAGGATCGCCAACAGACGAGCAATACTAGCTCCAGAGTTGGCCACAATCGCAACTCCGGGGAGGTTTGGCATGGCAGAACTCTCTCCTGGGGCGGTCGCCGACTGCGCAGTCATCCAGGCTGGCGAGTTTGGTTGTCTGCTTGATGCGTTGCGTGCGCGCGGATACACGGTCGTTGGCCCGACCGTGCGCGACAACGCGATAATCTACGATGAGCTGGCCTCAATGGATGACTTGCCCATCGGCTGGACCGATGAGCAATCCCCAGGGCAGTATCGTCTCAAGCGCCGTAACGACCGGGCACTGTTCGGCTACACGGTAGGACCCACCTCCTGGAAACGCTGGCTCTTCCCGCCGGACAGCATCCTCTGGCGGGCGACGCGCGAAGCCAGCGGCTTCCGTCTGCAGCCTTCGCCGGTAAGTCCGCCCAAGCTCGCTCTCCTGGCTGTCCGCCCATGTGATCTGCACGCTATCAAAGTGCAAGACAGAGTCTTTCTGGGCAACAGGTATGTGGACACCATCTACGCGGATCGCCGCGGGGAGGCATTCCTTGCGGTGGTTCAGTGCAATTCTGCGGCGAGCACCTGTTTCTGCGGCTCAATGGGCAGCGGCCCGGTTGCCAACGATGGCTTCGACATCGCGATTACGGAGGTCATGCGGCCCGGGAGCCATCGTCTCGTTGTGGAACCCGGGAGTGACCGGGGGCGCGAGCTCTTGGCGGATGTACCTCATGCCCCGGCCACCGAGGATGACTTGTCCGCCGCCGAGCGTGCCCGCAAGCCGGCCGCGAATCAACCCCAGCGCTCCCTGAACCGCGAGGGCCTCAAGGAGGTGCTCTACCGCAACTACGAGCATCCGCGCTGGGATGCCGTGGCCGAGCGGTGCCTGACCTGCGGCAACTGCACCATGGTGTGCCCTACCTGTTTCTGCTCAACCGTTGAGGAGGTTACGGATCTTGCCGCAACCACCACGGAACGGCACAGGCGGTGGGATTCCTGCTTCTCCATGGAGTTCTCCTACATCCACGGCGGCAGTGTGCGCTACTCGCCATCCGCCCGCTACCGGCAATGGCTGACTCACAAGCTCGGTACATGGCAGGACCAGTTCGGCACCTGCGGCTGCGTGGGCTGCGGCCGCTGCATCACCTGGTGTCCGGTCGGGATTGACATTACCGAGGAGGCTGCCGCCATTCGCGTGGCGGATCGGGCGACAGAGGGAGGTGAAGGCAGTGGAATCGCTTGAACGGATTCTGGGCGAGCATCCCTTCTTTGAAGGTCTGGAGCCGGTCTACCTTCAGCTCGTTGTGGGCTGCGCTTCCAACGTCAAATTCGAGGCCGGCGAGTTCATCTTCCGCGAGGGCGGCGAGGCGACCAGATGCTACCTTCTGCGGCACGGCAGGGCTACCTTGGAGACCTTTGTTCCGGGCGCCGGTCCCGTCATTATTCAGACGCTGGATGCGGGCGACGTGCTGGGCTGGTCGTGGCTCATTCCGCCGCACAACTGGCGATTCGATGCCAGAGCGCTCGATCTCGTGAGGGCCATCGCTCTGGACGGCAAGTGCCTTCGCCAGAAGGCCGAGGAGGATTCCGCCTTCGGATACAGGCTGCTCAAAAGGGTAACCGGCCTGATGGAGCAGCGCCTGCAGGCCACCCGAATGCAGCTTCTGGATGTCTACCGCAAGTAGTTACCGCGAGCCCGCCGGGTCGGGCATGGAACCGATACCATGAGTGTGGAGACACATCCTGTTGCCAGCATAGTTGGGCTGCATGACCCCATGGTGCCGCGCACGTATCGCCTGGTGCGAACGCGCCAGGAGTGCTCCGACACCTTTACCGTCGAGCTGGAGCCCGAGGGCCGCGGGGACATCCCCGCGTTCCTGCCCGGGCAGTTCAACATGCTGTACATCTTCGGAGTGGGCGAGATACCCATCTCCATCAGCGGAGATCCCGCGCGCCGCGATACGTTGGTGCACACCACGCGCGCCGTCGGCAACGTTACGCGCGCCATGAAGCAGCTGAAGGCGGGCGACGTGGTGGGAGTGCGCGGACCATTCGGCAGCAGCTGGCCCGTGGATGAGCTTGTGGGACAGGACGTGGTACTGGTAGCCGGTGGCATCGGTCTCGCGCCCCTGCGCCCTGCCCTCTACAGCCTCATTCATCGGCGAGAGCGTTACGGGAAAATCGTGCTGCTGTATGGCACACGCAGTCCGGATGACATCCTCTTCCGCACCGATCTCGAGCGTTGGCGGGCGCATCTGGAGCTCGAGGTCTACGTAACCGTGGATCGCGCCATCGGGCGATGGAGGGGCAATGTAGGCGTAGTGACCACGCTCATCCCCAGGGCACCCTTCGATCCTTCGAGCACTGCGGCGCTCGTCTGCGGGCCGGAGGTGATGATGCGCTTCACCGTGATGGAGCTGACTCGCCGCGGCGTTCCGGAGGAGAGCATCCACATCTCCATGGAGCGCAACATGAAGTGCGCGGTCGGCTACTGCGGCCACTGCCAGTTCGGCCCGACCTTCATCTGCCGTGACGGTCCGGTGCTGCGCTACGATCGTGTGAAGTACTTCCTCGGAAAGCGGGAGGTGTAGCATGCCGGCTGCCAAGAAGCCCAAGCTCGCGGTATTCAAGTTTGCCTCCTGCGACGGCTGCCAGCTGAGCCTGCTGGACTGCGAGGAGGAGCTGCTGGACGTGGTCGGCGTGGTGGAGATAGCCAATTTCCTCGAAGCTTCGCGGCAGGTGGCCAAGGGTCCCTACGATATCACCCTCGTCGAGGGCTCCATCACCACTCCGCACGACGCGGAGCGCATCCACCAGATCCGGCGCGCATCCAAGACTCTGGTAACCATCGGCGCTTGCGCCACGGCGGGCGGCATACAGGCATTGCGCAACTTCAAGGACGTGCGGGACTTCACGTCCATGGTCTACGCCACGCCTGCCTATATCGAGACGCTCGGCAAGTCCACTCCCATTTCGGACCATGTGTTCGTGGATTACGAGCTGCGCGGCTGCCCAATCAGCAAGACACAGCTGCTGGAAGCGCTGGCAGCCCTCCTCTATGGCCGGCGACCGAACATCCACACGTACAGTGTGTGCACTGAGTGCAAGCGCGCCGGAGTCAACTGCGTAATGGTTGCTCGGGGCGTCCGGTGCCTTGGGCCGGTGACTCAGGCTGGCTGCGGCGCCCTCTGTCCGCGCTACAGCCGCGGATGCTACGGCTGCTTCGGACCCAAGGAGACTCCGAACACCGCTTCCATCGCGGACCAGTTCGAGGCGCTTGGCGCCACGAAGCCGGAAGTCGTGCGCGCCTTGCGCACGTACAACGCCTACGCGGAGCCCTTCCGCAGAGAGAGCGAGGCACGCGAAAATGCCTAAGACAGCCACTCCAAGCACGCGCAGCGTGAAAGTAGACTACCTGGCCCGCGTGGAGGGCGAAGGCGCCATCCTGGTCAAGGTGAAAGACTCGCGGGTGGTGGATGTCAAGGTGCGCATCTTCGAGCCACCTCGCTTCTTCGAGGCATTCCTGCGCGGTCGCGACTTCACCGAGGCGCCGGACATCACCGCCCGCATCTGCGGTATCTGCCCGATCGCCTACCAGATGAGCTCCTGTCATGCCATGGAGCGGGCCCTGGGCGTAACCGTCGGCGGGCAGCTTCGGGCACTGCGCAGGCTCATCTATTGCGGCGAGTGGATTGAGAGTCATGTGCTCCACGCCGCGATGCTTCACGCGCCGGACTTCCTGGGCTACCAGGACGCCATTCAGATGGCTGCCGTGCATCCGGAGATGGTGACGACGGCGCTCAAGATCAAGAAGATTGGCAATGACCTGGTGGCGCTGCTCGGTGGGCGCGAGATCCACCCCATAAACGTGAGAGTCGGCGGCTTCTACAGCGTTCCGACCGTCGAGGGACTAAAGCGGATGGTGGAGCCGCTCACGTGGGCGCGCGATGCGGCTGTGGAATTCACGCGGTTCGCCGCAACTCTCGAGTATCCAGCGTTCGAGCGCGATTACGAGTTCGTTGCCCTGCGGCATCCAGACGAGTACCCGATGAACGAAGGGCGCATCGTCAGCACGCGGGGACTGGATATTCCAGTGGAGGAGTTCGAGCAGCACTTCGTGGAGGAACACGTGCAGCACTCAAACGCACTCCACTCCACCGTAGTAAAGCGCGGGGAGTACCATGTCGGCCCTCTCGCAAGGTTCAACCTGAACTTCGATCGGCTCAGCCCGCTCGCCGAACGGACGGCCCGCGAGGTGGGCATTGCGCCGGCATGCAGCAACCCGTTCAAGAGCCTGCTTGTGCGCGGCGTGGAGACCATCTACGCATGCGAGGAGGCCTTGCGCATCATCAGCGAGTACAACATGCCTGAGCAGCCTGCGGTGGATATCAGCCCCCGGGCTGGCATTGGGCATGGCTGCACGGAAGCGCCCCGAGGAATCCTTTACCACCGGTATCAGCTTAACGCGGACGGCACCATTGCGAATGCCAGGATTGTTCCGCCAACCTCACAGAACCTCCGGCAGATGGAGTGCGACCTGCGCGACCTCGTGCCCACCCTCCTGGAGATGAGCGATGAGCAGATGACCTGGAGGTGCGAGCAGGCCGTGCGAAACTACGATCCCTGCATCTCGTGCGCCACACACTTCTTGCGGCTCGAAGTTCAGCGAGACGAATCACAATAGAGGAAGGTGCGCTGAGGGCGGCGAACGATCTGTATGCTAGGTGAGTCGGAGGCCGAACCCCGACCCACCCATGTCGCGTAAGCCTCGAAAGCAGCGTCTATCAACGTCGGCGCCGCGGCTCGCCGCGCGTCAGACGAGCCTGGCGTATGCCGGGCATTGGGAACCTGGCCAGGAGGCCGTCCATGAACGGCGGATCGAATCCCCGAGATCCGCGGTGCAAGGTGACGTGCGTCGGCAACCCCATGCGAGGCGATGACGGCGCGGGACCCGCTGTTGCGGAGCTTCTGCGCGGTCATCGTCTCCCTGGTATCGAAATCTCGGTGCACTCCGGCGAGACCATGGACCTGCTGGAGGCGTGGGCGGGTGCCCACGAGGTCTACCTGGTTGACGCCGTCTCCTCCGGTGCTCCTCCAGGATACATCCATCGGTTCGAGCTGGGCAGCGACGAGCTTCCGCGCGGCTGGCAATCGGCCTGTTCCACGCACGGGATAGGCCTTGCGGAGGCCATCGAACTCGGCCGAGCCCTCCGCAAACTGCCAAGACGCCTCATCGTGTACGGCATAGAAGTGGGCCAGCTTGACCACGGTGCGCCGCTGTCCGAGCCTGTCGAGGCAGCCGTCCAACAGGTGGCGGAAGCCATACGGCAAGACCTGGAAACAGGCGGCTGACTGAGCGAGGAGATGCCACAGTCGGAGGCAGATATTCCCCCGCAGCAGGACGCCGTCGTGCCGGCAGGACCTGCCGCTGCGGCCGATTCGGTCGCGGCACGCGAGCGGGAGCGTGAGCCTCTCTACACGGCCGCGGCCATCCCCACGGAGGCGGCCAAACGCGCCGCACATGCCGCAGGAAGAGCCGTGGTCGAGTCGTCTCGTGCTGCTGCGGAAACGCATCAGGCAGCGCGCAACGCGTCCTCCGAAAATGGCAATCCGAAGGGCGGCGCCGGCGGGACGGAGGGCGAGTCATCACGCGCGGAAGAACCCGCCGGATCGGACATTCCGCACAGGGAGACTGCAGCGCCGATCGGAACCGGTCCCGACAGCGCGCATGCGGAGGAAGAACATCCGGCCGAGAAGGCCGAGGGCGGCAATCACGCGCCCCAGGGTAGCCGCGAGACTAAGTCCGCGCCTGACCTGCCGACGAAGAAGACGCCATCCCCTTCGCGGACGGAACCGCACGAGCCTCCCGCTGCTGCAGCCGAGGAGGCCAGCCCCTCCCATTTGCAGCAGGACGTGCCGAATTCCGCCGCATCGTCTCCGCGGCAAGGAACGAACGGCGGCTCACAGTCCCCCGACGAAACGGAAGTTGGCACCAATACCTCGACCGGCGTCGCGACTGCGTCCGGCCGGTCTATCCGCGGCTTGCGCGTAGTGGCCGTCAGCATTCGCAAGTACCTCGTACCGCGCCAACCGGACACCTAGGCTCCCCTGTTCTTGTCATCTGTGAAAAATCACGCAATCTCTAAGCGAGGGAGCGGGGTTTTTGGC
>CAZGLN010000002.1:0-37188 GCA_964526545.1 uncultured Chthonomonadales bacterium
GGGAGGCCTATCGTGATCCGGAGCAGGACCTGAACGGCCTGTGGTGGCGCACGGTGTACCAGACCCAGGGTATCCAGCCTCCGGATGGCCGCGACGCGCCGGATTGGGCCGCGAAGCTCCACATCGCCCTGGCACCTGCTTACTACCAGAACTACCTGCTGGGCGAGATGGCCGCCTCCCAACTGGTATCCGCGCTGCGAAGCGGGCCGCTCTCGGAAGAAGCGCCGGAAGCCCTGGTCTGCAGCGCCAAGGTGGGACGATGGCTCCGCGAGAATCTCTTTGAGCTCGGCCAGACCCTGCCCTGGGAGCAAGCCCTCCGCCATGCCACCGGCAGTCTGTTAGATCCCCGCCATTTTGCGGAACAACTTGTGTAGCGAAGCGCGCCATGGGCCGCACGAGTGAGCGGCCAGTAGAAGCGCGCATCGTCAGACAAGGTGCCGCGCAATGAAGCTCATACACTATTCCGCGCACAGCCGCAGGGTGGCCACGACTCTGGCGATTGGAGTACCGCTGATGGCGGCCTCGGCCGCCGGCGCGGCAATTCTGCCTGGCAGCTTCTGGAAGGCTGTAACCTGCAGTGCGTTCGTGCTCATCGGCGCCAAGACCCTGGCGGCCTCGGGGCTGCTGAACCGGCGACGCAGCCCCGCGGACGATCGCGCCATAGCGCGCGCGCTCTCCGGCCTGCCAGATAGGTTCACGGCCATTACGAGCTTCGTCGGCGACGAGGGCGAGGACTCCCAGGGAGTCGTGGTGATTGGACCCAGCGGCATTTTTCCGCTGAGCTTCAGCTGCCACCGCGGCACTCTTCGCTATCGCAACGGGAGGTGGCGCCGCGTACGCGATGCGGGCGGGGATGCACGCGTGCCGGAAGACCTCTTCGGCGAGACGCGGCGCTACGCCAGGGAAGTGGCCAAATTCCTGCATCGCGGCCTCTGCGCGGATCCCTCCCTCTGCGGACTTGAGGTACCCGTGCTGCCGGCACTGGTCTTCGTGCATGCCGAGAAGGTGGAGATGGAGAAGGCGGAGCTGCCTGCCATGCGTCTGCGAGAGCTCAGCACGTGGGTGATGTCTCACGCGGAATGCCTGACTCCCGCGCAAACAGCCGAGGTGCTCTGTATCTTCGGCGCCGGCCGGCAGCCCTCCCCCGCCGCCCAGCCGCGGCGCGCGGCTTAGAGCCGAGGCCGGATGTGCGAAGGGGCCGCCGGATGGGCGGCCCCTTCTCCGCTCAGGCCTGCAAGGCGTGCTCGCCGCCGGCACGGTCGAGCGCGCGATCGAGCATCCCCGACAGGTGATAGACCACGGAGCCATCTGGACCGATGCGTCGCTCCGTGTGCAGATCCAGGTAGCGCAGCATGGGCCACGAGGCCAGTATTTCGATCGGCGCCGGCATGCCGGCGAAGAGCAGTTTCACCGGGATGTGCGGCTCTATTCTATACACTGCGTTCACCTGCCTCTCCGTTCTCCGTATACATCACAGTAGGACGTATCCACAGCCCATTGGTTACGCGGATTTGGTGTGATACGTGTCACTACGCGTCGAGCTCCGGGCAGCCCGTTAGCGCCCTTGGACGGGGCGAACACGCGGGCCGAACGCCCTCTCGGTAGGATTCCGTCGGCAGTCGGGCGAAAGTGCCGTGCAAGTGGGCACGGCCGTGCCACGGAAAGGTGGGTTCCGATGCGCTCCTGTCCACATTGCCACCTCTTGCTGGAAACCACGCAGTGGGACGGTCCCGCTGCCTATGGCTGCCGGAGCTGCGGCGGAGTGTGGACCGTGCAGTCCGATGCCGCCCTGCTCATGCGCGACCACCGGCTGCTGCTTCAGCTCCTGGAACTCTACCCAGGAGTGGCGGACCTGGCGGCCTTTGACGGTCTCCCGGCTAACTGCCCGGATTGCCGCACGGTGCGGCTGGAGGAGGCCGAGCCCGCTCAGCCGGCGGTCTGTCCCAGGTGCGGCGGCGTATGGTTGGAGGCGCGGGACCGGCGCGCGCTTGCTGGTGCGGGGCCCGCCAGGCAGGAACCGGCTGCCGAGAAGAAGCCGTTCGATTCCGCGCAGGCGCCCACGCCCCAACGCCAGGAGGTACCGCAGGCGTCTGTGGCGGCGGAACCTACGGACCCGCTTGAGCGGCTTCTCGCGGGGAACCTGCGGTTTGCGGAGGGCCGGCCCAGACGGCCAAACCAGTCGCTCGAGAGGCGGGCGGAGGTCGCCCAGACACAGGCGCCCTTCGCGGTCGTGATCACGTGCTCCGATTCGCGCGTGGTTCCAGAACTTATCTTCGATGTAGGCCTGGGCGATCTCTTCGTCATCCGAAGCGCCGGAAACACCCTCTCGGGACAGGCCGAAGCCTGCGTGGGCTACGCCGTGGAACGCTTCGGCCCCTCGTTGGTGCTGGTGCTTGGCCACTCCCGATGCAGCGCAGTGAGGGCCGCGGTGGAGGGCGCCGTGGACCACTCCTACCTGCGCACCCTCGTGGCGGCCATACGGCCGGCAGTGGATATGGCCATGCGGCACCCCGGCAACCTGCTGGACAATGCCGTGCGGTGCAACACGTTCCGCACCGCCAGGCGTCTGCGCGCCTACTGTGACACGCTGGACCTCCAGCGCCTTACCGAGGAGTTGCGCGTGGTCCCGGCGTTCTATGACCTGGATAGCGGGCGGGTGACCATCGTGGAGGAGATGGACGAGGGGGAAACCGCCGTTCCGCTTACGGTTGATGCCGACATTCGCTCGCGAGAGCCTCTGGACGATGTGGATACCGACGAGGATCTCGAGACGGACGAGAACGCGGAACCCTCCGGCCGCGCGCCCATCGAGCATACGGTCGAGATGCCGTCACACAGTGTTCCCATCGTCACGACCTCCTCCCAGTCGGTAACCGTTACCATAGGATCGCCGACCTCCGGCCGGCGAACGGAAACGACCGGAGCGCAGGCGCGCCAGGTCTGGTGTCCACGGTGCCGGGCCGGCTACTCGGTGGACTCACGACGCTGCACGCGGTGCGGCGTGACTCTGGTGGATGGCAGCCAGCTTGTGCCATGCCTTGCCTGCCGCGCCGAGAACAAGATAGAGTGGTCGGCGTGCTGGAGCTGCCAGGCCGAGCTGCATCCCGCATGGCTGCAATCCGGTACCCTGGCGGCGCTTATGAGCGGCGCCCTGCGTCAGGGGAAGGTCCGCGTGCGCCGGGCCGGCACCACCGATTCCACGGGCTGCAGCTCGGTCATCGTTTTCGCGGCGGTTGCCGTACTGCTCCTCGCGCTCGGCAGCCTGCTCTCAATCTGACTACGCGGGAGAGAACCCATGGTATTCGAGGGCTTTGACGCACTGGATTTCGCGGTCTTCGAACTGCCTACATTCGAGGCCCGCATGCCCGCCCTGCGCGAGCGCTTGACCCCCAAAATGCGCGGCCTGGGAGAGGACCTGCTACCCGCGCTCCGCAAGATGCTCGGCGAGGAGCTGCATGCGCATACGGCCCAGCACCTGCGCCGCCGCACTAATCCTCCGGAGGCCACGTGGGTAGCCTTCTCTCCGTCGCGCAAGGCTTATAAGCCCTTCACGCACTATCGCGTGAGCATCAGCGCGTCTGGGCTTCGCTGCGTAGTCTTCGAGGAGGACTACGCCGACGAGAAACTGCAGCTTGCAGCCGGCTTGCGAGAGAATGCCGAGGAGCTAGCCGGCCTCTTCCGGCAGCACACCACGTTGACTGCCTTCGACCTCGGCTGCGGAAAGCAGGCCCGTGGTCCCGACGTAACGGCTCAGGAACTGCTCGATCTGGCGGCCAGGCTGGAGAGTGTCGCGGGCCAGCATGCCGCCTTCGGCTTCGAGCATCCACCCGCGCGCGTGATTGGCCGCGAGCCAGAGCAGGTGGTCAAGCGCCTGCTCGAGGATGCCCGGCGACTGATTCCCTTCTATCGCGTTGGGCGGGAACCCGGCCTGCGGCTGTGACGGTGGGTGGCCTGAGGAGCGCTTCAGGGCGCACCGGTTGAGAGAAGCTGACTGCGGGCATGCGGAGAACGCACGCCGCCGCGCAATCCTCAGGCCGAGAAGAGGTCCTCCTCCTTGCCGTCCATCCACGTCAGGCGGGCGTCAAGGAACGTATCCGTAAGCACAACGCGGAGCGCCTTGGCACCGGTAACCTCCGTGCCGGTACCGTCCGGCCTAAGGCCCAGGGTGATCCAGAGGCCGTCCAGAGAGTCCGGGTTCGGACAGCTGATACAGATTCTGCGCCCCGCGGCCAGGAACTCGATGGTGCAGGGGAAGAGGCTCTGCGCCTGCTGGGCGCTCTCGCCCGTCACGTTGCGCACGTAGCGGGTCAGTGTTGCCGATATTAAGGGGCCCATTCCGTTGTGGTCCACGTCAATCTGAATGGCCAGGCTCTCTATCTCCTCCTGCGGCACGAACCTATCGTTAAGGAAGAGGTAGTAGATGAACGGGCTCACTTCGGTAACGATTACGGAAACCAAACCTCCCCCCGCAATCCGAGCCACCTGGCTTGCCGGCGGGCGCTGATTGGTTTGGCCGCCTCTCCTATCAAACACTAAGGTCCTCCCATCGCCCGTTGGAAAGCCGCAACGCGGCCCCAGGCCTCCTGCCGGCTGCTAGTTGTATGTGGTGTAACGCAGGCCCTTGCGACGTGTAAGAAATGCCATGACGGCCCAGAAGAGCAAGGCAAAGACCGCGATTGCGATAAAAAGCCGCATCCAACTGAAACTGCCAGGGTACATCGCCCCGCCATAGTAGACTGGCGGCGACCAGTAGAACGCGGGATGAAACGGCGTCCAGAAGTACCAGGCCGGCGCTCCCCAGCTGTAGCTGTAACGGCTCCATCCGCCGTAATCATTCGCTGGCACGCTGCGGCCCTCGTAACGATAGGTGCTGGTGGATGTCGGACGCCTGCCGTACCACTCCGGCCGTGTGGAACTGGTGGTGCCGATACCGCTGGTCCCGAACGCTCCGGATCGTCCGAACGTGCTCGGCTCTCGGTAGCCCGTGCTGCCGCCGAACGAGCTGCGCGTGGAGGGCCGAGAGCTGGAGTAGCCGCTGCCTGAGCCGCCGAATGAACTGCCGCCGCCGATGGAGGAGCGCGGCGTGCTCCGGGAGCCGCCGAACAGGCTGTCGCCGCTCGAGCGTGAGCCGCTTCCGAACGAGCTCCCACCGCCGAAAGAGCGCGAGCCGCCGCCGAACGTACTTCCACCGCCGAAAGAGCGCGAGCCGCCGCCGAACGAGCTCCCACCGCCGAAAGAGCGCGAGCCACTGCCAAACGAACTTCCGCCGCCAAACGAGCGCGAACCGCCCCCAAAGGAGCCGCCCCCGCCGCCTCCGAACGATCCTCCGCCGCTACGCTGGCCCAGAGCTACCCCGCAGTGAGCGAGCATGAGCACCACCACCACGAAGGCACATGCCTTGCGCGCCACTCGGGCAAGGGTTCGGATATCGTGAAGCCTGAAAGTCTCCTGCCTCCCGCCGCTCATCCGCGTTCTCCGTCGTCTTCCTGCCTAGCCGCCAAGGATATTATACGTGGCCACTTCGTCAGGGCCGAACCAGTGCGGCCGATAGATGGTTATGTAGGCTCGCACCACGTTATCCACCGCGTTGATATCCACATAGAGCTCCACGACAGAGTTAGTCACTTCCTTGCCGTTGTGCCACACGCGGGTGGCCTCGAAGGCAAACGAGGGGTGCCTGTTCTCCACCGCCACCTGATGGCGCGGGAAGATCATCTCCAGGCGGCCGGGAAGTATCCCAGCCTCTTTTTCGGGGTTGCTCTGAAGCCGGACGATGGCGGTGAGCTCACCTCCCCTTGCAATGCCGCCGCGGACCGGTGTGCCGCCCTCATCACGCCCGGCATACAGCTGCACGAAGAGCTGGGCGGCGTGCACCTCCGACCCGTTGTTGTGGAGAAAGGTGGAGTCCCACTCGCCTCCCGTCTTGAACACCATCTCGTTCATGGTGCGGCCGCTCCTGTCATGCTTGTGATGCTCTCGAAGGCCGTGAAGCCAGGGCGGCCCGCCGCCCGGGCCCGGCGAAGCGCACGCCCGCGAGACTACTCACCTTGGGCTGCCCGGGTTTCACTGCTGCCCTTGCTGCCATGCCAACCGGCTAGAAGCGGCTGGCCTGGATATCGAAGTAGAAGCGGTGGCTGAACGTGGAGTAGTAGAGCGAGAGATCCCTGCCGCCCACCGTGCGCCCGAGGGTGAACTCGAAATCACGGTAGGTGGCGGTGCCGAATTGCTGCAGATTCGCCCCCAGCGAGAAGCGCCACCGCGGCAGGAAGGTGTAGCTGAACTCTCCGAAGAGCCCGAGGTTGTTGGTGTCCAGCATCGCGTTGCCGTTGAGGAAGAGGGTCCACTTGTTTGGCGCGCCCGCCGTAAGCCCCACGCTGAGCCGATGCCTCCCGCCGAAGGCAAGGAACGTGGGCCGCTGCGTGAAGCTGTAGATGGCCTGCAGGCTGGAGCCCGGGCCGAGTGAGCGGCTGGCCATCAGCGAGGTATCGAGGAATACGCCGCTGCGCCCCTGAGTGGTCCAGGTGTGGCCGAACGAGATGTTGTTGGAGAGCGTGGTATCCCGATCCAGCCGAAACGGCTGGCTGAACATCCGCGCATGCACTCCCTGACTGGAACCATTGAAGGCATAGTCGCCTATCTTCGAACGCGACATGCCCGCGGTAGCGCCGAAGGCCAGGCTGTAGCCCGTGCGTCCCAAGTTGCGAGGCGTGGTCTCCACGTAGGCATCCGCCTGCGTACCGCTGGACTGGAAGCCGGAAATCGAGCGATTGGCGGAGAGGTTCAGGCCGAGGTTGAGCGTGCCCATGCGCTTGGTGAGCGTGGTGGACCCAAAGACGCTGCGGTGCTGCGGCATGTCGAGGTAGATACTGCTGCGCAGATCGCCCGCGAACTCCTGGCTGTGCATCCAGTTGAGACCCCAATCGGACCGGTTGATGCCGGTCAGGCTGAGCTGCCCCGTGTAGCGCCGATTCATGCCGGAGGAGTTGTAGGTCTGCACGAGGTCCAGCATCAGGCCCGGCCGCGTGGAATAGACCGAATGGCCCATACGCTCGCCGTAACGCGTGCGCAGCACGCCGGTTGAGACGGCGGACATATCGTAGTAGAACGGGATATCTACGCCCAGCCCGGTAGTGCCCACGGTCACCAACTGGTCGGTGAAGAGCTGGTTGGAGTAGAGGCTCAGCGAGTAGAAGGGCATGTTGAATATCTGCACGCCCTCCTGGTAGAAGCGCGGACGCTTGAACTGCAGCTTGTCGCCGGGAAAGTAGAGAACTTGCCTCGCCGTTACAATCAGTTTCGCGGCGGAGAGGTCCTGCATCTCCAGGTACATGGGCGCCAGCCCTCCCTCCAGGGGCGATGTGCCAAGATCCGGCGCCACGGCAACGGGACGCAGACGGCCCTCCACTTCGGTGATGGCATACCCCTGCCCGGTAAAGAGGTCCAGATAGAGCCTGCCGCAGACCAGGCGCCTGCCGCCCCGCCGCAGGACCACCTCGCCAGACGCCTTTACCGCGTTGCGCGAGCAGCTCACCTCCAGCAAGTCCGCGCTGATCTCGATGTTCCGAAAGCTGAGATAGGCCCCGGGCAGGTCGGGCGATCCCTCCTCGCGGGTGCGGCCCGTCGCACGGATGATGCGCTCTTCCGGCGCATAGACCAGCGAGGCGTTCCCTTGCACCACCACGTAGGTATTGCCCTGGTAGGTCTCGGCGGGATCATCGGTCAGCATGAGCACGCACGTCTGGAAGCCGCCGCCCGCCACCGTGGCCGTGATGGTGGTGGAACCCTTCTCCTGGCCGCTCAGCCTCACGCGCGCAGTGCCCGCACGGGTAGCGGCCGAGGCGCTCTTGCCGGACTGGGCGAAGGTGCCGAGCGTCGTGGTGAAGTTCACCATGGTGCCGTCGCGCGCGTAGGCTCCGGAGCTTTCGCGCACCTCGGCGATGATCTCGGCCGTGTCGCGCCCGTCATTCAGAATAGCCAGGCGGCTGGTGCGCAGGGTGATGGTAGGCACGCCTGCGGCCGCCGCGAGAGGAGCAACAAGGAGAGCCGAGACGGCCGCCGCCACGGGAAACGCCCTGAAGAGGTGCCGCATGCATCTACGCATGTTCATGACCAGCGGGGACGGCCGAAGGCCGCCCCCGTTGCAACATCCGACCGCATGGGTACCACGAATGTCCGCCGGGACTGTGTGATGGAAGCCCCTCATCGAGACCAGCCTTGCGGCACAGACGGCGGACCGCCGTGCCATCCCGCTGCCTAGTACGGCGGACTTGGCGGATTAAGCGCTCCGCCGCGGCCGCCGCCGCCACCGGCGGCAAGACCAATGCCCACGCCCAGGCCAACCACCAGCAGTCCAATCAGCCAGCCGGCGCTCCGCTTCTTCTTTCCACCCTCCGCCTTTGGCGTCGGCGTGGGAGCAGCCTGCTGCACAGGACCTGTCAGCGGGAAGAGGTCGGCCATCACGCTCTCGGCCGCCGCGCGCCCGGCCTCCAACGCCTTCTCGTCCTCCTTCGCGGTGCCGCCCTTTGCGCTTGCGCCGTTCTTCACCACGGTCTTGATGACCCGCCCGGTCTCAACCTCGATCAGACGCCCGCTCACCGTTACGGTCACCTGATTGTCGGTGAACTGGTAATCATCTAGCGATCCGACCAGCGCCACGTCGTACCCGATCAGCTTCGCAATCTTCACGGGCTTGCGGTTATCTTCCGAGAAGGGCTCCTGGAGGTCCGCATCGGTCAGCTGCTGGTCGTTGTGCAGCCGGGTGATGGAGGGCTGGCCCCGGTAGAACTGAGTCACGGAATAGGTCTTCGTGGCGACTGCACGGGAGACAGCCACATCCGTCATCAGCTGAGACATCTCGTCCTTAGCGGGCACCGAGGCGGAGGTCACATCCACCGGAAAGATGAGCAGCAGCTTCTTAACGGCCTGCGCCAGGTTGCCCTGGGCGGAACTGCCGGTACTGCTGCCCGCCAGGAGCACGCATATGGCGCCGATTGTCCCGATTAGCGAACCAAGTCTCATGGATGCTTTCCCTTTGTTGCGGGCGGCTCGCCCTTCGCGAAGCCTCTTCCCGTTCGGGATGCCCGGGTTCTGTTAATGCCGGCTCTCCCTTGGTCCCGCGCGGTCTCCCGCGAGAGGCGCTTTGCCTGCCTGGCACGACGTCACCAGGCAGGCATCCACGCCTTGTTACCTCACCAGCAGAATCTGCTGGGTCGCGGTGGCTACGTTGCCCTGATCATCGGTTGCCTTCAGTCTCAGGATGTAGCTGCCCGCTGGCATGGCAATTCCGGCCGCGTTCCGGCCATCCCATAGCACGGTATTCGATCCGGCGGAAGCCGAACGGCCCTGGCTCACGGTCCGGATAGTCTGACCATTGTTGCCCACGATGTCCGCCGTTACCACGGCCTCATGCGAGAGTCCGTAGGTTACCGAGACACCGCCAGCAGACCGCGTCGCCGTCCTCACGTTGGTGATCACCAGCCGGCTGTTGAGAGCGGCCCGGCCGATGGTCAGCGCGAAGCGCCTCGGCGCGGTGTTCTCGCCCGTGTTGTAGGTGAGACCAGCGCCATTGGCCAGCGACCTGCGGCTGTTATTGCTCAGGTCCACGATGCTGACGCTGTACCGCCGGCCCAGCGTGCTGATGTTCGGGAACTGCAGCGATACATCCGCATTCTGCTGGTCGGTGGTTACCTCGAACACCACCAGTGACCCGGCAGGCACCGCCCTCGTCTCCGCCGGAAGCTGCACGGCATCCGGGTCAACGAACCGTACGGAGACGAAGTTCGCAAGGTACGGCGGCTTGATCAGCTCCGCCATGCGGGTCTTGGCCGAGCCATCCAGCGGTACGAAGTTGTCCGTATCCATGCGGTCACCCATGCGGGCTACCACCTGGAGGGCATTGGACCGGAAGTCGGCCGCCCTGCCCACCTCCACGCCACGGGTACCCGGCGTGGGCAGGATCAGCTCACACGCGGTGGTGGCGAAGAACCAGTAGGCCCTGCCAGGGATCAGTGTGTCACTGGCCTGCACCAGCTGGTAGCTCCGTGTCGCCCGGTTGTAGGTCCAGGCGAACGGCCTCACCGGACTGGCCGCGTTGGTGATGTTGACCGCCGCGCCTCCGGCCCTGGCCTGCAGCGCGCTGAAGTTGATAGGCTGCTGGAAGACGGAGCCCACCATGTTCCAGCCCGCGCCCAGGTTCACAGCGAACGGCTGCGTGGCATCCCACACGCGGCCTCTCGGATTAATCCGCAGAGCCGTGCGCGGGAATACCCAGTAACCCCTGCCCGCGAGGACCTGGAACGAAGGATCGCCAGCCCTCGGCGAGTTGAGGAAGTAGTAGTCGCCGGAGCCCCGCAGAGTCGGTGAGTAGGCCACCAGATCCAGCTCGGTCACGCTCACCGGCACCCCGGCGGTCGTGGTCGGGCTGAAGGTGATGCCCGGATCCGGCGTGGTCGGGATGAGCGGCGAGGAGATCATGTCGGGCTCTTGCACAGGCAGATCCACCGAGAAGCCGCGCACCTTGAACGGGAAGCGCGCCGAGACCGAGTCGTACACGCCAGCCACGCCGGCCCACTCCAGCACAAGCTGCCAATCGCCAGTCTGGTCCAGCCGGGCCGCGGAGGTGTAGGCGAACGTGCCATCCGCGTTGAAGGCGAAGGACTCCGTGAAGCCGCTGCCGTCGGGCTTCACGAACTGCGCCCTCACCGTGCGGTTGCCCGCCGCGATCGGCGTATTCGTATCCACCTTTCCGGCGAAGGCATAGGGTGCGTCCGCCGTGCCATCGGCCAGAGGCGCTGGCGTGGTGGTGATGATGGTCGTGTTGAGAGTCGGCCCCACAAGCTGGCCGCCGCCCACCGGGAACTGGCCTACATAGTTCGGAGAGAGCGTATCAATCGCTTCGAACCGGTAGGTGTGGTCCCTCCTCGTCTCGTCGCGGGCGAACCGGTAGGTTACCGAATAGCGCACGCCGTTTACGAAGTCGGTGCCAGGCTCGTCCTTGGTGAGCTGCAGGGTAACACGCTTCGCCGGATCCGCCTCATCTATGATCACGCGTACCACCGACGGCGGCGTGCCATCCGCGTTCTTGTAGATGATGGAGTAGCGGAAGTCCGTGGACTGCGGGCCGGATACCGGAGTGAGCGTGCCGATGGGCGCCGGAGGAGCAATGAGCTCCAGGATAGACCGCACCGTCAGGCCCGTGATCTCTCCGGTGGTGATGAACCGCGCCTGATCCGCAACGCCGCCGAGATTGTCCTCGGCCTCGAAGTGGAATGTGCGGATGCCCGGAGTGAGCACCACTGCGGCACTCTCGAATACCGCGCCGCCAGGTGTGTTTGGAGCGCCGCTCCGCAGTGTCATCGGGATCGTCGGGTTCGCAGGGTCATTGGTGACCACGCGCACCGCGGAGACCGGCGTAGTGTTGGAGTCCGTGTCTTTGTAGATCACGCGGAACACGAACCGATCGCCCTGGAGTCCCACGAGGGCGGGCTGCAGAGCTCCGTTGACCACGTTCGGCGCGGAGCCCGGTCCGTTCGCCTCGAGGTAGGCCGTGCCGCTCTCCAGGCTTGGCGGATGGTTCACGTAAGGCCCGGTGTACTTGGTGCCGTCCGCACGCAGGGTTTTCAGCGTGGCGTTATCGGCCGCCTCTATCAGGTAGGTGTGCTGACCTGATCCGAGCTGGGCGCCGGAGGCCTGGAACGTATACAGAACACCGTTCTCGATGTCGGCCGGGGTTGGGTTCGCCGGCGTGGTGGCCACCATGTCGAACGTGTTCTGGAGGACGGCGCCGGCCGCGTCATACACCTTCACCTGGATGCGCACCGGGAAGGTGCCATCCGCGTGGCGGTACCTTGCGGCGAAGGTGTAGTTGGCGTTGAACGGCCCCTGGAGCGGTGTCAGCGTGCCCTGGTTCGGCTGGTTCACGTCCGGCGGATCCAGCTCCGGAATGCTGAACACTGCGAGACCGGTGATCTCACCCGTGGCCGGGAACCGAGCGGTATCGAGCACCGTGTCAGCGGGCACGTCGTTCGGAGCCGGCCGCGACTTGTCGTTCGCGTCGAAGTGGAAGGTCTTCGGTCCCTTGGTGAGCTGCAGCGGTGCGCTCTCGTAGATTGCCCCGGCCGGGTCGGCGGGATTGCCGCTCACCAGAGTCATCGCGATGGGACCCGGGTTATTGGGATCGTTCGTCGAGACCGTCACGGTACCGGTGGGCGTCCGCGCCGCATCGGTGTCCTTATAGGTCACTCGGAAGATGTACCGATCCACCACGGTTCCATCCAGCGGCGGGTTCAGCGCGCCGTTCACCACCGTCGGGGCGGAGCCGGCGCCACGCGCCTGGATATACACCGTGCCATTCTCAAGCGTCGGCGGGTTATTGACGTACGGCCCGTTGAAGCGGCCGGCCGCGGGCAGGTTCACGGGACCGGATACCTGATCCTCCGCCGTGAAGCTGTAGGTGTAGGCCCCCGGCGTGAACTCGTTGGGTGTGGTGGTGTAGGTGAAGGTAACACCCGCCACATAGTCGGCACCCGTCTGTACCAGTTGCGGCGGCGATACGGTCTTCACAAGGCTGCCGCCGGCATCGAATATCCGCAGCTGCATCACCGTGGGCGGCACGCCCTGCGGATGCTTGTAGATCACCGTGTAGGTGAAAGTATCCGTCCTCCGGCCGATGGTGGCGGAGAGCGTGCCATCGTTCACGCCGGTGCCGGGCGTGGGCGCCTCGAGGACCGGCGGCTGGCCCGCCTCGATGGTGAGAGCGCCCGGGAATTCCAGCTTCACGCCCCTCCGCTCAAGCGGCAGGTCGTTCACATCCCAGGGCTCACCCAGCACCGCACCGCTGTTGAAGTCGTCACGCGCGGTGAAGAGTACATCCCGCACGCCAGGAACATGCCCATCCGGCAGGTTGCGCACCGCCACCGTCCACTGGAAGACCTGACCCAGCTTGATGGCGTCGGCGGTCGGCGCCGGGAACCGCGGGAACTGGTTCGTATCGGCCGGGTTGGGCACCAGGGTGGCGGGCGCCGGCGTCGTTACTTCCACATAGTTTCCGGCAATGTTCTTCACCCAGAGCTTAATGCGCGGGGCGCCGGTTACCGGATCCACCGGCGGATCGCCGTTCAGGTCCGTGTATTTCACGCGGAACGTTACCAGGCCGCCCCGGCTGGCGGGGTTCGGGTCAACCACCGCGAGCGGCGCATCCGGTGCGGAGAGCGCCGGCGGCTTGTTCACGGTGAGGTTGATGCCCGTCACCTGGTCCGGATTGTCCTGGAAGCCGTAGCCTATCGCGTTAAGGCCGTACTCCAGCCGGGCCGGGTCGCCCACGTTATCCACACCCGCATAGCCCTCGGCCTTCAGCACCAGGCGGTACCGCACGCCGGTGGCGTAGTTCGGCGGGTTATCAATCAGGTTCATCACGGCCTTGTGCTGCGTGCCGCTCGGACCCGTGTAGCGAATCTCGATCGGCTTGCTCGGCGGCTGATTCGCGTCGTTCTGATAGGTGATGGTGAACTCGTAAAGCTGGTTGCTCAGGCCCTTCGGGAAGGGCACGATGTTGGAGCCGCTCAGCGCTCCGAGCTCAATCACGTTCGGGCCGGGCAGCTCATACGGACCCGGCTCGGGGGCAGGCAGGGGATAGCGACCCACATCCGCACCGCCATCCGTCGCCTCGAAGTGGTAGCTATGGTTGCCCAGACCGAGCTGCGCACCCGTCCGCGTCAGGATGTACTTCACGGGCGACCGGTAGTCCACCGGCACGGGCGTGTTCGGGTCGCGCGTCATCTTCAGCCGCGTGGCGTTATTGTCGAGCGAGAGCATGACGCCCTCGGTTCCATCATCCGCCACGGGCGCCTGATTGTCGGCATCCTGATAGAAGATGGCGAACTCGAAGTTCTGGGTCAGTCCTCCCTGCAGCGGGACGCAGGTGAGGAAGTTGTTCTGCTGAATGCCGCCCGGCGGAGGCGTGAGGACCGGCACGTTGTTGGCCCGCACCACGGGTCCCACGGTCTCCTGGTACCGATACGAAATGCGCACCAGCGCGTTCGGCCCGGGGTCCGTGGTGAGCTGCAGCCTGCCGTTCGGTCCATCCACCTGGTAGTCGCCCGCGGGCGGATCCGCCGGATTGTAGGAGAGCAGCGTCGTGGTGCCGTTGGCAACCACCCACACAAACATCGTGGTGTTGCCGGGCGTGTTCAGCTCCCAGTTGCGCGTACCGTTCGGGTCGTCGTACAGGCCGGCTCCAATGCGCCGCAGGGTGCGCCACGTGTTCAGCGCGTCCGAGCTGGACCCATCACCCACGGTCACCAGCCCGACATCCGGGATCTTGCCGTCGTTGGTGACGAACCGCACGCGGTACTCCTGCCCGACCGGGGGCAGGCTGAACCGCAGCGGTGCCGGCAGGTGGTACTGCTCGCCAACCACGTAGTTCGGTGTTCCGCCGCTCACGCGCACCAGCGTGTGGCCATTGTCATTGGAGACCCTGGCGTTCGTTGCCACATCGTACAGCTCGACGAAGGCCTTCAGGGTTCCTGGCGGCTCACTGTCGGCATCCTTATAGGTTACGAAGATGTCGAACCGCGTCGCCGTGTTGAACGCTTGATCGCTGGACTGGATACCGACATTCGTGAGCACCGGCGACCGGTTCTCGATGATTGTCGGCCCCTCAATCACCCCGCTCGGGTTGCCGTTGTCATCGCCCTGCGGCAGGGTCACCCACTCCCCGTATTCCCGGCGGATGGGCGCTCCCGGAGCCCAGTTATCGCGGAACTGGAAGTAGAAGCTGTGCTTCTTCGTGAGGTTCGCCGGCAGCTGGGTGAGCACGAACCGATAGCGCACCCCCTGACTGGTGGGCCGCCCGATGTCAGCCGGATCCAGCTCCATGCGGTAGCGGTGATTCACCGGGTCGTTATCAATGATGACCCAGGCATCCAGCGGCAGGTCGTTATCCGCGTCGCGGTAGGTTACCGTGTACGTGTAGGCCTGGCCCTCTACTCCGGAGACCGGAGACACCGAGCCATTGCTCAGCACCGGACGCGAGTTGACATGGGGCTCCGCCACGTAGTTCTTGCCGACCGTGCCCGTGCCGAAGAGCACCAGCTCGCTCCGGTTCGGCAGACTCGCGCCCTGCGAATCCTCGAAGCGCCCGAACGGGTCGTGCGTGGAGAGCGGCCGACGCGGCCAGATGGCGCGGTTTCTGCCATCGTCCGCCTCGAAGTAGTAGACCTTTCGGCCCTCCTGCCCGGCGGGGAACTGCGCATCGTAGTAGTAGACCACGCCGTTGGCGTAGTTCAGGGCACCCTGGTTCGGCTCCACCTGCATGGTGTAAGGCTGCATGGTGCCATTGGCGGGGCCCATCCAGAGGCGAACGGTGATGGGGCCTGGATTGCCGCCAGGGAGCTGGTGGGTAACGCGCACCTGGAAGCGCACGCGGGTCTTGGTGGTCACGCGCGATCGGCGGGCGTTGGAGGCCACGCTGTTGGCGCCGGAATAGGGCGGCGCGACCTCGCCGGTGTATGTCGGCGAGAACTGCAGCGGCCGGTTCTCGGGCAGGTCATCCGTCCAGTGGCCGTCCGTCAGGATGGGCGTTACGAAAGGATGCCTGTACTGGAACTGCGGATCCGTGCGGCCCGGATAGCCCATCGGGTCGTCGG
The DNA here is from genome assembly GCA_964526545.1 of uncultured Chthonomonadales bacterium. Classification (GTDB taxonomy): domain Bacteria; phylum Armatimonadota; class Chthonomonadetes; order Chthonomonadales; family CAJBBX01; genus CAZGLN01. The sequence goes on from CAZGLN010000002.1 coordinate 15,645, forward strand.
AATCGGCCAGCTGGCGGTACAGATCTGGCGAGCGCGCCTCGCGGTCTTCGTAGGAGCCCACGGGCAGCGTGTTCACGTTCGCCGATGTCAGCACCGTGTTGTTGGTCGCCACGGCGCGGTGGTTGCCCTGGGCAGGCGCATTATCCCCATCCAGGTCCGGTCGAAAGTCAATGGAAGCGATGTAGTAGTAGGAGTACTGGCCCGCCCGCCCGGCCACCTGGGTGTAGAACGGCATGGGCGGAGGCGGCATGAAGGGCGCGAACAGCCAGATGGAATCCAGCCGCGCGAAGGCCGCGTACACATTCGAGTGCGGCCTGCCGGTAACTATCCCTCCGATGGTGTTGCCGGTTACATTCGAGGGCAGGCCGTCCGGCACGGTGAACTGCGGCGGCATGCTCTGGAGGTCTCCGCCGAAGGGCGCCGGCGTGTACTGCGTGGGCATGACCTGGTAGCGGTAGAACACGCCGGAGGTGTAAGCCGAATTCGCCACAGGCTGCACCACCAGCGGATTGGACTGGACCGTTAGGTAGGTATTCGCGTTGTTCACCGCCTGCCCGGGCTCAATCTCCATCGGGCAGCGGAGCACTTCGCCGCCGGGCGCGGTAAGAACCAGAAGGACGCCGGACTTTATCTCCGGCAGTCTGGCCGGATCCTTCAGGTTGTTCCAGTCTGTGTAGCGCGTATCCCAGATGGTGGGCGGCATACCGCTCCGCGTGGTTACCTTTACGCGCCAGGTGAAAATATGCGCGCCGCCGCCATCGTTCGGCGAAGTGGAGTCTTCAGGGTTCACCCGAAGCCCATTGCCGTTCTGCCCGACCCCAGGGGCCTTATCGTCCGCTCCGGTTGGAGTCACCGGCATTATCATGATTGCCGGCTCGAGAGTATCGGTGTAGACGCGCGAGGGGTGCACCGAGACCGAGCCAGCCGGGGACGGAGAGCCAGTGCTCGAGACATTGCCGGAGCCATCATTTTCCCTAGCAAAGATGGTCCACGTGGAGTTGCGAGGCACACCCGCACCGTTCGCGCCGATGGTTCCACCCGCAATCTGGATGCCGCGGATATAGGCGACCCAGGAGTTGGCGGGCCGGCCCGGGCTGAAGTCGCGCTGCATGTTGACGGCGAAGCGACTGCTCGTCGGCGGGCTGGCGGTATCCGGATCTATCCAGACCTGCGGCTGACCCACGAGAAAGCTTGTGTCCGCGGATGGAGCAACCTGCGCACGGAAGATAAACCAGGTGCGCTCCGTGCCCATTGCGCCCGCATCACCGGTCCGAACGGCAAGGATCTCCGGGTTGCTGATGGTAGGCGCGGCCAGACCCGACTGGATCGAAAGCGCGAAAACGAAAGCCAAACCAAGGGCATATCGCAGCGCGCTGATCGAGCGTTTCATGCAGTCTCTCCCCTCAATCCCCTCTAGATCGCGCGAAACTCCTCCGCCGATCCCGCCTCAGGCCGCAGTTCAGTATCCACTTCGGCCCCTGCTTGTGTAGGCACCCGCGGCCTTCGCCGCCGGCCCTTGTGTCCCGGGGGATGGGACGTCGGATAATCTTGCTAAGTCCTCTATCCACGCGGGGGCGGGATTCAAACGCCTCCCGCCCCGCTATGAGCTCAATGCTACCGTGTTACGACATGCGCCACCGGCACACTGGCGGATTGCCCATCCGCGGTGCGCCCCGTGATAAGTATTGTGTACAGACCGGCGGGCACTGCCGCTCCACGCGAGTCGCGGTAGTCCCATGTCATCTGCACGGTGCCGCCCGCCGCCGCATCTCGTGAAGAGAGCGTGCGCAGGGTCCGGCCATCCGCGCTAAGCACCTGCACCTGTACCGAGGCATCCTGCGTCGCGGTGAACTGCACCGTCGCGCTCTGGCCCGCCTGACGCGTGCGGACTGCCGCGTTGACGATGCGGAAGGCTCCGCCACTTCTCGGCACGGCTGTTACAACTACCTGGCGCGTGCCTGTCTGCCCGGTGTTGACCCGCAACGAGGAGAGCTGCCGCATTGCGCGCCGCTGGCCCGTAGCGGGGTCTGTAATGTATAACTCGTAGCCTCTGGGCAGGTTACGCAGGTCCGGCCACGAGAGGGTAACCTCGGCATCTGGCCCGGGGCTGCTCACCACGAAGGTCCACTGCTTCTGCGTGGGAGTGGCAGCCTGGATATCCTGCATGTAGAGTCCCGCGCGCCCACCCCAACTGCTCCGCTCGATCGCGAGGCCGTATCCAGCCAGCATCGCGGGCGGCTGCTCTACATCCAGAAGGTCGAAACCATCCGCGGCGGTCTGCCCCACACCAATGTGACTCCTGGCGACCTGTTTGCCTTCGGCGGTGGCCACCACCTGTACCCGCCACAGCGGGCTCGGGCGCGAAGACCTCGTAGTGATCCGCGCGGAACGATTTGCGGGCGCGGGAATCAACAACGAGATGGTGGGCTTGAGCGCGCGCACCCAGTATCCCGTGAAGGGAACGAGCTCCGTGCTGAAGTCCTGATCCCACTCGTACCGTCGGGCTGCCGTGTCATACCGGTAGATGGTCGGCAGTATCCACTGGTGCTGCGCGTCGGAGGCGACCTCTACCGGCAGCGGCTTGAGATAATCCGGATCCGTGACATCGGTGTTGATCACCATGATGTCGCCCCAGCGCACGCGGAGTCCAAACGGGTTGCCAATCTGGTTCCAGCTGTTGCGCAACGGTATTTCAAAGTCCCCAGACAGCGGCACCGGGTTCGCACCCGTCAGATTGAGGCCCGTCTTGGATGTGGCAATCCAGTAGCCCTCGCCCGGCCGCAGGAACTGCACAGCCTCATACAGCCGCGACTGGGAGTTCCACCGAAGCAGATCGAACTCGAACGGGCTCAGACCGAACGCAGTGCTTGGCGTCGGATTATCGAAGCTGAACGGGAATGAAACCATCTCGAACGGACCGCCCGTGAGGCCCACCGAGGGCAGCGACGGGATGTCAATGCTGCGCACCACGCTCACGCCCTGGCCGCCCGGATCCGCCGCGAAGGAGACCGCGTAGCTCAGCCTTCCCGAGGCGGCGCCTGTCGCAACCACACTCCAACTGAATGTCGCCTGGGCGTCTGGTGCCAGAGTGGGTGCCGTCTTGCGGGCCGTCTCTCCCTCGGCCAACTGGAAGCCCTGCGGCAGCGAGAGCAACGCCTGCACGTTGGAGAGGTTGATGGTGTTGTGGTTCACCAGGAACGCGGTGATTGTGAGCGGGTTTGGCGAGAGCCGCTCATCGGCGGCAGTGTTCGGATCGTTCGTCTTGGTGGAATCGAACTGCAGCGAGAACGGCCCATCCACTCCCGCCGAGAGCCGTGCGCCGAAATCAATGGTGCTGTGCGCGGGCCCTATCACCACGGTGTAGGTGGGCGGGAAGAGATCGTTCGCGGGCAGTACGCGATCGGTGAAGAAGATGGCCGCCGCGCCGTCACCCGTGCCGGAGTTCACGAAATCGAAGGTTGGATCCACCACCACATCAAACAGCGGCACGGTAACGGCCGTCTGCCGAGCGAAGACCACGCGATCCGGTGTCGTCGGCGCCGTGGAGCCTGCCACCGGAACGAGCGGGCCGCCCACCATCTTGGTGTTGGTGGAATCGAACGCATGCCAGGTGGCGGGGATGGAGCCGCTCGCAAAGGAGCGCTCCTGCGTTATCTGCCCGGCGCCTCCAAGCACCACCGGACCATCCGGCGAATTCGGCACGTTGTAGTCCGAGGCAAAGCGCAAGGCCACGCGATGTGTCTGCGTGTCGCGATTGATGACGGTGAACTCGTAGACAGCCACATCGTTGACCAGCCGAAGCACGAGGCCGACTTCGATAGGCGGCACGGTTGGTGTGCTGCTGCCCGGAAGAGTGGTCCAGCGCGCAACAATTCGGTTGCCCTGAACCGTCGGCTGCTGCAGCCACTGTCCCTGGCTGTTCGCGTCGTCGCCGAATATCAGGTCCCAACCGCCGGCCTCCGTATTGTTCGGGTCTGGGCCGCCATCAATGCGCACGGTCAGGTAGCTGCCGGGCTTGGTTGCGCCGGCGGGGATGCCCATGAGCACGCCGCCCTGCTGCCCACTCTCGGCCATGACGAATCGGCCCGCGGCATTGACGCTGTTATCCTGGCCGGATACGCCCACACCCGCGATGATCCGCGCATTCGACAACGTCCTGTATACGCCCTGGGCCTGGACCGTTGCAGTCAGACCAAGCAACGCGCCTATCAACGGCAAGGAGAACGCGAGGTTTCGCCACGCGCTTCCAACCGAATACCACCGCATCGATAGAACCCCTCCCTGGCGGTCCGCAGGCGGCCTGCTTCGCCGATATCGCGGCTTTGCCCGCACCCCCACTGCGCGCCCATGTAGCAACGCCAAACATGCGCTGCGACTGGGGATGCCTGCTACTTACCCGTCCGCCCCTTTCTCAGGGCGCAAAACACCCGGCGGACCGGACGCTCTTTTCACCGGGGGCGCTCTACATTCCTGCGCCCCCGGCACCTTCGTTGGTCACCCGGCCATCCAACACCGAGCACTAAGCGTTGGCTGTCCGGCCTATCTCGTGAACGTAAACGGCCGCACAACGCGGGCAACATCACCCTCGGAACCCACTGCCCTGATCTGTATCAAGTAGGTTCCTGCGGGCACCTTGCGGCCGCCTCCATCCGCGCCCGTCCAGACCAGCCTCACATCGCCCGCCGAGGCGGATCGCGACGCCAATGTGGCTATCGGCGCGCCAGCCGCGTTCAGCACCTGCACTTCGTAGGTTACGGCGTCGCCGCTCAGCGTGAAGCCGACGAGCGCTGTTCCCTCGGACCTGCCGGTGCCACCAGAGCGAATGCTCACGTTGGTGATTCGCAGAACGTCACCTACCGCGGACTTCGCCGTGATGGTGAAGCGGCGTGTGGTGGCCTCATCAGAGCTCTTGAACGTAATGGATCCGCGCGACCGCATGTCGAGCGTCTGGCCCGTGGTCTCATCCTTGATGGTGAGCCGCACGCTCTTGGGCACCCCCGCGATGCCGTTCCATCTAACCGTCACGTCGGTGTTCGGCAGGTCGGTAGACGCAACAACCGTCCAGCTCTTGGTACCCGTGCCGCCCCGAATGTCCTGGGCATAGAGGCCGCTGAGCGCTCCCCAACTGTCGTTGACCACGCCGACAGAGACGTACGGCGACATCGTGGGCGGCTTCGCCACGTCGCGCAGGTCGAAAGAGTCCGATGCGCGACTGCTCATGCCGATGAAGTTCTGCGTGTCGCTGATGCCCCTGGCCGTAGCCTCCAGGCGCAAGAACCAGCCGCCCTTCTCCACCGAAGGCGTTACGGCGCGGCTCTCGGCAGCCCGCGTGCGGGATGGCGGCACCACCAGGGCGATATCCGGCTTGCCTGGTCCAACCGCCAGCCAGTGCCCGGTCCAGGCACGCAGAGCGCCATCCGGCAGGGTCCGGAACGTGTAGCCGTTCTGGCTGTCGAAGCTGTAGATGTTCGGCAGCAGATAGCCCTTGTCCACAGCAATCTTCACGGAGAGCCGGCCCTCGGGCGTATCCACGAGGCAGGAATTGAACGGAACATCGAACGGGAAAGGACAACCCACCATGTTCCACCCGATGGATTGGCCGCCCGGCGCCGCCTGAAGCGGGATGATGAAGGGCCTCGAGGTCAGAGGCTGACCGCGGGTAACCACCGGCTTCACGCTCTCGGTATCCGCGAAGAAGGCAAGGCCTACGGGTCCGCGCAGGAAGCCGCTTGTCGCCGGATCACCATCCTGCCGCACGGCCACCCCTGTCTTGTCGAAGGAGGCTCCATCCTCCTTGGCGCCGGTGGAAGCGTAGAAGGCATAGCGCCCGGTAGCCGTCGACCGGCCATTCGCAATGCCCACCGTGTCATACACCCAGCGCGCCAGTCGGAAGTCCGTGCCGAAGTAGCCCTCCGGCGTCGCGCCGTTCTCAAAGTAGGGTATGGCGATCATGGAGCGTCCGGCGGGGATCTGGCGCGGCGTGATAGTGAAGAACCGGATATCAGTTACCGTCTTACCGGCCTTTGTTCCGCTGACTTCGATGGTGTGCGGTCCGGGCGAAAGCAGCCGCGTGCGCACCACCGCGTCATAGTTCAGCGGCACATCATTGCCCTGCTGGTCGCGGATGCTCGCCGTGATGTTCTCGATCACGTAGTCCGTAATGACCGTTCCATCCAGCTTGAAGACGAAGTCCGCGGGCGGAACCTGGCGCACGGCTACGCGCAGGGTCGGCATCAGGGTCTCAACGGGATCAGGAAGCCTGCCGCCACCACCGCCGGCCTTTCCGCCAGTGCCGTCCGGTTCCATCACGGTCACCGAGACAGCCACCTTCTCGAGCGCGGCCGCGGCGTCCACGATGCCGTATCCGTACTCCGGGCTCGGCACGCGGAAGCCGCTCACCGGCCTGGCTGTGCTGGTGAGCACATCCTTCACGTCACCCGGGGAGACTCCGGGAATCGAGAGCAGAAGCGCCACGACACCCGCCACCTGCGGGCTGGCCATCGAGGTGCCTTCCTGGAACCCGTACGACCCCGCCGCGACGGGAAAAGTGCTCAGGATGGTCGTACCTACCGTGCTGTCGCCTCCAGGCGCGGCCACGGTGGAGTAGGGACGGAACTGCGAATAGACGGCCCTCAGCCCTGTTTGACCCGTCGCGGTGACGCAGAGAATATTCCGATGCGCGGAGGCCATGTTGGCGGGGTTGAAGGGTGGGTTGCCTCCGGCGCCGTCATTGCCGGCACCGCAGACGATGACGATGCCCGCGTTTGCAAGCGCGAGGAGCTTGGCGTTTTCCGGATCTGCAAGGTTCGGCGTGTCGGAGGCATCGGCCGCACCCAGGCTCAAGTTCATCACTACCTGGCGGGTCGGGTTGTTCGTCTTGTGCGCCAGGACGAAATCATAGGCGGCGATAAGTGCCGCGGAGGAGAATCCGCCCACGCCGTTATCGGCATTGATGGCAAGCAGGCGTGTATTATCCCAGGCCACGCCAGCAACGCCTATCCCGTTATTGGCCTGCGCCATGGCGATGCCGGCGACATGCGTTCCGTGCGTTTCGGTGTTCGGCACGGGCCGCGGATCGTTCGTCCCGCTCACCGAGTTAAAGCCAGGCAGCGTTCGTCCCTGAAACTCCGGATGGTCCACGTCGGTGCCGTTATCCACCACGGCGATAGTAACGTGCGACTGCCCCTTCTCAATCGCCCATGCCTGCGGCATGCGCATCTGGATGTGGCCCCACTGCTCGCCGAACCGCGGGTCATTCGGCACCGCGGTACCGGACTGCAGCTTGTACTTCAGGCTGTTGTGGTGGGCGAAGAGCACCCGACCGTCGGCCCGCAGCTGCGCCAGCAACGCGGTCGTCTGCTCCGCGGTCGGGTTCGCCGCGTTCATGCGCAGATGGTAGACGTCCCGCGCTCCCTGCCCGTCAATGTTGGGAAACGCCTGCCGGACTTGCAGGTTGTAGGCTGCGGCAATCTGATCAACAGCCGCCCGGGCGGTCCCGCCCGGCACGGTGATCAGCACCTCGCCGTTAACGAAGGCCGGCCGAACCACCTGCTGCGCCGATGCGCCCGGATAGCCCAGAACGCTCAGCACCGCGGCGAGCCCCAGCGCGCGAACAGCTATTTGAAGCCACTTGTGCATCACGTGAACTCCTCTCTCACCGACCTCCCGCGGGCCATCTTCCGGCCCGCGGGGCTACGCCGAATATCCGCAAGCTAGGGCGGTGGCGGCGGCGCGTCGGCCGGCTGGAAGCTCCTGGGCTGGGAATAGACGAACCGGAAGGCCATGTCGCCGGACTTAGCGTTGCGAGTCATCGCATCCACGGGCCCTGGCCTATCCTGGCGATTGCGTGCGCCAACCCTCCAGAAGATGGTCGGCCGGATTGCGCCTGCCGCGCCGTCCTCCCAGTTTCTGAAGGCCGCATCCCGTCGAAGTACGGGATTGTTGCTCAGGTTCACGACCGTATCGAGCCGCTGCTGCACGCCGTTCGGCGGCGGCGAGGCGAACTGCTTGAGCGGCAGCTGCAGGATGAGCTGCTTGTTGCGGAACGTGCCGTCGGTGGAGACCTCCACCTGGTACTCATCCGCGCCCGTGGTCGAAAGCCACCGTGGATCAAACCGCGTGATGTCAATAGAGCCCACGCCGTCCGCCGGGCTGGCCAACTGCACGGGATTGACGGGCGTTACCGGGCCGGAGGGCACGGGATCGGTGCCGACATCCTCAAAGGTAACACCCTGGTTGCCGCCCTGGTTGTTGTTGTTGTTGTTGATGAACTGCCTCTGGATGACGGCGGAGAGCAGATAGCGGTAGGTAAGCCCCGTAACGAATCCCCGAGGGGTATCGGCATCCGCGGGATCGGGCGTTACCACCGTTGAGAGGCCGCCCTGGTTGTTGTTGTTATCACCCGTATTCCGCGGCGGCTGATGGAAACTTCGCCCGCCGCCCCAGAAGGTGGATGGCGCAGGATGGTCGGTGTAGGTCCGCTGACCGCCGTTCAGCGCGGCCACCGGCGTGCCGGTGAGGTTATACGGCGCGTCGCGGTCTCGCCATACCTGGTACTCGAACGTGCCGGCCCCCCAGATGTTGTCTCTCCAGGTAAGCCGAACCGCCGCGGCGCCCAGATCCTGATCTGCCTCCGCAGTCACGTTTGTAACGGAGGAGCTGCTGCCCCCGCCGACGGCAGTGGCAATCGCGGCGCCGATCACAAGAACCGTCAAGATCTTGCCCAGGCTGTTCATTCCCGATTTCGCGCTCGTCCGCGTCGGCTGCGTGCCCACGCCAGCGCCCGCCGGGAACGGCGGCATTGGGAAGACCGCCCGCAGCTTGTCCTCGATGCGCACGCCCAGCGGATCGCTGATGATGCGCGCCTCGGACATCGCCGGAAACACCTGCGTGAGCTCGATCTCGGCGACTCGCTGGCGATCGCGCGTAGCGATCAGCCGCATGCCCGGCTGCATGCCATCGCGCGATCCTCTATTGACCACCACCTGCACGTTCGGCTTGGTGCCGATGGTGCCGATGACCGCGGCGCTGGGCAGCGTGTAGCTGAGAATCTGCTTTACAGACTGCACGGCGGCATTCTGCGCAGCTTCCTGGATGAGCTGATCCTCGTCCGCAAGGCCTGGCCTGGCGCGCGCCACTCCGACCTGCGACGCGCCGTTCAGCAGGTCACCCGTGGCGCCTTCAATCACGCGCACGCGAAGGCCCACCTGGACCTCCTTGGCGGCGCCCTTCGGCGCGGTTACCCTCACGAAGGCAATCTCGCCCGTGATCACCGTATTGATGTTGAGCGCCGCACTCAACCGGCTGATCGCTACACTGTCAAACGGCGGCCGAAGGAGATTCTTGCGGATCTCCGCCTCCACCGTCTGCTCTGGCAGCGGCGTGAACTTGCCCGATGCGGAGAGCTCATTCGATACCTGGTCGGTTGCCAGCTTCGCGAGCGCTGCACCGAGGTTGCCGGCCTTGTTCTCAAACCGGAGCACGGCGACGTCCTGCGCGACGCCCGTGCCCGTGCCCTGCGCCGTGGCGAGCGTGGGCCGGAACGCACCGGCGGCAATCGTCGTGATCATGGCGAAAGTAAGCAGCCAGCTTACGAGCCGGGCCGCCCTGCTCTTTCTGATCCGCTTCACTCTGATAGTTCCTCCCTCGATGACGTTCGCCTTACACCGGAACCGGAACGTACCGGGCGGGTTATCGAACGCTGAACAGATCTGCGGTTCCGTCTCGACTACGTGCTAGGAGGCAGAGCGCACGTCCTCCTCCTCGCCGGACCGTCTACCGCATGGAGGCAGGGCGAGCCCGTCACCGATTAGCTCGCCCCGCACACCAACGAACGCACTACCTCACTATCAACACCTGACCGGCTGCACGCGCGGTCTGCGAACCATCCGCGGATCTGGCCTCGATGATCACCGCGTAGGATCCCGCGGGCACCACGATGCCCTGATCGTTCTTCTGGTCCCACGTCTGCTCATGGATTCCCGCCGCGCGGGTGCTTCCGGAAGAGAGATTCCGAACGGTCGTGCCATTCGCGCTTATCACCGTCAGCTTCACCGAGGCACTGCCGGAGAGCGCATACGATATCGTCGTGGATTGCGCGCTGCGGCCCGTCCGCGTGGAGACCTGACTCACGATCAGCCTGTCGTTCGTCTGCGCACCCACCTCTATTCGGAAGCGCCTCGTGGTCTCCCCCTCGCCAGTTACCCACGTGTATCCACCCGAGCTGCGCATATCTCTCCGCTCGCCCGTAGCGAGATCCACAAACGTCAGGCGCACGTTTCGCCGCACCGCCGCGGTATTCGGCCAGGAGATGGAGGCCGACGCCTTCTCCACGTTGGTGCGCACGCTGAACTCGTACACCTTCTGCCCTGGTGCGGCCGATCGCACATCCACCGCGTAGGCGCCGGCACGGTCGCCCCAGTTCGGATTATCGAAAGCGCCGTAGACATACTTCTCACCGAACAGCGGCGGCTTCTCGGCCTTGAAGGCATCGAATCCATCGCTTGCTCGCGAGCTCTGGCCGAAGTGGTTATCATCATCCCGCACTCCGCCCACGGCCACGCGCAAGTTCACCGTCCAGCCGTCGCCTCCCTGCAGAATTGCACGGCTGTTCGCCGCAGGGAGAGTTGCCGATCTTCTGCTGGTTATCGGATCCACGAGAAGCGTTACCGCCTCGTAGGCCCGCACCCAGTAACCTCGCCAGGGCTGCAGCCGGAAGTCGAGCACGTAGCTGCCGCTCACATACCCGAAGATGGCCGCGCCGACCTTCCCCTGTGTAACCGCTTGCTGGTAGGTGAGCAGCGTGCCGTTGGCCAGCCGCACCCCCACGCGGGTCCAGTCTATCTCGAACGGGAACGGATTGCCGATCATGTTCCAGCCCGGATTCAGCCCGATGTCAAACGGCCGGGTCTGATCCGCCAGGATTCCCTCCGTGGCCAGCGGGAGGTTGTTGCGATAGGCAAGCCAGTAGCCCTGTCCCAAGCGGAAGGTTGTCGTGGGTGCCTGCGGATAGAAGCTGTACTGCCGCAGCAGCCACGTGGCGAACAGGAACGCGCCGTTGGTTCGGTCCGCCGCCGGGATGCCAAGCAGATCGCCCACGTTCTGGTTCGGATAGTCGTACGGCGCCGAGACAAGCGACAGATTGCCCGAGAACGTGTGCAGCGGCTGCATGGAGAAGTTGACGTTCTTGGTCTCCTGCTGGCTGACCACGGCTGCCGTTCTGTTCAGCGGCGTGGGCGTGTAGCCCGCCAGTGCGGCAGTTACGGTGTATGTCACCCCGGCCGGCACGTCCGTCAGCCGCCAGTTGTAGGTGTAGCCCGTGCCATCCGTGATTGCCGGCGTGAAGGTATTCATGCTTGCAATCAGGTTATTGGCAGCATCCCGTATCTGCACCAGGACTCCCGCGAGCGGCTGGTTGTTTGCGGAGTTCGTTACCAGGCCGGAGACCACGCCAGGCGGTATCGCCCGCAGGCGTATCGGGTTCGGATCCGGCTCGGAGTTCTGCCCCGTGACGATGGTCAACGTGGATGGAGGGCTGTTCGGCGAGCGGCCGGGCGCCGTGGCCACTACCGACCAGGTCCCCGGATCCAGCCCGTTCGGCGGCGTGTTATTGCTGTTGAAGGAGAAGTTGCCCGTGGCATCCGTGATGGCAGTAACCGTCTGGCCGCCCAGAGTCGCGGTGACCACTGCACCGGCAATGCCCTCGGCGGGGCTCTCGTCCTTCACCACGCGGCCCGTGGCGCTTCCGGGTTCCGGCTTCATCCGGAAATCGAAACCGGTATACGTCTTCGCCGCTACCACGAGCTGATCACGCTGGCCCGCGTTCGGATCGTTCGGATTCGGCACGGGGTAGTTGAGCGGTGTGCTCTCACCGAACGACGGCGCGGTGCAGGTGAGCGTGTAACGCGTTCCCGCCGGCACGCGGTCCAGCGAATAGTTGCCCTGCACGTCGGAGGTAGCCGTGATGACGACAGGGGTTACCCCAGGACCAACCACCTCGGTCAAGGTGAGCGTGGCACCCACCACCGGCGTGGTGCCATCCATCCGTGTCACTTTGCCGCGCACCACTGCGGGCTCGGCAGCCGTCATGCGGATATCCACACGATCCCGGGCATGCCCATGCACGACGACGGCGGTTGGACGCCCAACAAGGAAGCCCGCTCTGGTCGCCGACACCTCGTAGGTGCCAGCCTCCACGCCATTGATGAAGAAGTTGCCGGAGGCATCGGTAAGCGCGGTGTACCGCACGGCGTTCGGCGTGGGATAGTTATCAATGAGCCGCACCAGCACATCCTTGAGCGGCGTGCCGGCTCCCTCCAGGTCGCGCACGTTGCCGATGACCTGCCCGGTGCGCATCCAGCAGAGGGCGTTGTGCACCAGGGAAGTGCGCCGGCTCTTCATGATGACCGTGCTATCCACCGTGAAGCCCTGCGGCACGTAGCCCTCGAGACCCATCGGCGCGTAGACCACGCGGGCGTTGGTGGTGGTGTCCTCGTAGTGGAGCACTCCGGTAAGGCCGTTGGCAAAGTTGAAATCCGCCACGGCGCCGCTCAGCGGCACCACCATGTCCGGCCACATGTTGCCGGGGCAGCCATAGGTCCGGTCTTCGTTCGGCGCCGGCAGACCGCCCGAGAGGCGGTTCTCCGGATTGTAGATGAAGTCCTCGATGCTCGGCGGCACCGGCGGGCCGGGATAGTTGTGGTGCGAGACGATGCGCGTCTTGCGCCACGGGTCGTTTACGATGGGATTGTAGGAGCCCGCCCCGGGTGCGGTGAGCTCATAGGCGCCCGCCGCGATGTAGGTGAGCGGCAACCCGAAGCCGTTGCTCAGGAAGCGGCTCACGCCGATGGCGGAATCCTGCCGAAAGTCTGCCCGCAGGTCGTTGCGCAGGAAGCTGTTCTGCAGCGCTCCGTTCAGCGTGAGCGCCCAGGCGATATCCTGCCCGTTCACCAGCAGGCGCCCGCCGGCCCGGATGAAGTTGCTCAGCATGTTCTGCGTCGCAAGCTCCGTCAGGGTACCGGGCGCGGAGAAGACGTTGCCGGTGTACGGCGCATGCCATATCACGGCGCGCGGCGCAACCAGAACGGTGCGGGGAGAGGCCTCGCCGCTCACCGTATCCGGCGGCTGCAGCTCGTTGCGCGGCGCGTAGAACTGCAAGACCGAATCCGGCACGGGACCGCGGCACTGAATGCGCCAGATGTCGTACTGCTGCGTCGCAGCCGTTCTCGACCGTGGTGCCGTCAATCGTGCGCGAATCCCTGCCGTAGAAGAACGTCCCGGGATCGCGCGGGTCCGAACCGCCGTAGGAGCGCGCGCCGAGCGTGTGCCGCACGTTGAGCAGCGGCTGAACGTTGCCTCCGCTCAGGGCCGTGCGCGGAAGCAGATTCACGTCGAAATCGGTCATCCAGGATTCGGTGCCCCAGAAGGCATGGAGCACGTTCACCGGCCGCGCCAGGCCGAAGCGCGAGCTGAAGAACTTCTGCCCCTGCGCATGGTCGCTCACGAAGAGCACGCCATTCTGCGGGTTGAAGCCCTGCGTGCTGAAGCCCCAGACGTTGTCGTAGATCTTCCAGTTGCTGCGGTTGAGCGTGAAGGGATCTACCGCGTTGTCATACGCGATCACGTCCACCAGGTAGTCCGAGGGGAATGGCGGCGTGCGCCACGTGGCAGAGTACGTGCTCACGCCCGTGGCCGGGTCGCGACTGACAAGGTTGAGCCGCAGCCAGCCCGTGTCCCGCTGCGGATTCAGCGGATCTACGGGAGGATGCGTGCCGCCTGAGAAGGCGAAATAGTCGTCAATGGACGGAATGTAGGTCGGCCGGGCATAGGTGTTCACCCGCGGATCGGCGGGGTCGGAGCCGATGAAGATGCGCTGGCTCTCCCACTCAATCGGCGTGTTGATGGCACTGACCGGACCGGACATGAAGGAGAGGGTCTGGAAGATGTAGACCTTGTGCTCCTGCCCATCCGAGGACTGGTACTTGCTGTTCGGGTTCTTAATCTGCACCCAGACATCGCGAATGCCGGATTCGAAATCCGCCATCTTCACCGAGATTCTCACGTCGCTGCCGGGCTGCGCCAGCCGCGGCTCCACGCTCACAATCTCCTGGGTGACCTCGTTAAAGCGGATGAGCGTGGGCGCGTAGATATCAATGAGCGTCGAGGCGAAGATGTCTCGCGGCGTGCTGGCCACCGCCGGATTGGGCGTGGAGAGATCCGTTACCTCGTCGTAGGCGGTGCGGTTGGTATCGTAGGCTACGCGATACGTCTCGATGAACTGCGGCCACGCGGGCTTCCGGTCATCGTACTGATGACTGCTATCGCTGGTAGGCAGCTTGCGTGCCGCATTGAGGGCGGACTCGGGCGTGAGCACCGTGTAGGAGCCCGGATTACCCGCGTCCGGCCCCACCGTGGCCTCCAGCCAGTAGATGTCGCTGGTGCCGTTCGGGTTGATGCTGTCCGCATTGCCATCGTTCGCGGAGTCGCGCCGGGTGGAAGCGAAAGCGATCAGCTGCCGACCATTGACAAACGATTGCGGCCCGTTGACCTCGTCAATCTTGTTGGTGCTCCAGGCCGGCTCGATATTGTTCGAGCTGGTGCCTCCCACGGAGAAGTTGGTTACGCGGGTGGCCGCCGTGGCCGGGAAGGCGTTGACTGGAACCACCCAGATATCGCGGGTCGCCTTGGTGGCCGTGCCCGCCGGGTTGGAGCGGTTCGAGTCGAAGGCGAGCACCAGCCGGAAGGGATTGCCGGCATCCGTGGGGCTCAGAGTAGGGTTGCGGTCGTCCGCGATGCCGGTGGTGATCTGAGTCACCCGGCCGCTCTGCGTATCCACCGCGAAAAGGTTGAAATTCTGGCGGCCCTGCAGCCGGCCCGCGAAGTAGACCGCGATATTGCCGCCGGAGGCGACGCCGTACTGCGGGTTGTTGAGGCCCGTGAAGACAAAGCCCTGCGGGTTGTTGCGCACCAGCGACTTGGTGACGCCGGTGGAGAGGTTCAGCTCCACGATGTCCACCGAGCCATCCGTCTCCAGGTTCTGCACATTGCCTGGCGTGGTCTCGATATAGACAATGGAGGACCCGCTACTGCTCACCGCGACCTGGCTCTGGGAAGCATTCGCGCCCACGGGCGGCGACGCCAAAGGTCCCGTAACGGCGAACACGCCGCGGCCATCCGAGGTCATCCGGTAGATGTGGAAAAGATTGCCGGCCTGCGTGCCGGCGAGATCGTTCCGGTTCGATTCGAAGTAGATGGACCGCTCATCTCGCGTCCAGAACGGACGGCGATCCATGACCTGGGGAGTACCCGGCGTGAGGTTGATGGTCCGCTGAGGAATCCCGAGCCCGCGGCCCTCCTGGCCCCGCCAGGCCCTCTCCGTCACCTCGCGAGGCAAGGGACCACCTAGGAAGGGTTTCTTGAGCTTGCCCGTGGAGGGATTCCAGAGACTCTCCTGGCCAAAGGCTCCCGAGGAGGTGCCTAGCAGCAGAAAGGCTGCCAAGAGTGACAGGCAGACGTGAAGGGGTCGCACTGTTTTCAAGACGGATCTTACCTCCTAGAGAGCGCGCTACTTATGGGGGAAGTAAGTCTCACCGGGGACGGCCAGACAGATGCCGGCCTGGATCCGCCCTGCCGGCGGGGATTATAGCATATGCCCTCTGAGTGTGCAAGCACCGGTTCGTGCCCGTGGCTGATCGTGGTGCAGATGCGTCCACACCAATCCGGCGGGGGGTATCCGGAACTCGCCGCGACATCCGCGCCCTGCCCTGCAACGCGGCGTGCAATCGAGGAGCGGGAGAAGCCCAGGATGCGCCGCACCCTTAGGACCCTTCCGCCAAGCATAAGGTTACATTCCCGTTCAAAGCGCTCTCGCAACGCAGCCCAGGGACTCGAAGAGGGTTCGCACCTGCTCCCGAAGATCGTCCAGGCTGCCATCGTTCCAGATTATGTGCTGCGCCTTCTCTACTTTCGCCGCGAGGGGCCATTGCGCCTGCATGCGCGCCCGCGCGAATTCAACGCCCATGCCGTCTCTCTGTTTCAACCTTCGCAGCTGGGTCTCCTCCCTCGCGGCAACGACAACGATGCAATCGAACCAATCTTGCATGCCGGCCTCGAAGAGCAGGGGGGCTTCTATCACCACGCAGACATCCGGTCCGTAGCGCGCAACTGCATCATCGGCCTGTTGGCGCAGGCGCTGCAGGATGAGAGGATGGGTGATGCGCTCCAGCTCCAGCCGACGCGCGGGGTCCGCGAAGACTATCCTGCCGAGAGCGGCCCGATCCACCGAGCCATCGGGCGCGAGGATGCCCGAACCGAAGGCCTCCAGCACCCGCAGATACCCCGGCGAACCGACCGTGAGAACCTCGCGGGATGCTTCGTCCGCGCTGAACGTAACGGCCCCGTGCTCCCGCAGCAGGGCCGTTACCGTGCTCTTGCCCGTGGCCACGCCGCCGGTTACTCCAATGAGGGGCATGGCATGCACCGCGCGTGGGAGGGACTATTCGTCCTCGCCGTGATCTTCCTTGGCCCGAAGCGCATCACCGATGGTAAATCGGGGCTCCTCGCGCTCCGGCCGCGTCTGGTACTCCTCCACCACCTGCCTCTCGCGCCGCGTCTCCTCCTCGCGCTGCAGATGCCGGATGGAGAGGGTCATCTTTCTCTCGTCGGGCCGAAGTTCGGTGATCTTGGCCTCCACTTTCGATCCCGGCCGCAAAGCCTCACCCTTGCCCTTTCGGGTACCCATTTCGGCATTGGGCACGATGCCCTCGATGCCCTCGGGCAACTGAACGAACGCCCCGAACGGAACAATCCGCGAGACCACGCAATCCACTACGTCGCCAACGTGGTAGTGCTCGCCGATGCCCGCCCACGGGTCCGGAAGTATCTGCCGCATGCCCAGGCTGATGCGCCCGGCATTCAGATCCATCTTCAGGATGACGACCTCGATCTCCTGGCCCTCCCGCAGGACCTCCTGCGGATGGTTGATGCGCGTCCAGGACATCTCGGAGATGTGGAGCAGCCCATCAATGCCGCCAAGATCCACGAAGGCGCCGTAGTTGGTGAGGCGGCGCACCACGCCGCGCCTCTGCTGGCCCACCTCCAGGCTCGCGATGGTCTCGGCCTTGCGAGTCTGCCTGTCCTCATCGGCTGCGAGCTTATTGGAGAGCACCACCTTGCGGCGGTCCTTATCCACCTCAATCACCTTGAGCGGGATGGACTGCCCGACATACTTGTCAAGGTTCGTCTTCAGTGAGCCCGTGCCCACGTGCGATGCCGGCACAAACCCGCGAATACCCAGGTCCACCACCAGGCCGCCCTTCACGCGCTCCGTCACCATGGCGGTGATGGTCTTGCCCTGCTCCTTGGCCTCCAGCACGCGCTCCCAGGCCTTCTCGAAATCGGCGCGCTTCTTGCTGAGCAGCAGGCGGCCGTCCTGGCTATCGGCCTCCATGACGTATACATCTATCTCATCGCCAACGGAGACCACGCTCTCGGCCTGCGCCGTTGCATCGCGCGAGAGCTCGCTGGAGCGCACCAGGCCTTCGGACTTGGCACCCACGTCCACCAGCACGCCCTCGCGGTCAATGTGCACCACCACGCCGCGCACCACGTCGCCCTCCGAAAGCCTCGGGAAGCTGGAAGCGTAGTCCGCGGCGGTCTCCATGCTCGGTTCCGGCTCCGCGCTTGGCGCGACCGGCTCCTCGGCAACCGGCTCGGTTGAACCGCCCTCGGCCTCCGCGGGCTCCTGGCTCTCGGCCGCGCTGGACTCTTCCGACGAGGAGACGGCGACGACTTCCTGCGGCCCCGTAACGCCAGTGTCCGGCACGGAAGCGGCCTGACCGGCCTCCTGAGCGGCGGCAGACGCTTCGGCCTGTTCCGGCGCCCGCTCCTCCGCGGCGTCTTCGGTTGTTATCAGATTGTCGTCAGTCATTGCTGCCGCTCCTCTCGCGGTTCAGGCCCTCTGTGCCTGCCAGAACCAGTATCGCCAACACGGCGTGGCCGCACTTACCGCGGCAGGCCGTTCCTCAACATTTGAGCGCAATATTGTACGCGAGAAAACTTGCATCGCGCCAGAAGGCGCCGCCCAAAATGCGTACAAAACTACGCGCCCATTACGCGCTTATCCTGCACCCGCGCCGCATCGCGCGTTTGACTTCCCCTGCTCGGCGGACGTATAATCGTTGTCCAGACGCCGGAGTGGTGGAATGGCAGACACGGGTGACTCAAAATCACTTGCGGGCAACCGCGTGGGGGTTCGAATCCCTTCTCCGGCACCCTCCTAGGATAGCGAGCGGGCGGACCCAACGGCCCGCCCGCAATCCGTACACGGAAGCCGGATACGGCCCTGGCCTGCTAATCGCGCTCCTTCTCCTGAGCCTTCTTACGCGCGCGCTCGGCCTTACGAATGCTCGCCTTCAGCTCGCGTCGGCGCCTGTCGCTGGGCTTCTCGTAGCGCTCATGCATGCGGGCTTCCTTCGTAATCCCGCTGTTCATGACGGCCTTCTTAAAGCGCTTGAGCGCCACATCAATGGGCTCGCCTGGCTTTACTATCACCTGAACCAAAAGTCTCTCACCCCGCTTCCGGTGACGGGCTCGCTCCAGCCGACAACAAGGACTGTCGCATTCTGGATGCGGCAGGTGATATTATACACCGCCCGCCCGTCGCTGTCGAGACCCTCGAAAACTCCGCGCGGCGGCTTGATGATGAGGATGCGTGCGGCCGCGCAGCCGCGGAACAGGAGATTTCGATGTCGAGCAGCAGTCTGCCGGCTCCCCGTGTGCTCCTAGGGCCGGGGCCCTCAAGCGTCTCACCCCGCGTGCTCGAAGCCATGGGCCGCGCCCCCATGGGTTATCTGGATCCAGAACTCTTCACGCTCCTCGAGGATCTGCAGCGAGACCTTCGCGCGGTGTTCGGCACCCGCCGCGACCCTCGCCCTCACGGGCACCGGCATGGCGGGCATGGAGTCCTGCTTCGCCAACCTCGTGGAACCGGGCGATGCCGTCCTTATCGGAGTCCATGGTTTCTTTGGGCAGCGCATGGCGGAGATCGCCGCCCGCTACGGCGCGGAGGTTACCGTGGTGGAGGCGGAGTGGGGCCAACCGCTGAATACGGACGAACTGGCCGCCGCCGCGAGCCGTATGCCGCGCCTCAAGGTACTGGCATGCGTCCATGCGGAGACATCCACGGGCGTGCTCCAGCCGCTGGAGGCGCTGGCCGAAATCGCGCGCCGGCAGGATGCCATCCTGGTGGTGGACGCGGTAACTTCGCTGGGCGGCCTGCCCGTAGAGATAGACGGCGTGGGTGTTGATGTGTGCTACTCCGCCACGCAGAAGTGCATGGGCTGCCCGCCCGGCCTCTCGCCCATCAGCATCGGTCCCCGCGCGATGGAGGCCGTGGCGGGTCGCAAGTCCCCCGTGCGGAGCTGGTATCTGGATTGGCGGCTGCTCCTGGACTACTGGGGCGGCGACCATACCTACCACCACACCGTGCCCGTCTCGCTGCTGATGGGCTTTCACGAGTCGCTCCGGCAGATTATGGAGGAGGGCCTCACCGCCCGGTGCGCCAGGCACAAGGCCGTGAGCGAAAGACTGATGGACGGGCTGATGGAATTGGGCCTCGCACCCTTCGCCTGCGAGGGCTACCGTCTCCCGACTCTGAACGCGGTGACGGTGCCAGTGGGAGTGGATGAAGGGCGTATTCGCAGCCGTCTTCTGCGGGAGTATGGCGTGGAGATCGGCGGCGGCCTCGGCCGCCTGAAGGGCCGGATCTGGCGCATCGGAACCATGGGCGAGTCCGCCACGTTTCGAAACGTGGAGCTGCTCTTGGGCGCCTTGCGGCGTCTGCTCCAGGAGGAAATGTAACGAGAATGTCAGATCCCTCTTCCGCGGCCAACAGAGGCTCCTCGGGACGAACCGCCTACGGCAGCGTTCTGCGCGAGCGCGGCACGCGGCGCATCGTCGTGGGCTTCCTGGTGCTGGCAGCCGCCTGGTGGGCCTACTCCACGTGGGACAACGCCCGCCTGATGAGCGTGAAGTGGCCCGAACTGCAGCCCGATCCCGCCGGTCTCACCGTGGTTGGCCTGCAGAACAAGGATCGGCCGGGCTTTCGTCACCGCTACATCGTTCAGGAAGCTGGGCGGGCCTGGCGCTTCCGCCTGCGTGATGATGATGACGCCGATCCGAACCCCTACGCGGATATCGGCTCGCCGACTTCCAAGACGCGCGATCGCGACGAGCCGGAACGCCCCGTGGCCGAGGCCGTGCGCTCGCGGGCCGGCACGCGCGGCGGCAGAATCGTTACGGTGGAGGAGATCGTCGCAAACTGCCCCACGGTGCTCACCACGCGCCACTTCTCGGGCGCTTCGCTCAGCGTGGGCTATGAGCCGCTCATTCAGAAGGAGTACTACAAGGTGGATATCGGCCTCACGCGCGAGGGCCGGTCGCGATACTACCAGTTCGCCACGCAGCACATGGGGGAGCGGCTGGTCTTCGTGATCGGTAATCAGGCCATCACCTGCCCCGTCATCACGCAAGCCACCAACGTGGGCTCCTTCACCATCTCGCCGGTATGGACCAAGGCGGATGCCGAGAAGCTCGTCGAGGTGGTAACCCGAAAGAGGTAGTCCAAGGAAGAGCGCGGAGCGGCCAGCCCCTCGCCATTGAATGGCCGGCCGCCCCGGTCCCGGGGACATCTAGCGGCTGTAGGTGATTCCCAGCGCGAACTGGTTGTTGATGCCTGGGCCGAAGTTGGCCACGCCCACATCCACGTTCACGCCCTTGCCGGCAAGATAGCGCACCGCAAGGTCCGTCCACGTGCGCCCCCCAATCTGCTCCTTGAACTCCGTGGCGAAGAGCAGGCGCGGGTTGGCAAAGACGGCCACAGAGCCCTCCCACTTGAGGCGGCGCCTATCGCCCACGCCAAACAGCGCCATGCCGCGCGACTTGGTGGAGCGGAGCCCGCCGCTTACGACCACGGGCGTGCCCCCCGGCTTGAGCACGGTCGTGGCGGTCAATCCGTAGTCGGTGGCGTCCGCGCCGCCGAGCAGGTCACGGTAGACCAGCCAGGCCGCAAGCGCTGGCCGATTTCCCTCGGCGGCTAGAAACTGCCACTTCGCATGCAGCAGATTCTGGTCGGCTACGCCCGTCACGTTGGTATTCACCCGGTTGAAGCCGACCTCGATCCCACCGCGCAGCCCGCCATTCACGCTGTAGGTCTTGATGGTTCCTAGCGACTCCAGATCAATGAAGTGGAAGGCAGCCTGGATGCTGCCAGCCGCGGTGGGAAATGCCAGTGCGTTCAAGAAGGCTCCGCCCTGGCCGTCCCAGTTGAGCTGGGCGGCGGAGGGCCGCGCGACGGAGGCCAGCACGAGTACGGCCAGGCTCAACATGCAGCGTCTTATCATGCGTTTATCTCCTCGGTGGAATCGAGCCCGGCATGCCAGGTGGAAGGGCTGTCCGGGCGATGACAAATCGAAGGCAGAGGGGCGCCGCTTGCTAGCGGCCGCTACAGAGGCAGCAACAGCAGGGCGCCAGGTTGGCGCGCAGGCAG
>CAZGLN010000002.1:37249-42084 GCA_964526545.1 uncultured Chthonomonadales bacterium
CTCAAGTATAGCCTACCGCACAGGCGGCACCTCTGTCAACACTCTGGCGTGCCCTTTCTGCTGGCATTTCCCCCACGCGATCTGGGAGGAAGCCGTCGCGGACGATGGCACCGGCAAGGGAGGGGCCGGCTGTGCCGCGCGCCGAGGCGCCGGGAGCGGCGACCCAGGAGCGGGCCGCACCGATGGGCGCCGGAAGATCAGCCCAGGGAGGAGATGGAGGAGAGAGCCGGAGCCGTCAACGGGTGCCGCCGGCCGCTGCGCACATGGCTATCCCGGACTCGGTGAACGCTCCCGGAGTTTGGCGTCTTCCCACAGCCTGTCGAGTTCAGCCGCGCTGAGATCGCGGAGGCTGCGCCCGGCGGCGGCGGCGGCGGACTCCATGGTGCGAAAGCGCGCCTCGAACCTTGCCGCCATGGTGCGGAGCGCCTCCTCGGGGTCCACCCCCTGCCAGCGCGCCACATTCACCACGGTGAACAAGAGATCGCCGACTTCCTCGGCCACGCGGGCCTTGCTCCCGGTCTCAACCGCCTCTCGGAGCTCCGCGACCTCCTCGTGCAGCTTGGCGAGCACGTGTTCGAACTGCTCCCACTCGAAGCCCACCTTCGCGGCACGCTTGCTCGCCTCCAGGGCGCGCATGAGCGCAGGAAGCCCGCGCGGGATGCCGTCCAGCGCCGAGGCAGCCTGCGTCGCGCCCTTCTCCTCGCGCTTGATTCGCTCCCAGTTGCGCAGAACTTCCTCGGAGTCCGCCACGTCCAGCCCGCCGAACACATGCGGATGCCTGCGGATGAGTTTCTCCACGATGTGCTGTATGACATCGTCTATCGTGAATACGCCCTCCTCCGCGGTGAGCTGCGCGTGGAAGACAACCTGAAGCAGCACATCCCCCAGCTCCTCGCAGAGGGCGTCCGGGTCGCCGGAGTCGATGGCGTCCAGCGTCTCGTAGCACTCCTCTATCAGGTAGCGCTTCAGCGTCTGGTGGTTCTGCTCCCTGTCCCAGGGGCACCCGCCCTCGCCGCGCAGCCGGGACATCACGTAGACAAGGTCGCCGAACCGCTTTCGGCGCAGGGATTCGGGCAGCGGGGGCACGTAGAGCGTGGTGAGATGGTCCACCTCCGCGCGGTCCAGGCGATGCAGGGGCATCTCGGCAACGCGCTGGTCCGGACCGCCGGCGGCGCGCACCAGCTTCACTGCCCAATCGTCCGGATAGTGGCGCAGCAGGTCCAGCTTCACTTGCGCGGCTGTCTGGCGGTCGTATATCTGGCAGACCAGAAGCGGCCGGAGCACGCAGGCGGCGTCCAGGCCCTCGCCGAGCGCGTCGGCAAGCGTGAAGCCCTCCCCCGCGTGCGCGCCGACGGCGGCCAGCACGGGTTCGATGAAGCTGGAGGAGCCGACGACCCGGAACTCCACGCCCCGTGCCGGGCCTCGCTCCAGCAGAATCCGCACCGATTCCTCGGCCACCAGTGGATGCCCGGGCACGGCGTATGTCAGGTCGGACTCTGCCGCCTTCTCCAGCAGGTGGTTGGCGATGCCCGCGTAGACTTCGTCGAAGCTTTCGGCGCTCTCGTACAGCGCGTCGAATGTCTCGAAGCGGAGGTCCTCCGCCCTCAGGTCTTGGGCCGCGGGATGCACCGCCGTGCGCAGGTAGAGCAGCCTGGCCGCGCGCAGAGCGTCGCGCGCGGCCATGGAGAGCAGATCGGCGCCCGCGGGTCCCAACCCAACGAGCGTGATGAGGCGGGGCATCAGTTGCCAGGAGCGGGCGCGGGCTGCGGGGTGGGCGGCGGCGCGGCCTGTACCGCCGCCTGCTTGATCCGCTCGACCACCGGCTCATAGCGCTTCACGTTCACCACGATCTTGGCCTTGCCGATGGTCTCGGTAACGATGTCCCGCACCCGAAGCTGCGCGTTCGGGTCCTTGCGGGTAAGCGCCAGCGATTCTATCAGCGGCCGGACCTCATCCAGCGTGGGGTAACGTTCCGGCTTCACTTCTTCCAGCTTCAGCAGGTAGTAGCGCGGGCTCAGCGGCGCGGCGGGCGCATTCGGAGGCGTGCCCATCGGAGGCACCATCGCCTTCACCACGGACTTTGTCCACTCGCCTGGCTTCAGCTTGCGTATCTCTTTGAGCAGCGCCTCGGGCACCACGTTCGGATCGTCCGGCACGAAGCCGATATCGCCGCTCTGCTTCTGCGAGGGCTCCTCGGACTGCGTGAGAGCCACGGTCTCGAAGGCGACTCCCTTGTTCAGCGAGGCGAGGGCCTCCTTGGCCTTCTTCTCGGAAGCCGTGCCGATGACTCGCAGCTTGAACTGCCGCTTCTCCTGAAGGTTGGGCTTGACCTCGTCGTACGTCTTCTGGATGTCCTCCGGCTTCAGGTCCAGCGGTTGGGCGGCAAGCTTGCGGAGCAGGACCTGGTAGCGTGCCTCGCGGCGGTACTCCTCGTCCGTGCGAAGCTTGTTCTCCGGCAGCGAGGCGGGCAGCCCGGGGTACTTCTTGGCGAAGGCGACGTAGTTCTGAATCTCCGCATCCGTGGCGGTGATGCCCTTCTGCTTGGCGATTGCCTCCACCAGTTTCTCGGTGATGAGCGTCTGCATCACCACGTCGCCGGCCTTCAGAAAACTGCCGGTGCGTGCGGCGGCCGCCAGCGATACGGCGTCGAGATCCTCCAGGCGGGAGTAGAAGTCCTGTTCCGTGATGATCTGATCATCCACCTTGGCGATGACCTTCTGCGCCTTGTTGCAGCCGACCAGAGCCACCGCGGCCGCCAGCGCGACCAACCAGGCCATATTCCTTGCCACTATGATGCCCCCTTACCCCGTCGTGTTGACCGGCGGCGCGGCTGCTTCGGCCGTGCGCCCCTCCAGACTCAGCATAACCTCCACCTCTCCCTGCGAGAGGCCTATCTCCCGTGCAATAGCCGCGGCGTCCAGACCGGAATCCGCGAGCTGCAGGACGGCGGCGCGCAACTCCGCGGCTGTATCCTCGGCTTGGCGTGGCTCCGCCGCCCTCGTTCGCGCGCGCGTTCGACCCGGCACAGCAGCCCGTGCCTCCGCCTCCTCCAGCTTGCGCTCCAGAGCCACCAGGAGGTCCCGTGCTTCCAGGCAGCGCGCCTCCACCTGCGCCGAGCACTGCGCCGATTCCAGGCGCAGCTTCTCCACCAGCAGCGCCACGCTCTGCTGCAGGGCCTTGAGCTCCTTCAGCACCGGTGCATCGAGGGCCTGGTTGGCGAGGGCGGACTTCGCTTGCTGGAAGAGAAACCAGCCGCTGGCTAACAGGAGCACATTACCGCAAAGAGCCAGTAATCCCCAATCCATGCTTCACGTGCCCTCAACTCCGCGGGCCCCTCAACGAAAAGCCCCGCCGACAACGGCCGCGGGGCTTCTCAAGCTTCAATGTCCAGCGTAGGCGGAGGATCCTCCCGCCCCGGCTCCTTGCGCTCCGGCTCCTCACTCTCCTCACGCCGAGGCTCCGCGTCATCTTCCAGCGCCGCTTCGCTCACCTCCACCGTATCTTCTGGCGGCTCAGTATCACCACGGCGGCGCGCCTCATCCCTGGCGGACTGCCGCCGGTCCGCCGCCTGCTCAACCCGGCGAATGACGCCGCCCTCTCCCCCGGGTGGAATGGGCGGCGGAGGCCCGATGCCCATCACGGCGCTCCCAGTCCTGCCTAACCGGTAAGCCGCTAACCCGCGCAGTATATCATACGCTCGCAGCAGCGTCAAACGAGCCGCGCACCCGCGACCAGTATCGCTCGCCCCGTCTGAACGTGCAGGAGCGGCCGCGCGGCGGAGCCCCCAAAAGACGAGGCCCCTCCACTTCCCCCTACACGAGGGAGCCTGGGAGGGGCCCCTTGCCGCGACGGATCGCGTTACGGAATCGTCAGCGTGACCAGCGAGCGACTCTTGTTGCGCACAACCTGGAGCGCAACCTTCTCACCACTCTTCGCCGCCTTGATGACCGCGACAAACTCCTCCGCGGTGCGGGTCTCCTTGCCGGCCGCTTTCACGATGACATCGCCGGGCTCCAGTCCCGCATCCTCCGCCGCGCTGCCGGTAACCACGTCCACCACAATCACGCCCTCGGAGATGCCGCTGAGACCATAGGTCCGCAGGCGATCCGGAGTTACCGTCTCCACCTTCAGCCCAACCTTCTCGTCCGGCTGGTTCTTGGGCTCAACCGGCTGCAGATCAGGGCGCTCCGGAGCCTTGTCCAGGGTAGCAGTCAGCGTGCGCTCCGCACCGTTGCGGCGCACCACAATCTCCACCTTCTTGCCGGGAGCGGTGCGGGCAACCATGTCGCGCAGCTGGATCTCGCCATCTACCGGTTTGCCGTCGAACCGAATGATCACATCCTCCACCTGGAGGCCGGCGCGACCAGCCGGCGTATCATCGCTGACGGAGGCCACCAGCGCGCCGCCCTGCTTCACACCATACCGATTGCGCTCGTCCGGCGTGAGATCGCGGGGCTGCACACCGAGGAATCCGCGAACGACCTTTCCCGTGGTGCGCAGCTGCTGCATCACGTCCCGCGCGGTGTTGGAGGGTATGGCAAAGCCGATGCCCACACTGCCGCCGGTCGGCGAATTGATGGCGACGTTGATGCCGATGATCTTGCCGCGCACATCCACCAGCGGCCCGCCGGAGTTGCCCGGATTGATGGAGGCATCCGTCTGGAGCAGGCTAGGATAGTAGCGCGTATCCCTGCCGTCCGAGATCGTCTTCTGACGTGACCGGGCGCTGATGATGCCCAGGGTCATGGTCTCGTCCAGGGCAAACGGCGATCCGAACGCGATGGCGAACTGGCCCACGCGCACTTTGTCCGAGTCGCCGAACTCGGCGACAGTCA
>CAZGLN010000002.1:42129-43169 GCA_964526545.1 uncultured Chthonomonadales bacterium
GCGGCGCACGGTTCCCGCGAACCCCCGGCCGTCATGCAGCTTCACAATGACCTTGTCCGCATCGCCCACCACATGGTCGTTTGTGAGAATCCATCCGTCCGCGGCCACAATCACGCCGCTGCCGGCCCCCTGGGCTCGAAACACGCGCGGAAGCTGACGAGGAGTCGGCAGCCGGTCGCGCATGCCCGGCGCGCCTCGGAACAGCTCGTCAAAGTCGAAGACGCGCGCCGGCGCCTCGATGTTCTTGGTGGTTCGAATCGATACAATCGCGGGTTCGAGCATCTCCGCGATCGCCACCAGACCGCTCTCTACCTCCGCCAAACTGTTGGTGCGTTCCCGCAGCACCGCCGGCGTTGGCGCGGAGGATGCGGCGCCACGGGCCGTTCGCGCCTGCTCCTCGGACGCCCAGCCCGTCCTCGCCCTCGCCAAGCCGAAGATGGCGAAGGCGGCCAACATGGTGCACAGCACGAAGGCCGCCCGGCGACGATTCTGTGCATGCCACGCAAGCCTCATTGTTCCCCTTCTCCTGAACCCGAAATTCGGTCTGCAGACATCGCTGGCCGGGTTCACACTCGACCTGTCTCATTCCGCGCCATTCTACGCCAGTGGTCGCGGCATGCGTTCCCAGCGGAGGGTGTGAAGTGCGTTACAGGGGTACGGGGTGTCCTCCAGGACGACACGCATCCGCGGCCCGCCCGGCGCCGAACCGCTCCGAGCGGGCCTGCAAATGCTGGTGCGGCTCCTGGCGGAGACCTCTATTGGCCGATGAGACTGGAAGTCCGCCTACGGCAGCGTGTTGAACCAGTCCACGTAGTCCGCGATCATGCGGGAGTTGCGCGAGTGCGGCCGCGCCGGCGTGAGCTCCGTAAGCGGGCAGCGGAAGCGCGAGACCCCATCTTCTACGGTGGCAAGCAGTCCAAATCGGGGATCCACCGTGTCCAGTCCCGCCACGCGCACACGGTGTACCCGATCATTCTTAGCGTCCAACGGCTCCATCTGGACTTCGGCCTCGAACGGCAGGTCCAGCGCGCCCTGGAGAA
>CAZGLN010000003.1:0-4478 GCA_964526545.1 uncultured Chthonomonadales bacterium
ATCGGGAGCGCGCGCACTGGACGCTCCGTGCTCTCACTTCTTGCACAGCGCGGAGTTCCCAGCGTGATGGAGCTCTCCGGTCACGACTGCGCCATCGTCTGCGTGGATGCTCCGCTGGAGGAGGCCGCCCGATCGCTGGTATGGGCGCGTGCGTGCAACGCGGGACAGAGCTGCATTGCGCCGCAGCGCGTCTACGTGGATCGGCGCATCGAGGACGAGTTCCTCGCGCTTGCTTCCTGCGCCGCCCAAAGCGTGGACCGCGCCTGGTGGACCCCTCTGCGGACCGCCGCGATGCGGGAAGAGGCACTCGGGCGCGTGCGCGAGGCGGTGACGGCAGGTGCGCATCTGGCGGCCGGCTCGCTGTACGCGCCCGCCGGAACCGGCAACTGGATGGAGCCGACGGTGCTAGCCGGCTGCGAGAGCAGCATGCGGGTGATGTCCGAGGAGCTCTTCGCGCCCGTGCTGGCGATTGCGGCCTATGGCTCGGAAGAGGAAGCAGTGCGGTTGGCCAACGCGAGCGAGTATGGGCTGGGCGCAAGCGTATGGACCAGCAGCCCGGCGCGCGGGGCCCGGCTTGCCGAACAGATAAGAGCGGGCCTTGTGAGCGTGAACAGCGTCCTCATTGATGCCGCCCGGCCGGAGGTCTCCTTCGGAGGGCTCGGCGCAAGCGGATTCGGCAAGATGCGGGGCGAGGCCGGCCTCAGGGAGTTCTTCGTGCGCAAGACAACGGTATGTCACGCGCCAGGAGGACCCCTGCGGCATCTCTTTCCTTACTACAAGGCGGGCACGGACCTGCTGCGCGCGCAAGTCCGCTGGCGCGGGAATGCCGGTTGGAGCGCCTTCCGTGATCTTGCGGCGGCAGCGCTCGCCTGGCGCGGCGAGGAGCGTCTGCGCCTCCAGTCTGAGCAGATATCGAACGGGAAGGACCGATCGGCCGCCGCGGCCGCCGCGGCACGCCTTGGAAAGGAGAGTTAGCGCAATGCGAGTGTGCGTTGTAGGCGGAGGATTGGCGGGAATGGCCGCCGCGGTACGGCTGGCCGCGGAAGGGCACGATGTCTCTCTTCTCGAGCAGAACAGCCACCTGGGCGGGAAGATGAACGTGTGGCGGTCGGAGGGCTTCACCTTCGATATGGGCCCGACTATCATCACGATGCCCTCCGTCCTGGAGCGCCTCTTCTCCAGC
Source organism: uncultured Chthonomonadales bacterium (assembly GCA_964526545.1). Classification (GTDB taxonomy): domain Bacteria; phylum Armatimonadota; class Chthonomonadetes; order Chthonomonadales; family CAJBBX01; genus CAZGLN01. The sequence continues at coordinate 1,184 of CAZGLN010000003.1, forward strand.
GTGGGAAGGCGCGCGGAAGACTACCTAAACCTCGTTTCGCTAGACCCGCAGTGGCGCACATTCTTCGCCGACGGCTCGCGATTCGACCTCTACACATCTCTCGAGGGAATGGTCGCGGAGCTGCGAAGGTTCGCGCCGGAAGAGACGGCGAACTACCTCCGTTTCCTCGCTTATGCGCACAGGATGTACGACGTCTCGGAGCGGTGGTTCTTCTGGAAGCCCTGGGGATCGCTGCGGGAGGCCATGCGTGAGGGCGGCCTGAGCGCCGGCAGCCTCTCGCTGGCGGCCTCTATAGACCCGCTGACAACCATGCACCAGGCGATCCGCCGCCACTTCCAGGATCCGCGCCTGGCACAGCTCTTCGAGCACTTCGTGCAGTACGTGGGCTCCTCGCCCTTCATCGCGCCCGCCATCCTCACGCTCATCGCCTGGGTGCAGGTGGGACTCGGCTGCTGGTATCCCATGGGAGGCACAGGAGAGATAGCCGCAGCGCTCACCAGGTTGTGCGCGGAGTTCAATGTGGACGTCCATACGGACACACCGGTCGAGCGCATCGAGACCGTAGGCGACCGTGTCTCCGGTGTTATCGCCCAGAACGGCCGCCGATTCGCCGCGGATGCGGTGGTGTGCAACTCGGATATCGTCCTCACGCTGACCGGGCTGCTTGAAACGCCGGAGGCGGTGGATCACTACCGCAAGAATGCCGCCAACCTGGAGCCTGCCTGCTCCGGCGCGGTGCTCTACTTGGGCTGCAACCGTCGCTTCCCGAATCTGCTGCACCACGATTTCTTCTTCTCCACGGATTCGGATGCGGAGTTCCGCGACATCTACGAGAACCGCATACCGCACGCGGACCCGACCATCTACCTGGCCGTGCCCTCGCGCACGGATCCTTCCGTGGCGCCCGAAGGGTGCGAAGCCATCTACGCGCTCGTCCACACACCGTACGTTACCGATGGCTACGATTGGTCCTCCCGCGCCAGGGAGTACCGCGACATCATCGTGCGTAAATTGGAGAAGTGGGGGTTGGAAGGGCTGGTGGAGTCCATCGTGACGGAAAGAATGCTCACTCCGCTTGACATTCGGGATATGTACCGGGCCAATAAGGGCGCCATCTACGGCGTGGTCACCAAGCGCGGACTCACCTCCGCTTTCAAGACGGGCAACCGGAGCAAGCTCTACCGGGGCCTGTACCACGCGGGCGGCAGCGTGAACCCAGGAGCAGGCGTGCCCATGGTGCTTATGTCCGGTCAGATCGCCGCCCAATGCGTGTTGGACGATGCGAAGTCGGGCGCACTTGAGGCGCCTCAGGCCGCGGCGGCCGCCAGCCGGTAGAAAGGAACGCACGTGATTCGCCCCTGCAAATCGCGCCTCTTCGTGCGGATGTTCCGGGCATATAACCGCCGCCTGCTGGCACGCACCTTCCGCCGGATCCACCTGGATGGCGATCCCTCCGTGCTTGCTCCGGAGGGAGGCGCCCCCCTGCTGATCTGCCTGAGCCATGCCAGCTGGTGGGATCCGCTTCTCGCGCTGCTGCTGGATGAGCGCGTGCCAGGCCTCGACTCCTACGGCATCATGGACGCTCGGCAGCTGCGCCGTTGGGGCTTCTTTACGCGCCTGGGCATGATCGGAGTGGATCGCGCGGACCTCGCAGATGCGCGAAGGCTGCTTGAGTACGCCCCACGGCTGCTCTCCGAACCCAACAAGGCGCTCTGGATAACTCCCCAGGGCCGCTTCGCCTCCCTGGCCGAGCGCCCGCTGGCATTCCAGGCAGGCATAGGGCACATTGCCGCAAGACTGCCGCGTTTTCGGGCCGCCACCGTTGTCTTCGATTACGAGTTTTGGGATTCCAGCAAGCCGGAGGCCTTTGTCTCCGTGCGTACGCCCACCGTCCATCAGGGCGGCGCGTTGGACAGGATCGCCTTTGTGCGCTCCATGGAGCGGCGCATGGAAGACCAGATCGAGGCTCTCACAGCGCTCCGCATCCAGCGGAACAGCGCGCTCTTTACGCCGCTGCTGGTTGGACGGTCCGGCGCGGTGCCCTCGGCGCATGACGCGGACTCGCCCCAAGCCGACGGGCGCGGAGCAGCGCGCGAAGCGCGACTATCGGAAGCCGGACCCGGGCACATCGCCTCCGGAAGGCGCGCATGATCCCGTTTCCCGCGGCATTGACGGCCGCCCTCGCCGCCGTCTTCGTGCAGGTAGTGCGCAACTTGCGTGACTACGCCCTGCCCAAAAAGAGCCGGCCCGCCGGCAGCCCGCTCGTTTCCGTCTGCATACCCGCCCGCAACGAGGCGGAGAACATCGGCCCATGTCTGGCGGGCTGGAGCGCGCAGACCTATCCGCACTTCGAGGTGCTGGTACTGGACGACGGCTCGACGGACGGCACCGCGGCGATCGTGGAGGAAGTCGCGGCGCAAGACTCACGCGTGCGTCTCGTGGAGGGAGCCCCCTTGCCGCCCGGCTGGGCCGGCAAGGTGCATGCCTGCGCTCAGCTCGCTGCCATTGCGCGCGGAGACTATCTGCTCTTTGTGGATGCGGATACCCGCGCCGCGCCGGAGCTGCTGGGAAGCGCGCTCGCCGTCGCCGAGGAGACAGAGGCGGACATGGTTACCACCTTCCCCAGGCAGGTTACCGGCTCGTTCTGGGAAGCAGCCATACTGCCGATGCTCCAGTTTCTCGTAGTGACTCTCCTGCCGCTATGGCTGGCGCGGAAGAGCCGCTCGGGCGTCCTGTGCGCGGCGTGCGGGCAGTTCCAGCTCTTCCGACGAGCCGCCTATCTGCGGGCGGGCGGCCACGCAGCCATCCCGGCTTCGTTCCATGACGGGCTGCAGTTGGCGCGTCGGGTGAAGCGGTCCGGCGGCAGGGTGGTGCTCTTTGACGGCTCGCGCCTTATCGCCTGCCGCATGTACCGAGGCGGCACGGAAGTCTGGAACGGCTTTACGCGCAACGCCTACGAAGCCGTGGGCTCACTGCCCGCCCTCGTGTTCTTTACCGGCGCACTTGCTCTGCTCTTCTTGGCACCCTACGCATTGCTGGTGCACGCTTTGCTTACCGCTTCCCCCTGGCTGCCATGGGCTGCAGCACAAGTCCTGCTTGTTCAGGCCATTAAAGCCGTTCAGTGCGTCCGCTTTGGTCACTGGTCGAGTGTTGCGCTGCTGCCGGTGGCGGTCGCCGCGACCATCGCCATCCAGTGGGCCAGCTTCCTGCGCCATCTGCGCCGCTGCCAGACCGTGTGGCGAGACAGGCAGTACAGCCCGGTTCCGGCGGAGCCCAGCGCCGCGGCGCCCTCCCC
>CAZGLN010000003.1:4497-8567 GCA_964526545.1 uncultured Chthonomonadales bacterium
CTTGTACTTGCGGCCGCTGCCGCATGGGCAGGCATCGTTGCGGCCCGGCGCCCGCGCGGCACCAACTACCACGGCGCTTCGCGGTCGAGCGGCCCTCCCGGCCAGAATCTCCATGATCTCCGCGGGCGCCCTGCCCGCGTGCAGCAGTTGGGCCATGGTGCGCATCGGCGCATCAATGTGGGAGAAGAACCGCTTGTAGCCCGCGCAGAGGTAGTTCAGGCCGTACTCGCCATCGGGGGTGCGCAGAAACCGGTGCTTGGGGCACTCTCCGTTACAGGCAAAGCGCACCTCGCAGGCCCGGCAATAGCGCGGCAGGGTGTCGCGCTTATCGGCGCCGAACTTGCGTTGCGCAGGGGACCGGGCAAGCTCGGTGAGAGAGGACCGCAGGATATTGCCGCGCAGATATTCCGGGTAGACGTAGTGATCGCAGGCATAGAGATCGCCGTTGTGCTCCAAGGCCAGGGCGTCGCCGCAGGTCTCCGCAAAAACGCAGAGACTTGCCCCGTACCCCGCCCAGATGCCCAGCGCCACATCGAAGGCCTGCACGAATACGCGCCCTACATCGCGCCGAACCCAGGCATCGAAGACCCGGCAGAGAAACTCGCCGTAGTCCTCCGGAATCACGCTCCATTCGGTAACGGGCGACTCGGTCTGGGTGCTCCCGGGCGGCGCGGCCAGCGAGAGGCGAATGAGGCCTCCCTCCGTCTGCAGGGGCGCGGCGGCACTTCGCTCCACCAGCGGGATGAACTGCATGTAGCCTGAGCCGATCTCCTTGAGGAAGGAGTAGACACGCTCCGGCTCGCGGGCGTTCAGGCGGTGGAGCACGGTCAGTGTGTTGAACTCGACGCCGTGCTTCTTGAGCAGATTCAGACCGCGCTCCACCGCCGCGTAGGTAGGGCGGCCGCGTTTGTCCACACGGTAGGCATCGTGCAGATCCTCCGGGCCGTCAATGCTCAGGCCGACCAGGAAGCCGTTTCTCGCCAGGAATTCGCACCAGGCATCGTCCAGCAGGGTGCCGTTGGTCTGCAGGGCATTGTGTATCCGCTTGCCCTCGGCGTAACGCGCCTGCAGCTGCACCACCCGCTCGAAGAAGCGCACACCCAGCAGCGTCGGCTCGCCTCCCTGCCACGCGAAGCTGATCTCGGGTATCTCCTGGTTCTGGATGTACTGGCGGATGTAGGTCTCCAGCACATCCGGCGGCATCTCCCACGAGGGCCTGCGCTGCCTCTCCGCCGTGTAGAGCTCCTCCTTCTCCAGGTAGAAGCAGTAGCGGCAGTCCAGATTGCAGATGGGCCCGATCGGCTTGGTCATGATGTGGAAGCCGGTCGGGGTGGGCTGGCGCACCGCCTGTCTGATGAGGGGTCCTTCCACGCGCATCGGCTACTCCGCGGCGGCCTCGACGTCCGGACTGGGCTTCCATCCCAGGCGGTGGGCGCGGAACCAGAGCCGAGCGCCCCGCTCCACTCTCACCGGACCCGTGTAGAGGCTCCAACGCCTGCGGCTTGTGGGTTCGCCCGTGGGAGGCGAAGGGTCCGGCGTTCCGGTGGGCGGCTGCGTGGTATAGGCGATGCTCGCCCCCCTGGTGGGCGATTCCGCCACGAACTGCCCGCCCTGGAAGGTGATGCGCGGCGGTTCGGTTACCGGCCACTTGCCGCCGGGCCGCCAGCGGGCCTCCAGCTCCTCTTCCGGCATCAGCCCGAGGTCGCCCGTGGAGCGCATCCATGCGTCCAACTCCCTGCGCATGCGCGCCAGGGTTCCGCGATGCGCCGGGTCCTTCGCGAGGTTGTGTATCTCGTGCGGGTCCTCCTGCAGGTCGTAGAGCTCCTCGGGTGGCTTAGTTGTGCGCAGGAAGTGCCGCTGCGCGGGGGTGAGAAGCGAGGGAACCTTGCCCTGCCCTCGCTCCAAAGCCTCCTCCGCATGGAGACGGCGAAGCTCCTTCATGGTTGGCATCTCTTCCTGATAGGCAATGTGCTGCGCATAGGGGCGCCCGGGCTGCAGGTTGCGGATGTAGCGGTAGCGCGCGTCGCGCACCGTGCGGACTGTGTCCTCCGCTTCATCCATCCGGTCGCGATGACCGAAGACCACGGGCCGCCCGGGTAGGTCGCCTCCGCCGGCGTCCATAAAGGGTTTGCCGTGCAGGTGCGCGGGCAGCCGAACGCCCGCCAACTGAAGCACCGTCGCGCCGAGGTCCATAAGGGTTACGAGCGCGCTGTTCACGCTGCCAGGCGCTATGCGGCCGGGCCATCGCGCGATGAGGGGCACCCAGAGACCGCTGTCGTAGGGCCACCGCTTCGCCCGCGGGAGCCCTCTGCCGTGATCGCCCCAAAAGAAGACCACCGTACTCCGCGCCAGGCCGTCCGCCTCCAGCTCAGCCAGGATACGGCCTGCCTGGAAGTCCATGGCCGTGATGTTATCCGAGTAGCGCGCCCAGTCACGCCTGGTGAGCGGCGTATCCGGATAGTAGGGAGGCAGCGGAGCCCGCGCGGGATCGTGCCGAAGATCCTCCGGCACGTCTCGCATGTTGCGCTGGTACACCTCCTCGGGTGCCCTAATCTGAGATTCGTGTGTAACCAGCACGTTGAAGACGGCAAAGAACGGCAGGGACGCATCCGGCCGGTTGCGCCAATGTGCGGTTGGGCTCGATTCGTCCCAGGCGCTAACCGGGCACTCGAAGTTGTAGTCCGTCTTGCTGTTGTTGGTGCAGTAGTATCCCGCCGCGCGCAGATACTCCGTGAAGCAGCGAACGTCCGGAGGCGGCACGCCCCGCGAACGCATGTGCATGGTGCCAATGGCCGTCGGATACATGCAGGTGATGATGGAGGACCGGGACGGCGCGCAGACGGGCGCCACCGCGAACGCCCTGTCGTACCGACGGCCCTGCGCCGCCAGGGCATCCAGGTTCGGCGTGCGCGCATACTCCGCCCCTGGCGCAATCCCGGCGTAGCAGCCCAAGTCCGGCCCGATATCCTCGCAGCTTATCCAGAGGATGTTCGGCCGCTCGTTGGGGGCCTCCGCGTCGAGCCCCTCCACCAGGCCTGCGGCAAGCGCTCCCGCCATGACCTCGCGTCTCGACATCACCCTTCCGCTCCTCGTTCCGAGCAGTCACTCGGCGACTCTCTCTTCAATACAATCACGCGCCCGTGTCGCCGCGCGATGACAACCGCATCAGCCGCTATTTGGCGACCTCCGCCGCGTAGCGCTGGATCCTGGCGACGGCCTCGGCGATCTGTTCCATATCCGAGCGTGGGCCGAGAAGCATGTTCTGGAAGAGCCACACGGCCTCATCGCAGAGGCGGTCGTTCGATGGACACTGGTTGGAGGCATGCCAGGCCCTCAGCCTGCGCTCGCCGTAGATCGCCTTGAATGGAGGCGAGGCCAGTGTGTTCTTAAGGAAGTCCTGTCTGTTCAGAGCGGAATAGCCCCCCGATGCGGGGATCCCCTCCGCCCGCAGCGCCTGCAGAAACCTCGCCCTCGACATTCCGGCGAACGCCTGGCTGTCGAACCGAAACATGTAGAGATGGTATGCGCTCCGCGTGGTGCCTGGCACCAGCTCGGCCGGCGCGATGCCCGGTACCTGGTGCAGCAGGGAAGTGAGCACCTCCGCATTGGCCGCCCGCCGAACCGCCTGCTCCTCCAGCCTGCGGAGCTGCTCCAGCAGCAGAATGCCCTGAAACTCGGTCAACCGCAGGTTGCAGCCGGCAACGGGACCCGAAATCTGCGCGCCGGAGGGGATGAAGCCCTGGTTCTGGAAGGCGAAGGCTCGTTCGTACAGATCGCGCCGGGTGGTTGTTACGGCGCCGCCCTCCCCTGAGTTCAGATTCTTGGACGCCTGAAAACTGAAGCAGCCGAGGTCGCCCAGACCCCCTACCTTTCTCCCGTTCAATTCCGCGCCATGCGCCTGGCAGGCGTCCTCCAGGATAGGCAGGGACCTTGGCGCGACCGCGCGCCGAATGGCTTCGAGATCCGCCGGCGATCCGCCGATGTGCACGGGCATGACCGCGACGGTGCGGCCCGTGATGGCGCGCGATACCTTGGTGGGGTCCATCTGAAAGGTGCGAATATCCGTATCC
>CAZGLN010000003.1:8606-12298 GCA_964526545.1 uncultured Chthonomonadales bacterium
AAGGCGTAGCGCATAAGGACGGCATTGGGCGTGGCGATGAAGGTGTAGGGCGGCACCAACACCTCGTCGCCCGGACCCACGCCAAGCGCCGCGAGACTTGTAACCAGCGCGCTGGTACCATTCGCCACCGCCACGGCATGCGGCACCGCCACGTAGCGCGCCCAGGCCTCCTCGAACTGGCGCACGTACTGCCCATCGAACCGAAACCACCGTCGCTCCCGCAGCACGCGCATCCACGCCGTCTCTTCCGAGGGACCGATGACGGGCCACTCCGGGAAGCCGGCCGAGCGAACCGGCGTGCCGCCGAGGATGGCGGGTCTGGACGCGCCGTTCTGCAGCACGGGCAGAAGAGCTCCGCCCGCAAGCGCGGAGCGTCTGGAGAGGGTCGTCTTGCTGGACATCAGGGGACTCCTTTTGTTCACCGAGCCCGGCCGGCCACGTGGAGGGCGGCCGACCAGCCTAGACCATTGCGGCCCGCCTGGCGGCGGCAACCACGCGCTCCTCCACATCCTCCGCGAAGCGGCTAGGCAGGCCGTAGTAGAGCATCGCACCCTCTCCCTCGTATCCGCCCTCGCGCAGGACGCGCAAAGAGGGAACATAGGCGAATACGTCGTTGTTGTAGGCGCTTACCCACACGGGCACGCCGGGAATTTCGCGGCGGAGGCGCAGAGAGAAGTCCACCACCACCTCGCCGGAGAGCGCGATGAAAACAAGGTCGCGGCCGAAGCGCCAGGCCTGCACCGGGCTCGGGTAGGCTTGCGGGAGCGTCCCCTCTCGTTCGATGCGCGCCAGCAGCAGCCGCGCCCTGCGCTGCTCGAAGACGTTCGCATCCGTGAGGCGGGCCCTCCAGTAATCCGCGCCGGGCACCTCGGCGAACGCCAGCGGCTCGATGTGATAACGCGAGCCCAGCGGTCCGCTCACCGTCAGGATTGAGCCCTCAACCGCGCTGCCCACCGCCGCGGCCAGCGCAGATCCATGCCGAAAGGCCAGGTCCACTGTGCCGCGCGGCGCCGGGTTGATGTCTCCGGCGCAGCCGGTGATGAAGAGCGCGACAGCGCCGGGATACTCGGCCTCCAGGCGGTCCTGCGCGAAGCCCGCGAAGTCGCCGTGGAACTCGTAGCAGTCGCCGCCCAGCGTGGTGCAGTGGCATGCATACCCAAACGCAATCGCGAGCGGCCTGCCCTGCGCGCTGTCCACCCTGAGAACCGGCACATCGTCATCCTTCGGCCCGTTGGGGTTGATGGCGGTGCGGCGGTTCGCCCCGAAGGTTGCGCGCGTCCTGCCGAAGCGGAGCCGGGCCGGCTGCAAGGCACCCAGCGCGAGACCGACGGCCTCCACCACGCGCCGCTCCATCCAGGCGGTGTAACGCGCAACGTCGCTCCACTCCGTATCGGTCATGCCATAGGCCACGCGCAGCGTATTGCCCACCACCGGACCGCCGTGTGTGTGAGTCGCGTTGAGGATGAGCCTGTCTCGAGACAACCCGTACCGGGCGCGACACTCCCGCGCAATGCGCGCGCTCACCTCCGCGGGAAGGCCGAGGAGATCCGTGCCCACCAGCGCAGCAGCACGCCCACTCCCATCCTCGAGCGCGAGGCAGCGTGCCCAGAGCCGATGGATGGCGCCCTGCGAAGCGTGCGTCCGCGCCGCGTATCCCGCCTGCCACAGACGCCCTTCGGGCGTGATATCCACACGCGCCGCGCCCGCCCGCCAATCGCCCCCGTGTGTGCCGAGAGAGAGGAGCGGCACGGCACCAGCCGCCGATGCCAGGACTTCGCGGCGCGACAATCGGGCCGACTTCACTGACTGCCTCCGTCGAAAACCATGGACCGCATGCACGAACGTTCGCGCACGCTCCGGCAGACTCCTCCGGGTCCTGGATTGCTCTGGAGAGTACACCGGACGACGGTGCGGTATCATGGACCATGCGGCGGGCAGCCAAACATTGTCCTTCGCGCCTGAACGAAGCAACATGCACGCGTTGTTCGAAAGGAAATCGTAGATGAACCTGAAGCCTGCATTTGCTGCGGTGCTTGCGGCAACGGCCTTCCTCGCGCTCCTGAGCGCCACAGGCCAGGATTCCGGCACCACGAACGCTGTGGAGATGAACATCCACCGGCCGCTTCCCGTGCCGGACAGGGTGATCCTGAATGTAACCACGGACCCCGCGCGCAGCCTGGCCGTTACATGGCGCACGGACACTTCGGTGCGTGCCGCAAAGGCGCAGATCACGCTGGCGAGTCCCGCGCCCGACATCGCTAAGAGTGCGCAGACCGTGGACGCGGCGACGGAGCCGCTCATCACGGACCTGGGAACCGCCCACTACCACTCCGTAACCTTCACCGGCCTGAAGCCCGCAACGCACTACGCGTACCGCGTGGGTGACGGCAGCCAGTGGAGCGAGTGGTTCCACACTTGGACAGCGAGCGACCGCGCGGAGCCCTTCTCGTTCATCTACCTGGGCGATGCGCAGAACGATATCAAGTCCCTCTGGTCGCGCGTGGCGCGTGCCGCCTATTCCGAGGCGCCGAAGGCGCGCTTCATCATCCATGCGGGCGACCTGGTGAATCGGGCAACCCGCGACGCCGAGTGGGGCGAATGGCACCAGGGAGCCGGGTGGGTCAACGGCATGGTCCCAAGCATCCCCGTGCCCGGCAACCATGAGTACAGCACCTCCGGGGAGGACAGACGGCGGAGACTCACCAGCCACTGGCGCGCTCAGTTCAACCTGCCCACCAACGGTGTGCCAGGCCTCGAGGAGTCGTGTTACTACGTGGATTACCAGGGCATGCGCATCGTGGGACTCAACTCCAACGAGAAGATTGAGGAGCAGGCGCAGTGGCTGCGGAGCGTTCTATCGAACAACCCCCAGCGCTGGACTGTCGTCACGTTCCACCATCCTGTCTACTCTTCCGCCCGCGGCCGTGACAACAAAGAGATACGCGCGGCCTGGAAACCGATCTTCGATGAGTTCAAGGTGGATCTTGTCCTTCAAGGACACGACCACACCTATGCGCGCAGCAACGTGGGCACGGGCCTAAACGCCGTGGACGGCGACACGGTCTACGTGGTCTCCGTTTCAGGGCCAAAGATGTACAACCTGGAGCGCAACCCCGTGATGCGCCGCGCCGCCGAGGATACGCAGCTCTATCAGATAATCCATGTGGAGCGGGACCGACTGCGGTACGAGGCGCGAATCGCCACCGGCGAACTCTACGACGCGTTCGAGATTCGCAAGGGACGCGGGGGCGAACGCCGCATCGTGGAGACCTTCAGGAAGCCCACGCCGGAGCGGCTGCGGCCCAAGGCGGAACAGGCCGCCAAGTAGGCCTTAACAGCACGACGCAAGCGCCGGACCCCGGGCCTACGCGGCGCCGCTCCACAGGCACAGCGACTCCACATAGGCCGCGGAGCCGTCGCGCAGCCAGCCGTCCAGCTGAGCCTGCTCCTTCAGCTGCTGGCCGCGAAGACGGGGCACTACCGCGAACTGCGTTGTAACCTCGGGCAGGGCGGTAAGATCGCTCCAGAGCTTCTCGAACTGGGCCACGGGGAAGACGTCTTCTTGCCCGTGGCCCCATCGCTTCTTCACGTCCTTGAGCGTGATGTACGTGGGCATTCGGGCGGCAACGCGCCGTACCGCGGCCGTGGTGCGCTCCTCATCGCTCAGCGCGCGCCGATCGAGACCGAAGAGG
>CAZGLN010000003.1:12316-18106 GCA_964526545.1 uncultured Chthonomonadales bacterium
ATGGAGATCCATGTGGTCATGGAGTTGTAGTAGGAGAGCGCGAACTCCTGCTCCTCGCGCGGCATCGCCAATCCCTCCACGAGCCGCACGCGCCCGTCTACTCTCGCCAGACCTCCCCCCCGATCCTCCAGCCGCCTCGGGATTACCTCGAAGGTGAGCCCCGCGCCGCTCACGATGTGGAGCCCCAACAGCGTGGGGTCCAGGTCCGCGCCAAGCGTATCAATGTTGTGCAGCATCAGGTACTCGAGGTCCGGCCACTCCTCCAGCAAGCGCGCCAGGCAGCCGTTGCGCAGCATGTTGGGCACTTCGAACCAGTGGCCCACGGGATGGAGGCACTGGCTTGGCACATTCGCGGTGTAGTCCGCGCCCTCGCCCTGCTCGCGCGCCCAGGAAATGAGCGCCGCCCTTCCGCTGTCGCGCACCTTCTGGGCCTGCTCGTCCAGGGTCTGCTGGGGCATCTCCTCCCACGCAAAGCGCAGATCGCGCACCATGGGCACCATGCGCAGCCCGATGGCCCGGCCCGGCGAGAGGACCACGGGTCCCGTATAGCCGAAGTTGCCGGTGGTCTCCAGTGTCTCGGCGATGGGCGCATGCGTGAGGTAGCTGGTGGTAACGATGTGCGGCACGCGCGCGCCCACCGCCTCGGCAACGGCGCGCGTCTTGGCAAGATGGGTCTCCAAGAAGCTTCGGAACCTGCCGCCCAGCCGCGCAAAGGGGTGCAGCGCCTTCACCACGCCCGCGCCCTGCGTCCAGCGGCTGCCCACGCCCGCGGCGAGTGTAACCACGGCGGCGCGCCCCTCGCGCAGGGCATGTAAGCCCAGCTCGCGCATCTCGGGCGTGGCGCGCCGCTCCACGTGTATCACGTCTTCCTCGCGCACATCCTGGATATCCGCGCTCACCGGCAGGCGGTTTTGGGCCAGTCCGATGCGTCCGTCCCGCAGGTCTGCGCGTATCTGCTCGTGCTGCACGGGATCGAACCCGTTCTGTTCCAGAAGCGCCGCGAGGCCGTCCTGCTCCTCCACCCGCATGGTCCTGGGCAGCAGATGATCGAAGAGGGCCTCCACGGTGCCGGCCAGCTCGGGTCTTGTGCGGCACGCGGCGCCGAAGGCACTCAGGTCCGCGCGCGCCGCGATGGGGAGGGTGCGCGGGTCACGCCGCACCAGGTCCGAGGCGCGCAGAATGTAGTAGCCCGAGGGCATCAGCGCGTCGTCGCCCTGCAGCAGCTCCGCCACGGTCCCATGCGGATTGATGGCGAAGTCGTAGACCACGGGATCCATGGCGAAGGGAAGCGCGCTGTCCAGGCGGCGGCGGGTGGTCAACATAATCTGCTGGAGAGCGTCCTGCGCCTGCTCCTTGCGGTCCGGATGGAAGATGAACCCCATTCCTCCGCCGGACATGCCTCCAAGCATCCAGAAGCCCCAGAAGTCCGGACCGAAGCGCTCACGCACCTGCGCGATCAGCGTCTCGGTGTAGTGGTTGCTTGCCCAGGGAATGATGGTCTGGATGGGACCGAAGAAGTTGCGCGTGGTGGCATCGCCGATGCCGGCGATGTCGCCGGCGCGCAGTCGGTCGAGTATCTCGTCCAGGATGGCGCGGGCATCCTGGCGGGCGCGCCACTCGGCCTCCGATCGGAGCAGGTACTTCTCGGTAACCATCTCCAGGATGGGCCCGACGTTCTGCGCCATGCCGCCATGCACCAGGACGAGCGAGCGCTGCAGCGCCTCGCGGGCGGCGGGCGGCGCCTCCTCCTCACCCAGCACCTTGTGGGAGGGAAGAAGGCGTCCCCTGCTGATGCCCCACTCCGGGTCGCCCTCGCCCGCAAGCTCCCCCTGAATCAGTTTAATGCCCGGCCAGACGCCGCCGGAATCCTGCCAGCCGCCGCCTGAGCCCGCCAGCCACTCGCCCAATATCGCCCTGGCAGCCACGGTTCGGCGCTCCCCTTCATCCAGGGACCCCGTAAGGTGCGTGGTCTGGCCCGTGGCGCGCATGCAGACGGCGATGAGCGAGGCCAGCAGATTGGTGGAGACCGCCAGGCGAGACCCCTTGGGAATGCCGTTCACGCTGCTCACGAGCTCCACGCCCATGCCCGGCCCGACCATACGCTCCAGCAGTTCCGCCAGCGCCACCTGGGAGCCTTCGAGGCCGGGCGGCACGATGCCGGCGGCAATAAGGGCCGCCTTGAGCAGGCCGAGGTAGTCGCGGCCGAAATCGAACACATCCTTCAGCTCGGTAAGCGTGCTGGAGGAGCCCAGGTCCACGCTGGTCAGCCGAATCACCGGCTCATCAATCAGCCGGAAGTAGGCCTCCACCGGCGGCCTTGGCGAGCGATCGCGCCCGCGCACCGCCAGATCAATCGAGACGTTGAGCACGCGCGCGCCACGCGGATAGTCCATGGCGAGGAAGAAGATGTCGCTCCAGCCGCTGTGGCTCAGGTCCATGCGCACCGGAGTCTGCTCATGGAGTACGGGAAAAGGAGACTCCGGCGAGGCGCGACTGCGCAGCTCGGGCCGCACGCGCAGCGGCTGGTCCTCTGGATGCCCCGTGCGGAACATCCACTGGTTGCCGCGCACGGAGCGAACGCTGCGGCGCACTTGGTCCGCCAGGGTCTGGAAGCCCAGCCGATGGTAACTCTCGGCGAGCGCGCTGCAGAGGGCGTCGCTGACGCCGTCTTGGGCCTGGGCTGCCAGAAACTCGCGAATTGCCTCCTCGAACCGCCTCTCCAGGAGGTCTTCGTAGCCGCGGAACGGTATCCGGCCCGGGGCGCGGCCTGCCAGCCTGGTCGGCAGATGGAACCGGTGGATGGCGTAGAGAAAGAAGAGCGCGCGCACCCGCTCATAGAGATTGTCGCAGGCATGCCGAAAGCGTTCCAGAGCCTCGCACTCCGCGAGAAGCTCGTGCTCCGCCATTGCCGCGCAGAGCGGGTCCAGAGACTGGTTCCGCACGGCTTCGTCGCGAGAGATGATGCGTTCCACCAGGCGGGAGGACATGGCGCGGCTCACTTCCCGCGGTCCTGATCGCGGCGGGCCAGCAGTTCGCAGAGCATCGCCAGCACCTCCTCGCGGTCTTGACCCTCGAGCGCCAGGCCCAACTGCGCCGCAAGCAGCCCGTAGCGCACATCCATGGCGAAGCGTTGGCCGCGCACTTCCAGCGCGTAGTACCTTTCGCGGCTGGCCAGCGCATCCAGCACGGGAGAGAGCTCGAGACGATCCGGCTGCCGCGCGTCCTCCTCGGCCAACAGGTCCATCACCGTGGGAGTGAGCGCGTGGATGCCCGCGAAGCAGAGATAGTGCCCGGCGCGCAGGCCCGGCACCAGGAGCGTCTGCTCGGCCTGCGTGGGAGTCGGCTTTTCGCACACCCTCTCCACCCTGTACAGCGCGGATTCCCCTTCCACGCGCTGCCCCCCGATGGCGCCGAAGTAGGGCAGCAGCCCCTCCCGAGTCGGCTGCACTGCCGAGACGGAGCACTGATGGGTGTGCGCGGCGTCCACCACCTGCTCCGCCCAGCCGCGCTCGCCCTGCTTTACAAAGATGTGGTCGCCGACAAGGTGGAGGAACGGCTGATCCCCCGTGAACTGCCGCGCGCGGAGCACCGCATGGCCATATCCCCGCGGCTCGGCCTGCTCCACGAAGCGCAATCGGCTGGCATGCTCGCCCGCCGCGGTCGCGTAGGCCGCCTCGTCCCCCGGGCATATCACCACGCAGATCTCCTCGACGCCCGCGCTCAGGGCCTCCTCGATGAGAATCTGCAGGGCGGACTTGCGCTTGCCGTCCCTATCAATGAGAGTCTGGAGAGGCAGGACGCGCTGGTTGCGGCCTGCGGCCGTGATGACGGCGCGGGTGATGCGCATGGCGGGAAGACCTCCGGAAGTGCGTGCGGCTGCTCCTATTATAGGCGCGGAGGCCGCTCAGGCGAGGGGACGCACGCCCTGCAGCCCCACTCTTCCCTTCGCCGTTGCTACTACGTTCGCACCTGGCCAACGCTCGAGCGGCGGAGGCGCCGACTCAGCGGGCAGCATCCCACGGCAGGAAGCAGACCTTGACGGCCTCCTGGCGCTCCAGGAGGTCCACCCCCTCGCCGTAGCGCTCCAGCGGCAGCCTGTGGGTGATAAGGCATGTGAGATCGAGCTTGCCGCTCTCCAACAAGTCCACGGCGTATTCCGCCGCCTGGCGGTGGTGGCCTGGATAGCCGATGAGCGCCAGAAGGCCATAGTGCCGCACGGCGAAAGTGTAGTCCTCCCGC
Organism: uncultured Chthonomonadales bacterium; assembly: GCA_964526545.1. GTDB lineage: Bacteria > Armatimonadota > Chthonomonadetes > Chthonomonadales > CAJBBX01 > CAZGLN01. The sequence continues at coordinate 16,556 of CAZGLN010000003.1, forward strand.
TGCACACCGAAGAGGGCCACGGCCTGGCGCGTGTGGTCCATCAGGAACTCCACGGAGCGCTTCGCGCCCACGCAATCTATCCCTATATCGAGCGCGGGCCAGGCAGGGCGCGCCGGCAGGCCCTCAGCCTCGGCATCCGCGGGGTCCAACGCGGCGCTAAGGCCGCATGCCAGTGCGTGGGCACGGCGGGCCGGGCTGGTATCGAAACCGATGACCTCCGTTGCGCCTTCGGCCCGCAGCATCTGGGCGGCCACGAGCCCGGCGGGACCCAGCCCGGTTACTCCGGCGCGCACCGCACCCAGCAGGCCCATTTGACGCAAGCGCAGCACGGTCGCGCCTACGCACATGGCAAGCTCCAACGGCGCCGTGGCCTCCGCGGAGAGCGTCTCGGGTACGCGGATGGCGTTCTCCGCCTCCAGGATGACGAACTGCGCGTAGCAGCCGGCGCGGTCCTGCCCCTGGTCCCGCCACGCGCTGATCCGCGTACCGACCGGCAGGCCCGAAACCGCCGGCCCCACAGCGTCTACCACACCGCTGGCCTCGTGGCCCGGCTGTCCGGGCGTGTAGGGATAGTGGAACTGATGCCCCACGAACATCGGCTCGTTGTGGCGCAGATGGAGGTCCCACTGCGGGCAGGTGGTTACGGCGTCCACGCGCATGCGAACCTGGCCCGGTCCCGGCTCCGGCACGGGAACCTCGCGCACCTCATATTCATCTGGAGCGGTTACTACCAGCTGCTTCATCGGCATCTCCCAGGCACCGACGCTCGCATCACCACTCGAGCAGTACCCCGAGCACGGGTGCGCGCTTGTGGAGAATGAGATCCCAGGCGTCCGCGGCCTTGTGAACTGGGAAACGATGTGTTACGAGCGGCAGCGTAACCAGCCTGCCGGTCGCCACCCAGTCGAGCGTGGCATCCATCCGCTCCTTGCTCCAACCGGCCGGCGCATGCAGCGTAATCTCCCTGGCTCGCAGCCTCTGGATATCAATCAGGCCCTCCGGGCCATAGAATCCCGCGGAGGCGATGTGGCCATCATGCCGCAGCAGGTCCAGCAAGGCGTAGAGAGTCGGGACGGATCCCACTGTATCCACCACCACCTGCACGCCCCCCGGCGCCCATGCCGCTACCCGCTCCCTCCAGCCCGCCTCACGGCCGTTAAGGACGAGGTCGCCTGGCCCCAGGCGCAGTTTGGCAAGACGGTCCGGATGCCGGCCGAGCAGGCACACGCGCGCGCCCCGCTGCTGCAGGGTCTGTGCGGACCAGTGGCCCACCAGTCCATCGCCCACCACGACCGCAGCGTCGCCTTGTGAGAGAAGCGGACGCATGCCGCAGTTGTAGCCCACCTGTGTAAGTACCAGCCCGCTGAACCACTCGGGCGGCAGACCCTCCGGAAGGCGCCACACCTGGCTGCGGTGGGTAACGGCGGGCGAGACGTGCCCGCCAAACGGATAGAACATGCCTTCCACGCCGGAGACCGTTGCGAAGACGGTCTCGCCTGCGCGAAACTCGCGGACGTTCGCGCCGACGTCCTCAACCACGCCGACCTTCTG
>CAZGLN010000003.1:18121-41830 GCA_964526545.1 uncultured Chthonomonadales bacterium
GTAGCCCGGCACGTGTGGGAACGGCAGCGGATCACTCTCCGCGCGCGGGGTATCGCCGGCGATGCGTTCGCCGCGAATGAAGGAGCCTTCGGTGCCGTTGCTGATCCAGGAACAGCTAACCCGAATGCAGACATCGTCGGGTCCCATCGCCGGCACGTCCACCTCGCGCACGCTTACGCTCCACGGCCTCTCCGCCACCACCGCCAGTCCCTTCATCGGCATCGCCTCCCTGCCTGCTGTTCTTGCGCGGCGTGCGCGGCTCCTGCCTCCCGCCGGTATAATCCCGCCTGGAGATGAGGATGCCAATCCGACTGATTGCCGGGCTGGGCAACCCCGGTCGCGAGTACGAGGGCACCCGCCACAACGTGGGGTTTGAGGTGATAGAGTGCCTAGCGCGTCGCCATGGCATCGCCGTACAGAAGCGAACTCTGCGCGCCATGGTGGGCGACGGCGTGATCGCGGGCCAGAGGGTGCTGCTGGCCTGCCCCCAGACCTACATGAATCTCTCCGGCGAGGCCGTGGGCGCCATCGCCCAACGTTACAGGCTCGAGCCTCCGCAGGTGCTGGTCATCGTGGATGACGTGGCGCTGCCAATCGGCCGTATCCGCCTGCGCCTGAAGGGCAGTCCGGGCGGGCATAACGGGCTGGAGTCTATCGAGAGGCACCTGGGGAGCGATTCGTATCCGCGAATTCGTATCGGGGTGGGAGCGGCCCGGCCCGGCGCTCTGGTGGATCATGTGCTCAGCCGCTTTCGTCCGGAGGAGAGAGAGACCATCCGCGAGACCATCGAGCGCGCCGCCGACGCCGTGGAGACCGCGCTGCGGGAAGGCTTCGAGGCAGCCATGAACCGCTTCAACCGCAGCGATCCGCCGGCGCCCGAGGCATCCGCTCCGGCCTAGCGGGACCTCGCGACTCCGGCCACGCGCCCCTTCCACATGCCGCCGCGTCCATGCCAGTGCTCCCACGCGGAGAGGAAGGTCGCCCAGCCGTAGACCGCAGCCACCGCCGGCATAGCGAGCCCGCGCAAGGCGCTTAGCCCATAGAAACGATACATAGGCGCCGCCGAGAGCGCCATCAGAAGCCACGCCGCCGTGCCCATCCAACGCACCCAACCCGTGCCGAACGCGGCAACCGCCGGTGGAACGGCAAAGAGCAGCCCCAGTCCGGCAAGGCACCCGGCGAGCGCAAGCGGCGAATAGCGCAGCTGCGTGTAGGCCGACCGCGCCACCATCGCAACGAAGTCGCGCACGCCTCCATAGGGCCGCGTGCTCCGGGACTCTCGGCCCATCCCCAGCCAGAGTCGGAAACCCGCGCGCTTCAGGGCGCGAGCCAGAGTGCAATCGTCTATCAGCGCGTCGTGGATGGCCTCCATTCCGCCGATGGCGGTCAGAGCGCTCAGCCGCACCAGCATGGCGCCTCCCGCCGCGCCGGCCACCCGACTTCTGGAGTGGCTGACTGCCTGAAACGGATAGAGCATCCGGAAGAAGTAGACGAAGGCCGGCACCAGCCACTTCTCAGAAGGCGACGCACAACGCAGGCGGACCATGTAGGAGGCCAGCCCAAGACTGGAGGCCTCCGCAAGGCAGACCAGGGAACGCACCATGCCGGGCCCGTGCGCGATATCCGCGTCGGTAAACAGCACGAACTCCGGAGGGTTGGCTTGGGATTGGATCTGCCTCAGGCCCTGCTCCATGGCCCATACCTTGCCGGCCCAGCCCGGCGGACGCTCCAGAGCGGCGACCACGGTAAGTCCTCGGCTGCCGCCTTCCGCCGCCTCCCGTGCCCGGTCGGCCGTGCCATCTTCGCTGCCATCGTCCACGAGGATCAGTTCGAGCGCGCCGGCATAGTCCTGATTCAGCAGCGCGCGCACCGTCTCGCCGATGAGCGCGGCCTCGTTGCGAGCGGGAATAACCACCGCCACCGTGGGCCATTCCGCCGGCGCGGGGGGAGATGGCTCGTGACCGATGATCCAGAAGCGCCAGTGGAAGAGAAGCAGCCAGGCCCACGCGACGAGGGCGAGGCCGGCCAGGGCAGCCGCTGCGGATGTCAATGGCGCCGAGCCCTCGGAGGCCGTGCCGACCTACTCGAAGGCGGCCAGCAGACGCTCAACCTGAAAGCCCGCGGCGTGCGAGGCCGCTCGCAAGTGCTTGAGCGCGGCGGCAACCGGTGCCACCTCAACCTGCGCTTGCACGCGGCTCAGAAGGGCCATCCAACCAAGCAGCTCGTCGAACGCTTCCTGGTTGTACCAGAGCACCCCCTGATGCCTGTTCACCCCGATGACGCGCTGCACATCGGCATCCGAGAGGAGGCTGGTGAGCGCCGCGCCGAGGTTCTCCTCGAGGAGCAGCGGCCACTCCTGGCGTGCCACCAACGCCTTCACCAACGCCGTCCCGAAGTCGGCCGCTTGCTCGTTCAGGCCCTGCGCCATCAGCACGCCCGCCACTACCATCCATGCGCGGCTCGTCTCCGGCACGGCGGTCTCCGTAACCAGGGCACCAAGCGCGTGGAGCGCGAGCCACGCCGTGAGAACGCCCCGCGCGAGGGCCGGCTCGCCCAGGCCGGAGAGAGTCTCTTCCCGGGCAGTAAGCCACCGGCCCCGCAGCTCCTCCGCAAGCGGCTCCACGGGTCCCGGCACGCCCGTGTAGTCGCGCACGGCCTGGAGCAGGGGCTCCAGACCGGTCAGGTCCGGCTCCTCCCCAAGCGCTCCAACCAGAAGCTCCCGCAGGCGCTGCTGCACCGGCCGAATCAGCAGGTCTTGCAGGGCCGCCTCGATGCTGGGCACGCCGCGCCCCTCCAGAGTCTGCGCCAACTGCCCCAGATGGCTCCATTCGTTCTCCCGCAGCAGCCGGAAATCCAGGTAGACGCGGTACTCGTATGCCTTCAGCTCCACGTAGAGCCCGCGCTCGCAGAGGTCGCGGCAGTTGCGCAGATACTCCAGGCCGCTCACGTGGTCACGAAACGCCAGATACATCGAAGGATCGGAAGGGATGCCGAGGCCCTGACCAAGGGTGCGCTGCTGGAACCGCTTGTTGCCCTCCTCGTCCTTCACCGCATAGCCCACGGACCGATGTATCCATCCGCGGGCCTCTGCGAAGCGGTTGTGGAAGACCACCAGCGCCCGCTCGTCGCCATGACGGTTTGAGTAGGCGAAGACATCCTCGTTTACGTGGCCTTCTGGGGTCCAGACATCGTAGAGAAGGAAGTCGCGCACCTCCGCGAAGAGCCTGCGCCTGTGCAGCAGCGGGAAGATAACGCGCTCGTGGTGCGCCACGAGCCCCTCGTCTGGCTTCTCGTCCCAGAAAGCGCGGCGGTACTCCATGCCGTACTTCTCCGCGAAGCCCTCCACCTGTCCGTGGCCGAACATCGGCAAGCCTGGCAGGGTGCACATCATCGTGCAGATGCCGAAATACTTGTCGCCCTTCCCGAACTGATCCACCGCCGTGTCCTCGTCCGGGTTGTTCTGGAAATTGACGAAGCGCTTGAGCACCTCCGGATCGAACTCCAGCGTGTTCTTCATGACCCATCGGTACTTGGCGTTGTCCTCATCGCGCAGGAGGTTCATGAAGGCGCTGTTGTACACCCTGTGCATACCCAGAGTGCGCACAAAATAGCCCTCCATGAGCCAGAACGCCTCTGCCAGCAGCAGCGTATCCGGCACTTCCGCCGCCACGCGGTCCACAACTTCCCGCCAGAACTCGTTCGGCATGGCCTGGTCGAACTGCTGACGGGTCAGGCCGTGTTCCGCACGGGTGGGGATGGCGCCGCCGGTGCCCGGCTCCGGGAACCAGAGCCGCTGAAGATGGCGCTTGGCAAGGGTCATCGCGGCATCGAACCGGATGATGCGGAAGTTGCGCGCCACGTGCAGGATGGTCTGGATGACGGCCTCGCGCACCTCCGGCAGCAGGAAGTTGAGCTGCGCCGTATCGTTCCACGGCATGTTGGTGCCGTCATTGCCGTGGTAGATGTAGCGGCAGTCGCCCGTCCACTTATCCACCCGCTGAAACACCACGGCGGCATCGGAGCGGGAGTAGTAGTGGTCCTCTATGCGGATGGCCACGCGCTCATCGCTGGAGAGATCCGGCCCGGTGAAGCTATAGGAGGGATAGGGCGAGTAGTCCAGCTGCAGAAACCAGTCCGGGTGCTCGATGACCCAGCGTGAATCGATGCCCATGTGGTTGGGCACCATGTCGCTGGCGAGTCGAATGCCGCGCTGCATGGCGCGTTCGCGCAGGTTGGCCAGCGCCTCCCATCCGCCCAGCTCCTCGGCAATCTCGTAGCTGAGCAAGGAGTAGGCCGAAGCCACGGCCTCCGGGTTGCCGCAGAGCTGCTTAATGCGCTGCGAGGCGCGGCTCCGCTCCCACAGGCCGATGAGCCAGAGCCCGGTGAAGCCCCTGCGCGCCAGCAGGTCCAGCTCCTCATCCGGCACCTGGTCCAGGCGATGGATGGACCGTCCATACTGCCGAGAGAGCTGGTCCAACCAGACGTAGGTATTCTTGGCGATCAGCACGGCGCGGGGCATCCAATCACGGTCCGGGCTGAAGGCCTCCGGCTCGTCGTAGCCAGCCGCCACGGTACCAACGGCGCCGGGGCGGTATGCAGGTACGGCCGTCGGCCCGGAACCGAAGAAAATGGGCTTCTCCTCTTCCTTGATGAAATCGAGAGTGGAGAGGATGCGCAGAATTGCATCACTCAGCGCGAAGGCCCAGTGGGTGCGGATGTAATCGAGCTGCGCGGTGAGCGAGTGCGGGGCGGCCAGGGCCGGCGCCCGAAGTGCGGCCACCAGCGGCTTTCCGTCCGGCGTGGCGGGCGGCAGGTTCTCGAAATAGTTTTCCAGCGCCCGGATGGCGGCGCGCAGCGGAGCCGCGCGGTCCAGCTCGCTATCGTCAAACAGCTCTCGGAACGGCGCGAAGGCGGGATTGGCGTTCTCCAGCCAGAGCATCAGCAGCTCTTCGAGCGCTATCTGCGCGTGCGGGACGCCGTCGGTACTGCCCGCAAGGTACTGCTCTACCGTTTCGGCGCCGGAATGTACGGAGAGCGGCGGGAAGAGGTCTGTGAAGCGAGCAAGCAGCCCACGCACGGCATCCTCGCCCAACTCGGTCTGCAGGTGCGCTAACGCGCCCGCGAACGCTTCGGGAGCCACCGTCCGCCGATACCGCTCACAGAGCAGATGGCACAACTCGTCAATGAGCCCCATGGCGTGCAGCTGCGCGGCGCGCACCGCCTGCTCGGGAAAGCGCACGAGGTCGCGGTGCGCATTCAGCTTCTGCGCGAAGACCCGCGCCGCGTGGAAATTCGGGAAGATGGCGTTGCCGTTGAAGGCGAATATCTGCTGATCGAAGCGGTAACGGTCGCGCGCGCGCCGCGACACATGAAAGGCGTAAGCGGGGTTCATGGAGCCATCCCAGGGACGGAGTGCCTTAATAATACTCCCGCAGCGCTTGCGAAGCGCAAGGCTCGCCACGGAGGAGATCGTAGGCGCAGGGGTGTACTGAGCGGATTGGAAACACCTCCATGAAGTACCTTCTCGCACTCGACCAGGGCACCTCCAGCACGCGCGCGTTTGTCTTCGATGCTCTCGGGCGCGCCGTTTCTCGGGCGCAGCGCGCCCTCCCCCAATCCTATCCCCATCCAGGTTGGGTGGAGCATGACCCGGATCGCATCCTGCGCGATCAGAAGCGCGTGGCCCGCGCGGCCGTCCGCGCCGCCGGCATCGCGCCGGAGGCGATCGCCGCCATCGGCATCGCCAACCAGCGCGAAACCACCGTGGCCTGGGACCGCCGCACCGGACGTGCGCTCCACCCGGCCATTGTCTGGCAGGATAGGCGCACGGCCGACCTCTGCGAGCGGCTGCGTAGAGAGGGCCACTCCGAGGAGATACGCTCGCGAACGGGTCTCGAGCTCGATCCCTACTTCTCCGGCACCAAGCTCCACTGGCTCCTGGAGAATGTTTCGGGCACGCGTGGCCTCGCCGAGGAGGGCCATCTCGCGTTCGGCACTGTCGACACGTGGCTGCTCTTCCATCTCTCCGAGAACCGTCTGCACGCAACGGACCCCAGCAACGCCTCGCGCACCCTCTTGTGGAACCTGCGCGGCGAATGGGACCCTGCCATGCTGGACTTGCTGCGGATACCCGCGCCGGTGCTGCCCGAGGTGCTGCCGACCAGCGGCCTCTTCGCCCGGACAGCGAAAGGCATCCTCGGCCGGGAGGTGCCCATTATGGCGCTGTGCGGCGACCAGCAGGCCGCCCTCTTCGGCCAGGCCTGCTTTCGGCCGGGCATGGCCAAGACCACCTACGGCACCGGCTGCTTTCTCCTGCTGAATACCGGCAGCGATCCGGCCCAATCCAGGCATCGCCTACTCACCACGGCTGCCTGGCAAGTTGGCGATCGGATGGAGTATGCCCTGGAAGGCAGCGTCTTCGCCGGGGGCTCGGTGGTGCAATGGCTCCGCGACGGCTTGGGCATCCTTCGCCGCTCCGCGGATGTGGAGCCGCTTGCCGGCAGCGTGCCCGATACGCGAGGGGTCTACCTCGTGCCCGCGTTCAGCGGCCTCGGAGCGCCCCACTGGGATGCCCGCGCCCGGGGGACCCTGGTGGGAATCACACGCGAGACCAGCGCGGCGCACGTAGCCCGCGCCGCTCTTGAGAGCATCGCATTCCAAGTGGAGGATCTCGCGGAGGCGATGGCCGGAGACTGCGGCGCGCCCCTGCGCGAGATGCGGGTGGATGGCGGCGCGGCGCGCAACAATCTCTTGATGCAGATGCAGGCGGACCTCCTGCAGGTGCCCGTGGTGCGCCCGCAGGAGGTCGAGACGACCGCGCTGGGCGCGGCCTTTCTGGCAGGCCTAGCCGCCGGCGTCTGGAGCGGCATGGAGGAGCTCGAGACCCTCTGGCGAAGAGACCGCGTGTTCCAGCCGGCCATCACCGCGGCCGAGGCCGCGGAGCGCAGGGCGCGCTGGCGCGAGGCGGTGCGTCGAGCGCTCGATTGGGCCAGGGAGTAGCCCTACCCCGCTGCCTCGTGCCGAGACAGCCGAATCGGACCGCCAGGCGGCGTGCTGGATTGCTAGTTGGCGCGCAGCAGCTCCAGCATCTTGCGGTCCAGTTTCATGCCCTGGAAGGTTTCATACTGCACATCCGCTCGGCCGCTCTCCAGCACGCCGAAGCTGCCCCGCAGGTTCCAGAGAGCCCAGCCCCAGCCGGCCTCCTTCCAGAGACCGAGCTGATCACGCATCCAGGCGAGAACCACCTCGTGCGGCGTGTGCTGAAAGGCGCCCCACTCCCCCACGTGCACGCCCACGCCCATCGCCTCCAGCGCCTTCCACGGCTCTATCTGGACCTTGCGCAGGCGCTCTTTATCCCACACGGTCTCCCCTACCTTCAGAGGCCAGGTCGGTACGGGCCAGGTGTCTGAACCGCGAATCCAGCTCGCCTTGTAGTGGCTAATCTGCATGGGCTGGTAGCCGCGCGTGCTCTGCGCCACCTTGAGAGGAGCCATCTCCGGCACGGGGCTGTTGCCCCAGCTCAGGCCGTCGGCCACTATCAGGCGGTTGGGGCTGACCGCCCGGATGGCCTCAATGGCCGGCTTCATGGCACGGATGTAGACCGAGGGCGGAATGTTGGCAGGCTCGTTCAGGAGATCGAACGAAAGATCCGCCGAGGGAATATCGCGGAAACGCCGCGCCAGCATGCCCCACTGCTCTGCGAACTGTCGGCGCGCCTCCTCGCCCTCGGGCCCCTCGGCCCAGAGATTGAGCGGCTCCGCTGGAGGGTTAACGCAATAGCCCGGGGCGCGGTGCAGGTTCAGGTTGACGTGCACCTTGCGAGCGCGTCCAAAGGCAATGCACTGGTCCAGGTCCTTCAGCACTTCCTCGCGATACTTGCCAGGCGCCTCCGTCCAGCAGCGATAGTCCGTCGGCAGCCGCACGAAGTCGAAACCCCATCCGGCAAGGATATCGAAGTCGCGCTCCTGGTAGGGAGCGTTTCCGGCCAGAGTGAACTTCTCGAGCAGGTTGAAGCCCCGCCAGCGGGGCAGCCGCGTATGATCCGCCACGTTCCGCTGTCCTTTCGCGGCAGTCGCCGCCATACCGGCGGCCGCTGCCAGCGCCACCGCCTCACGTCGTGTATAGGTTCGCATCGCCGGTTCTCCTCCCGCTGCGCACAAGCCGGGCAATCCCCATGCCCAGGCAATCACTTCGCCCCCGCAACGCGGCTCCCTGCATGCGGTGTCTTGCTGGATTCACCCGGGGCCGCTCGCACTAACCGGCAAAACCGCGAATGCGCCTCCTCCGGCGCATCGTCTGTTCCCTCGCCGGCCGCAGGCATCGCATGGCTGGCCGCCGAATAGGTGCCAGCCCGCGGAATGCTGCACGGCTTCTCAGGGGTTCTCCATGCGCATCGCAGCACTGGTGTTTGCCGCCTCCGCCCTCTGCGCCCTGCCGGCCCAGAGTCAGATTTCCGCCTCCCGTCGGCCCGTCTTTCACAAGGGGTTCTCCTATGCCTCCTGGACGGCAGACGGATACGACAGCGACACCTCGGATGCGCAGCTTGCCGCGCTGAAAGAGGGCGGAGTGGAATGGGTGGCGATTGTAACTCACTGGCTGCAGGCCTCCAGGTCCGCTACGGAACTTGCGCCGCATCCGCGCTGGACTCCCACCGATGCCAGTCTGCTGCGCGCGATTCGGCACGCTCATCGCCTCGGCATGAAGGTCTTCCTGAAGCCGCAGGTGGATTTCGATGGTCCAGGCTGGCGAGGAGAAATCGCCCACGAATCCGAGAGGGCATGGAAGGATTGGTTCGCCAGCTACCGCCGCTTCATCGGACACTACGCACGGCTTGCCGCACGGGAGCGGGTGGCAATGCTCTGCGTTGGTGTGGAACTGGATGGGACGCGGCATCGCGAAGCGGAGTGGCGCGAAACCATCCGGCAGGTGCGCAGCCTCTACCGCGGTCCACTGACCTATGCGACCAACTGGAACAGCGAGCTGGACATCACCTGGTGGGATGCGCTGGACTATGTGGGTGTTGATGCCTACTACCCGCTTGTTGAACGGCCGGGCTGCACGGTGGAGGAGCTGAAGACAGCCTGGAATAGGCACCGCGATCGGCTGCGGCAACTGCACCGGAAGACCGGCAGGCCCATCCTCTTCACGGAGATCGGCTACCGGAGCACAGACCAGGCGGCCATCCTGCCGTGGGAGTGGGAGAAGCCCGCCGCGGTCTCGCTAGAGGAGCAAGCGCGCCTCTACCAGGCAACGTTGGAGACCTTCTGGGACGAGCCATGGTTCGCCGGGGCCTTCTGGTGGCTCTGGGAGGTGAAGCCGCCCGACGACCCGCGTAGAGACAGCGGCTACACACCGCAGGGCAAGCCGGCCTGGGATGTGCTCCGCGCATACTACGCGCGGCCGCGTGCCGCTCCGGGGCCCGCGCGCTAAACCCGCCGCAAGTTAGTTACGGCGCACCGGCGCCAGCCGGTGCTCGTGCATAGGCAGCAGCTCCCGCCGCGCTCCCGGGTGCTCCCGCAAGAAGGGCTCCACCAGTTCGGTCGGCGGCGGATCATCGCGCAAAGCCTGGTAGATGGCCTCCTCACGCAGTGCGGCGGTGGTTCGGCGCAGGCGCCTGTTGCTGAGCATCAGGTGGTAATGGCCGGCGGAATCGACGGGATCTATCGCCAGCATCTCCTCAAAGGCGCGAGCGGCTCCCTCGTAGTCGCCTAGCTGGTACCGGCAGCGGCCCAGCTCAAAGCGGATCTGCGGATCGTGGGGCCACTGGCGCGCAAGAGGCTCCAGCAGGCGGACGGCAGCCTGAAACTGCCCCATGCGGCGCAGGGTGCTCGCCAGCCAGGCTCTGCCCGAGACGCTGCCTTTCGAGACGGCGGTCTCGAAGAGCTCGCGCGCCGCCAGCAGATCCCCTTCCGCCAGGTAGGTGCGGCCCAGCGCCACCGTGATCTCCGTGCGAGCCGGCTCCGCCGCCGAGGCCATGCGCAGCACTCCCCTCGCCCGCTGGCGATCTCCCTGGGCCAGCAGAGCCAAACCATAGGCCAGGAACCGCGAAGGCTCCGGCTCGGCGGTCGGAGCGGCCGGCTGCCCGCGATAGGGACCAGGCGCGCCCGCCACCCGAAGGTCCACCGCGTGCTGGGCCACGGGCCGGCGGAGAGGCGCCCTCACGCCGAGCTCCGCGGAAGCCGCGGACGTGAGATCCCCGCGCTCCAGGACGGCCCGAATGCGGATGCCTCCGCCCGCGGGCGCGCGCGGAACCTGAAACCGATAGCGCGCCACGTCTCCGCCTTCCGCGGGGATGAGCCGCGGTGCATCGCGCCCGACCTGCTTCAGGCTAACGGCAATGCGCTGCAAGTCGGCGCCCTCCACCCGTCTTCCTCCGCGGTCCAGGGCCACCAGGCCGTAAGTGTGCTCCTCCGCGGAAGTTCCGGGAGCGCCCCCGCCGGCCAGCAGCACGGTGCCCTCGAGGTCCGAAACCGTTAGCCGCAGCCGCATATCGCGCAAATGGGGCGACCCCGTGGGCATGGCGTGGCCGACATTCCGCGTGCGCACCAACACATCCACGGCAACTTCCGCGCCCGGCTGGAGCAGCGGTGACCGCGTTGCCAGCGGCGCCTCGATGCGCTCGATGGCTCCCTGTCCCTCCTCGCCGAATCGCAGGGCCATCACCTCCACTGCATACGGCGGTGCCGGCTGGATGGACGAGGCCCTATGCGGCGGGTGGCAATCCACACAGTCGCGCTTTTGTCTCGCGTCCTGCGCCGCGTAGGCCGAGAGCCCCGCGTGGGGCGAAACCAGCCATTGGCGCCACGTCTCGTCGTAGCGCGCAAAGCCGTATCCATTGAGACCCGCCGACACCGAGAGGCGGTGACAGGGCACGCACGCGGATGCCGGGCCATCCCGCGAGACGGCGGTATCGGCGCGGTGCGGGGCGGGCCGCAGGCGCACGGCGAGCCCCTCGCCCAGGGTCCTGCGCAGCAGCCTTCCGGAGCGAGGCGCGGCGTAGGAGGCGAGGCCATTGCCAACGGGCGCCTCCACCCGCACTCCCGCATGACATCCCAGGCACGTAACGCCTGAATGCTCATCGGCGCCACGGGAGAGCAGCGAGGCAGGCGCATGGCACCCCGCGCAGAATCGGCGGGTGGTATCATCCGAGCGAAGCCGGCCGACAGCCGCGCGGTAGAGGCCTTCCAGTTGTCCCCGCGCATGCGCGCTCGCGCTCCAGTCACGAAGCTGCGCCGGGTGGCATCCGGGCTTGCCGCACGTGGCACCGTCTTCGCTCCAGTTGCCGGCGCGCCGTTCTATGACGCCGGCAGGGTAGAGCGGAGTGGCCGCATGAGAAGGATGCGTGGCGGTCGCCATGCGGAAGTACCGGCCAGGCAGGTAGGTGAAGCCTGCCAGGAAGAGCCCCGAGAACGCGAGCCCTGCAGCGGCTGTCGCGGGACCCGGCATACGATGAGCGGCATGAGCGCAGAGGAGCAGAAGCGCACCGAAGCCCGCCAGGCAGTGCACATGGAAGGTTGGGTCCACGCGGCGAATGGAGTGCCCGGCGGCCGCGGTCGCCACCAGCAGCAGGCCCGAGCCGATTGCGAGAATGCCGGCGCCGCCGGCCATCCGCAGGAGCGGCAGCGGACGTTCGGCGCGCCCTGTACGGAGCCACCGCCAGCACAACGCGAAGCCGGGGAGCGAGACCACTATGCCGCCCATGACGTGGATAAGCGTGGCAACATCCACCCATCCGCCCGCCGTCTCGCGTCCAAGCAGATAGGTGGCGGCGCCGGCGGCAGTCACGAGCGCCAGGCTGAGCGGAGTCAGATAATGAAACAGCGCACGAGATGTCACGACCACGCTACCGAGTAGTCAACGCGGTGACCGGCGACACGCTCCTCGAACACGTGGAGCGCGCGGCGAATTGGTGGGAGCGAGGTGTGGGCCTCCTCGGACGACCGGTCGCCCGGGCCGGACCCGGGCTCTGGATAGTGCCCTGCCGCGGCGTGCACACCTTCGGCATGCGCTTCCCCCTGGATATCGTCGTGCTGGACTCCCAGTCCCGAGTCCTCGCGGTGCACTGGCGCGTCAAGCCTCTCCGGATCCTTCTGCCGCGCCGAGGAGACCATAGCGTCCTGGAGATTCCATCCGGTCGGCTCGCGCCGAGCGCTATCTGCATCGGTGCGCATCTGCGCCTGGAACCCGAGCCCTAATCGCTCTCGGCATGCCGAATACGCCTACGCGGCATCGAGGAGGCGCCGCATCTCCGCCAGGACTCGCGGCACCGCCTGGAGCGGCTCCTCGGCCGCCTCATATTCCAGGGTCACGTACCCACGGTAGCCCGCCTTCCGCAGCATCTGGACAATGCGCGGCAGGTCGGCCTGCTCCTTCGGCTTGCCGCGCGGAGCCACCTCCGTCTTCACCTGAACGACCACTGTATAGGGAAGGCACCTCTCCAGATCGGCATAGGGGTCCTCCGTGCGGAAGTTGCCCGTATCCAGGTTGATGCCGAAGAAGTCGCTGCGCACGGCCCGCGCAATCCGGAGCAGGTTGTCGGCCTCGGCCACGATGCCTCCGTGGTTCTCCAGCGCGAGCACCACGCCGCGCTTCTCCGCATGGGCGCAGGCGATCTCGCAGCATTCAATGGCACATGTCGTGGCCTGCTCCAGACTCTGGCCGGGCTGCGCGTTGCCGGCAAAGATCCGGATGCAGGGCGCGCCAAGCCCGGCGCACCAGTCTATCCACTCGCGCACACGCCCTATTTCACGGTCGCGTTCGGGGCCGGCAGGGTGTGTGAAGACATTGCCCATCGGCGAGCCGGAGATATCCAGTCCGAGGAGGAAGCACTGCCGCTTGATTCGCGCGATGAACTCCGGGGTGATCGGCTTCGGAAAGTAGTACTCCGTCAGCTCCACGGCATCCAGGGGCAGGCGGGCGGCCGCATCGAGGAAGTCCGGATACGTCATGTTCGGGCTGCGACGCCCCTGCAGATAGTCCCTGTAGGAGTAGGCAGCCAGACTCAGCTTGAGGCGCGGCCCGCCCACTCTTCGCACCTGCCCCTCCAGCCCTAACGGGACGGCGGCCATTCCCGCCGCCAACAGCCCGCGCCGCGTGATCCTCATGGCCTCTGCAGCTCCTTCCAGAGCCCCTTGTAGCACTTCAAGAAGAGCGCTCCATTCTCCGGACGGATGCTGCCGCCAATCTCGCAGAGCGTGAAGACATCCATTCCCGCGCCGTTAAGCAGGCCGAACAGCTCACGGTAGGGATAGGCGCTCCAGAGCTCCGTGACGTGGCAGCAGCGAATGAAGGGACCGAGGAGGCCGAAGGCCACTTTCACGCTGCCATCCACGACGTCGGTGGCATTGGAGTTCCAGGTGATGCCTACGCTCTTGTGCCCGCAATGGTCCATGATCGTCCGGCAGTTGCGCGGCAGCGAAGTCCCGGGTCCGTGCACCTCCAGCCATATCTCGACGCCGTGGTCCGCCGCGATCCCGCCGCACTCCGCCAAGGCGCGCCCAATCTGCTCCAGAGTCTTCTGCTCGGGCACTTCGCGAGGCAGGCCGTTCGGCCGCACCTTGACTCCCCGGGCGCCGATATCGTGGGCCAGCCTGACGAAGCGGCGGCACTCCTCGATGTTCTGCCGCACTACCGCGGGATCCGGGGAGTGGAACTCGCAGACGCTGCCCAGGCTGAGCTGGCGAAGGCCGGAATCCGCCAGCCTCTTGCGAAGCTCCGCGCGCTGATCCGCGGTAAGCGTCGGCTCCACGCCATGCGCGTGGGTCGTGCGGAACTCCACGCCCTCCAGCTGGGCCTCCTTGCAGATGCGGAGGATGGTCTCCAGGTCCCAATCCTTCGCGACATTGTATGTAACGATTCCAAGCCGCAGCATGGCGCAGCCCCCCCTCCTACCGCGTGCGTCGCCAAAACCAGCGGACGCTCTGTGCGCTATTGCCCATCGAAATCCGGCCGTATGACAATGCGGCCCGCCTGTACCGAGCCTCTCTTCGTCGCGCCGAGGCCGAAGCCCTTCCGACCACCCGGTTGCACCTAGTCCTGGCCGACCCTTCATGCCGCCAGGCGAAATCCATTCTTGCCCGTAAATCTTAACGGTTGCTTAACAGACCATCACGCAGAATTATCTGGGCTAAGCACCGGAGGGCCCTCTCTCGTCGCCAAAAGGAGACTGAAGATGATGCGTCGCAAGGGTTTCACGCTGATTGAACTGCTGGTGGTTATTGCGATTATCGCCATCCTCGCCGCGATCCTGTTCCCGGTCTTCGCGCAGGCGCGGTCCAAGGCGCGCCAGGCCACCGCGATCAGCAACCAGAAGCAGATTGCCATGGCCTTCATGATGTACGCGCAGGACTTCGACGAGGTGCTGCCATTCCTTACCTGGGCCGATAGCTTCAATAACGCGGGCGTGGGCGAGGATTACGGCAACGGCTGGTTCTTCCATGGCGCCATCGCCTGGCCCATCAGCCTCTCTCCGTACCACAAGAACGATACGCGCAACGGCAACACCAACTCCTTCCTCATCAGCCCGGCCGACTCGCAGCGCGGCAATTTCAGCAAGCCGGAGTTCAAGCTCATGCTGAAGGCCGCCGGCTGGCCCCGATGGGAGGAGTTCAGCGAGGACGCGCTGGTGAACGCCAAGATTGTCCCGCTCAGCTTCTGCTCCAACTACTACCTGAGCTACTCCCATACGCGGAATCCTGATGGCACCTGGCGCGCCGGCACGGGCTACACCGGCCCCCGCAGCATCGCCTCCATCGCCTCGCCCGCCAACGTGGTACTGGTAACCGAATACGGCGTGGGCGATGCCTGGGCCAACGGCCGCACCTACAGCAACTACTATTGCGCCCTGGGCTACGGTGGAGTGGACCGCTGGCGTAATGGCCGCCGCTACTCCGAGGGCCGCACCTTCAGCTTCGCGGACGGCCACGTGAAGTTCTATCGCGATCCCGTCCAGATCGAGGACCTTACCGGCGATCGCCAGACGCAGGTTCGCGAGGCCTATGCGCGGATCAGCGTGTTCGACATTCCGGACCGCACCGCTCCCTAGCAGCCGCTGCCTACTTCCCAAAGCGAGGAGCCTGGCCTCTGGTTGTCGGAGGCCAGGCTCCTTCGCATACTGTAAGCCCAGCGAAAAACTTACCGGGCGAACTTGTAGAAGAGTGCCTTGGCGGGATTCGGCGGCCACGCGTCATCGTGTGCCTTGCATGCGTCTATGTAGAGCACGAGGTCGGGATGATGTCCCTCGTCGCCGTCCGCATAGAGCGTATATCCCTGGTGCGTATAGAAGCGCATGGCCCACACGGAGTCGCGCATGCAGTGGAGGGTGAAGAGCCGAATATCCCTCTGCTCGCGCAGGGCCTCCTTCTGATGGTGCTTGAGCAGGCGTACCCCGTACCCGCGCCCCTGCGCGGATCCGGCCACGAAGAGCATATGGAGATGGGCGACTCCCGGGAGCATGCGCCACTGCGCCACGCCGACGGGCACCCCGTCCTGACACAAAACGACCCAGCGGGTGGCTGGGTCGTTCATGTTCTGCGCGTGAAACTCGGCGTGGAAGAGCTGCAGATCCGCGGGCTGCAGCCGCGCGTCATATGGCTCATACGACTCGCGGCAGATGCGCGCGATAGCCTCCACATCCCTCGGCGTAGCTGGTCGGATATTCACCCCGGACGACGTTCACCGCTCATGCAAGCCTCCAGGCGAAACGGCCACGCTATTGCGGCTTAACTTACGGCGCGCACGGCACGCCGCCCTGCCGAGGCTGGCCTAGCTGGATGCGCCTTCCAGTACCATCCGCGAGCGTGAAGCGGGCGCGGCCCCCATCATCGCCCGGCGCAGCGCCGTGCGCCCCCTGTGGATGCGCGAGCGCACCGTGCCGATGCTGGTGCCCATCCGGCGGGCTATCTCCTCGTAGGAGAGGCCCTCGATGTCGCAGAGCACCACCGCGGTGCGAAAGTCCTTAGGCAGGCTGGCAAGTGCGGCCTGCAGACGCTCGTCCATCACGTCACGCAGTACCAGCCGCTCCGGATCGCTCTCCTCGTCCGGCACCTCCGGCAGGAACGACTCGTCCGAGTCCGCGCCAGGAATTGGCTGATTGAGGGAGAGCGCTGCCATCTTCGGCTTGCGCCGCAGGCCATCCACAAACAGGTTGGAGAGGATGCGGAAGAGCCAGTTCTCAAACGGCAGCGACCGATTGTACTTATCGAAGGAGCGGTAGGCCCGCAGGTAGGCTTCCTGCGTCAGATCCTCCGCGTCATCCCGGTTGCCGGTCATGCGGTAGGCGAGGTTGTATGCCTGGCGCTTGGTCCGCGAAACAAGGGCCTCGAACTCCTGGTGCGCATCGCGGGACGGCCCGTTCAGTACATGGGTCTTCTCGCTCATGGTGCCCTCCTTGCCATAAACCGCATGGTCTGCATTCGTTGCAGTGGACTCTCCCCAGCCATCCAACGCGCCCTTGCGGAGACTTCTTGGACGGACTGGTTGGTACTATTTAGACGGGATAAGGTTGCGGTTGGTTTCGCCCACCCTCTCATAATCTTGGACGTCCGCGGGCTAGACGCGCTCCAGCAAAATGCGCAGGACCCGCGCCGACCGCCGCGAGCCGTCCACGCACTTCTCGCACTTGGTGATTAGCTGCATGCCCTGCAGCGTGTGGAGCACCAGCGCGCCGAGGTCTCGCGCGGGCACGTCCTCCCGAAACACGCCCTCCTGCTGACCGAGCCGTATGACTTCCGCAAGACGGTCCACGAGGGCATTGAACATGCTGCTCAATCGGCAGCGAAAGCGCTCGCTCCGTTCGGACATCTCCACCACAAGGTTGCCGAACGGGCAGCCGCCCTTCTGCAGCGTCTCCTCCTGGGCGCGGATGACCTGCTCCAGAAATCGGGCCAGACGTTCGCGCGGCGGCAGGGCGTCATCGTTCAGCGTGGCCCGCAGCGAGTGGTCAAACTCCTGCATACGCCGCTCCAGCACGGCCATGCCAAGCTCTTCCTTGCTCCGGAAGTGGTAGTAGAAGTTGCTCTTGCTTACCCTGGCGCGGGCGATGATGTCTTCGATGCTGGTCTGCGTATAGCCACCCTGGTAGAGCATCTCCTCGGCGACAGCGAGCACCTTCTCGCGCGTGCCGTTGATGGTCATGCCCATGCTTCACCGCCTCCGAAACAGGTCGTACCGGTGCGTCCTAATGCTATTGTAGCACAAGCGCTTGCGGCGGATCCGAAACCGGAGGCTCTGGCGCTGTGCCCTCCAAACATCGTTCCAGTATGGGCTTCCCAACGGACGGAGGCGAACGTCCGCCGCGCGGCCCTCCGGAGGCTGCTCCACGTGGCGGACTGCGTGCTGTTATCGGGTCGCCGCGCGCACGTCAGGGTGCAGATCTTGCTTGCCAGACGACGGCTTGCCCTGGCGATTGCCTGCGCCGTGGACGACACCGATCTGAGAGGAGCCATGAAGCGCGCCGTGTGCATCCGTCGGCACGACTCGCCTTCGCGGTGCGGCGGCGCAAGAACGGACGCGGCTCAATCCCGCTGCTGAGTCTGCCAGAACCTTGCGCCACGAGCGGCGAACCCCAAGCCGACCCGCATCAATCGCTTCTTCGGATGGCGGTGTGGAACCGCACGGGGTCCACATAGCGGGTGTGATACGTCTGCCAATCCGCTTGATGGCGCAGATACATGGGATCGCGGCGTAGGTCTGGCTTCTGGTTCTCGTAGATCTGGTTGCCGTGGAAGGGCAGCGGCTCCACCGTGCGCGACCAGGTGGTGTTCAGGTCGCCATCCTTCACCCAGCCGTCGCCGATGAGCACGTAGTCGCGCCGCCAGCCGGGCGGAGGAGGCGGCTGCTCCGCGAAGAGAAGCCTCAGTTCGTCCCCCGCGTTCATGATGACGTAGCGATCGTCAATCTGTTTGAGCAGCTCGCGCACATCGCCGAAGCGTGTGTAGAAACCAACCAGGTCGCGCCATCGCTGGCCCGTGGCCTCGAGCACGTTGTAGTCCGGCAATTCGGGCGCCGATGGACCGTCCTGCGTCGTCCTGGAATAGCCCCGGTGGCGCAGGTCCGCGCTCCTGGCGAGGAGCGTAACGGTTCGTGGGCTTGGCCCTTGCAGCAGCCGCGCCCAGGCCAGGCGATCCCAGTAGATCTCCATGGTTGTGCGCAACCGAAGCTTCCGTGCTTCGCCCGGGCGCCAGAGACCCTTCAGCTCCAGCACTACGGTCTTTGTCTTGCCGGCGGGGAAGCCGACATTGGGCCGCGCCACCCGCCAGCCGCCCTTGCCGTCCGGCACCTCGATGCTCAGGGCGCGCGGAGGCGTGTGGCTGCCCTGTCCCAGCGCCACGTTGATGGAGGTATCGGTCGGATGCACCCACCCAAAGCCGATGAGCGCCAGCTCATCGGCGCTCGGCGCGTCCGGGGGAAGCTCGAGCTCAACCCAGTGATCGCGGGTAACCCCCTGGTACTCGCCTCGCCCCATATCGTGATGCCGCCCATCCAGCGTGTTGACCGCGGCGGATATGTCCTCGCCCCTATCGTCTCGCGCGCGCCAGAAGACACTCGGCGGACTGATGAGATAGATCCGCGGCCTGTAGGGTTCGAACGCGAAGCGCTCATCAATCGCGATCTCGGTGCCGGCGGGATGATCTACTACCATCAGGGAGATGTGGTCAAAGAAGTGTGTCTCCCAGAGCTCGGCCGTTATCCGTACATCGTAATGCCCATCCCGGGGCGCGAGCTGATCTCCGCGAATCCGCACCCAGTCCAGGGTGTCCTGCACCTTCGCCGTGGTCTGTGCATTGATCTTGAGCCCCAGCGGCGACCGCCAGATGAAATCGGTCACGAAGACCATGGACTCGCCGTTCCAAGTGAATAGCCAGGGACAGGAGCCCTTGAGCCGCTGCGGCGATTTCACCACGCTGTTGGCTGGATGCTCAAACTCAATCTGCACCGTGCCGTTGGGCCACACGATGCGCGTGGCCGTAGAGGAGGGCTGATCGCCCAGACCAAAGTGGACCGAAGGTCCCGCGATGGCCTGCGTCTGCACCAGGAGACCGGCGCGAAGCTGCATCTCGCCTCCGATGGCGAAGGAGTTCACGCGGTTGTCGCCCTTCTGGAGGCCGCGCGGCCGCAGCACCTGCCATCCGTAGGGCTTTGACCTCCTGCCCTTGTACACGGCCGCCTTCCCCTGGAGCCTGCCGACAAGATCGAGCGTGCCATCCTCATCCGTGTCGGCCAGCTGGTCCACTGCGAGCCCATCAGGCAGCTTCGGGCCGGGCTCATACGCGCCGGACGGCCCGCGCAGATAGGCGGCGGCTCCCGATTCGCCGGTGAGCACCAGGTCGCGGGCGCCGTTATTGTCCAGGTCGCCGAAGAGAGCGCGGGTAAAGGTGCCCTCGAACTTCAGGACCTCCGCTACATCCCACGCCTGGCCGGCGTCCCGATCGCTCACGCGCAGCAGACTCCGCTCCATGAGGACCGCGAGATCCAACTGACCGTCCTGATCCAGGTCTTCCGCGGAGACGCTGAGCACCCTGCCGGGCAGGTCCGGCGCCTTCCGCTCCACAAAGGTACCGCCGCGCTCGTTCTGAAACACAACCAGCCGTCCCTGGCTGTCCACGAAGGCCGCGTCCTGGTCGCCATCGCCATCCAGATCCACCCATGCGAAGCCGCGCGCGCCCTTCACGGCGTCAAACTGCGTCTGCACCGCGAAGGTGCCGTCCTTGTTGTTGCGGAGCGTGACGACTCCGCCGGATTCCGGTGCGAGAAGCACATCCACGTCGCCATCCGCGTCTACATCCGCGGCCCACGCACCGAGGAATGCGCGCGCGGCGAGACCGGCTGGGAGCCGGGCGCCTGCCGTAGCATCCTGGAACGTGCCCGCCGCGGACTGGCGGATGATGCGCAGTCCTCCCGGGCCCGCGAACACGAAATCCATGCGGTAGTCGTTGTCGAGGTCCACCGGCAGCACCCCGTTCGGCCCGAGCACCGTTTCCGGCCCACCCATTGGGTAGCCGATAACCTGGCCGCCGATGGCGAGCCTGCCGCCGAATGCGAGCGCCAGTTCAGGCTTCGTGCCCTTCGCGTCCGCGGGAGCCTCGGGATCGCCATTCAGCAGTACCGAACCTACCCATGCGGCCTCTTGGCCGCCCAAACCAGGCGCCTCCGTGTAGGTGCAGCCCGTATCCGCCGGCGCAGCCGAGGCGGGAGGGTTCTTGAGCTTCAGAAAGCGGCGCATCACCAGGCCCACTTCGTCATTCGGCTGCACAATCTGCACATAGGCCTGACGGAACGGGAGCTGCGAGGAGAGCACGTTTCTGAGCATGCGCACGCGCGCCGCGACGGCGGAGACACTCTCGGTGGACGAGGTCAACTGCTCATAGAAGGAGCGCGCGGAATTGTCCCAGCGGGCGCGCGTCTCGCCCGCAAGCGCCAGCCACTTCTTGAAGGCCTCGGCATCGCCTCCCTCACCGGCGATCGCCAGACGATCAAGCACCACGGGCAGCGAGCGGGGATAGAGGCTGAGCACGCGGTCCAGCAGCGCCTCCACCTCCTTGCGGTCCGCGCCCTGCTGTCGCCGCAGCGCATCCGCCAGCGCGTAGAGGGCAAAAGCGTTGCGCGGATTCGCCTCCGCGGCCTGGCGGAGCAGCTCCACGGCCCGCGCGGCGTTGTTGCGCTTCTCTTCGATGATGGCCAGGTTGTAGAGCATGCGATCGTTCTTGCCGCCCGCAAGCGTTAACGCCCTGGATGTCAGCTCGGCGGCCTCGTCTGTCTGCAGCGTCGGATCGAGATAGTGCTCCATCCGCTCGGCGGCCTCGTCGAACTTCTGGCTCCGAAGTTTCAGCACGCCGAGATTCGCCCAGATGGCAGGCTCGCCTGGCGCCGCCTCGGCGGCCTTCAGCAGGCGCGCCTCCGCCTCCGGATTGGTGGCCTCCAGGGCCACGGTGCCGCTGAAGAAGTCATTCACGACCTTGGCGTAGTCTGCCGCGCCCGGCGCGGGGAGGCCGGCCCGTCCACCGCCGCGATTCCACAGCACCACGCCGGCCGCCACAACGACAAGCAATACCGCCAGAATGAGTTTGGACCGCATGTCTTACCCTCGCACCCCCATCTGCCCTGCCTATTCGCCAACCACCCTCAGGCTACCCTGCCGCGGCGGCTTAGGCGCCGCCCGGTGACGGGGTGCTAAACTGATGCCGAAATGGCGCATGGCAACGTCCTGAACCCTCCCGCCGTGTCTGCGTTTCTCGAGCGCATGGGCCTCGAGACCTCCTGCCGCGTGGTCCGCGGCGAACCCATGGCGCGGCACACCACGCTGCGCGTGGGTGGGCCGGCGGATCTCTACTTCCAGGCCCGAAGCGTTGATGAGCTGGCGGCGGCTGCCCTGGCCGCGCAAGGCGCCGAAGTGCCCGTCTTTCTCCTGGCCGGCGGCAGCAACATCTGCGTCAGCGATCGCGGTATCCGTGGCCTGGTGATTCATAACCTCGCCCGCGAGCACAGCATCGGCATCCACACGCGAACCGCCACGGGTTACAGCCTGATGGCCCTCTTCCTGGATTCGCTTCGCGCGGAGTTGGGCGGGCTGGAGTTCGCGGTAGGCATTCCTGGATCCGTCGGAGGCGCGCTGGTATCCAACGCGGGAGCATACCAGCAGAACATCGGCACGCTGGTAACCGCCCTGGAAGTGGTGGAGACGGGCGAGCGGAAGCGCGTGGGTCCCGAGTGGATGGAATTCTCCTACCGCGACAGCCGGCTGCGCAGGCCGGACCGCCCACCCGCGGTGCTCCTGGAAGTTACCCTGCGGCTGGAACCCAAGCCCCGTCGCGAGATCCTGGCACGGGCCCGCGAGAACCAGCGTCAGCGCATCTATAAGCAGCCCTGGTATCCCAGCGCGGGAAGCTTCTTTAAGAATGTGTACAACGCCGAACTGGCGGAGCGAGTGCCCGGCCTCGCGCCGGAGCTGCGCGCCAAGGGCATTGTGCCGGCCGGGGTGCTGAGCGCGGCCTGCGGATGCAAGGGCCTCACGGTCGGCGGCGCGCAGATTAGCATGCGCCATGCGAACTTCGTCATTAACCGCGGCGGCGCCACTGCCACCGATATCTTCCTCCTGACGCGCGAAGTAAAGCGCCGCGTAAGGGAGCAGTTCGGCGTGACGCTCGAGGAGGAAGTGCTCTTCGTGGGCGATTGGCCCGAACTGGAACCGGGTTCGGGCGGCACCGGATCCTCGGTGGCAGGGAGCAAGCGCTCATCCGGCGAATGACCAGAAGCCTCAAGCCGGAATACTGGTTGCCGTGTTTGGCCGTACCCAACGCCCATGCATCGCCCTGGCATGCCCATTCGAAGACGCACCCTGCTAGGCGGCCTTGCCGCCGCCCTGACGGGAGGCCACGCCATGCCCCTTGAGAGTTCGCGCAGGCCCAACGTCGTGCTCATCATGACCGATGACCAGGGCCACGGCGACTTCGGCTTCACGGGCAATCCGCACCTGCGCACGCCGAGGCTGGACAGCCTGGCGAAATCGGGCGTGCGGTTCACCCGCTTCTATGTCAGTCCGGTCTGCACACCCACGCGCGCCAGCCTGATGACCGGCCGGTACAACTTCCGCACACGGGCCATAGATACGTACCTGGGCCGCGCCATGATGGACCCGGGAGAGGTTACCCTCGCGCAGATGCTGGCCGGCGCGGGCTATCGCACCGGCATCTTCGGCAAATGGCACCTGGGCGACAACTATCCCTTGCGCGCATGCGACCGCGGCTTCCACGAGAGCCTTACCCATCGCGGCGGCGGCCTCGCCCAGGCCGCGGACCGCCCCCCGGGCAGCAGTTACTTCGATCCCTTGCTGGAGAGGAACGGCAGACCGGTGCGCGCGCGGGGCTACTGCTCGGACGTCTTCACCGATGCCGCCATCCGCTTCGTGCGGCGCAACCGAAACCGCCCCTTCTTCTGCTACCTGGCGTTCAACGCGCCGCATGTACCGCTGCAGATTGACGAGAAGTATGCCGCGCCCTACCGCGCGGCGGGCCTCGATGACACCACGGCGCGCCTCTACGGCATGGTGGCCAATGTGGATGAGAACGTGGGCCGACTTCTCGACACGCTCAGCGCGCTCGGCCTGGAGCGGAACACCATCGTGGTCTTCCTCTCGGACAACGGCGCGCAGCACCCCGACCGCTACAACGCCGGTCTCCGCGCCACCAAGGGCACCGTGTACGAGGGGGGCATACGGGTACCGTGCCTGGTGCGTTGGCCGGGCCGTTGGGAGGGCGGCAGGCAGGTGGATGCCCTCGCGGCGCACATTGATCTGGTCCCTACTCTTCTCCAGGTCTGCCACGTGCGCCCGCCGCAGGGTCTGGCTCTGGACGGCCAGAGCCTGGCGCCGCCCCTGGATGGCGCCGCCGCGCCAACCGAGGATCGCCTCCTCTTTATCCAGTGGCACCGAGGAGACGCGCCCGAGCCTTTCAACAACTGTGCGGTCATCGGACAGCGATGGAAACTGATAAACGGCAAGGAGCTGTACGACCTTCAGGCGGATTCCGCCGAAAGCCGTGAGATCTCGCGCGAGCATCCTGAGCTGGTTCGCCGGCTCCGCGGGGAGTACGAGAAGTGGCTGGCCGATGTCTCGGCAACCCGCGGCTATGACCCGCCTCGCATCGTGGTAGGCTCGCCCCACGAGAACCCTTCGCTGCTGACGCGGCAGGACTGGCGCGGACCGAGGGCTAGCTG
>CAZGLN010000004.1:0-798 GCA_964526545.1 uncultured Chthonomonadales bacterium
GCGTTCACCACGTCGGTCGCCTCCGCGCGCGTGGGCACGGGCCGGCTGATCATGGAGTCCAGCATCTGGGTAGCGGTAATCACGGGCTTGGAGGCCGCGTTGCATCTCTCGATAATCACCTTCTGCCAGCGGGGCACCTGCTCTACCGGCAGGTCCACCCCGAGGTCGCCGCGGGCCACCATCAGCGCGTCGGCTGCCTCCAGAATGTCCCGCAGGTTCCTTCCAGCCTGGCTGGTCTCAATCTTGGCGACTATCGGACGCCGGATGCCGACCTCCTCCATCAGCCTGCGAATGGGAACAAGGTCCTCCACCGTGCGCACGTAGGAGGCAGCCACCCAATCCACGCCTGCCGAAAGCCCAAATCGCAGGTCGGCGAGGTCCTTCTCCGTCACGGCAGGGATATCAATGGTGACCCCTCGGGCAGCAATTCCCTTCCTGCTGAGCAGGGTGCCCTCGGTCAGGCAGCGCACGGTGATCCGCTCCGGCTCCTTTGCGAGGACTCGCATCTCCAGGCGCCCGTCATCGCAGAAGAGCCTGTCATCCACGCTGACCGCCTCGAGAAGTTTCGGCGAGGGCAAAGGGATTTCGCCCTGCCTGCGATCAGGCGAGGATGTGAGCGTGAGGACCGTACCGCGCCTTACAGGCAGCGGCTCCTTGTCCAACTGCCCAAGTCGAATCTTGGGTCCGCACAGGTCCTGCAGAATGGAGAGCGGCCGACCGGTCCGGTCGGCAAGGGCGCGCAGCCTTCGGATGACTGCGTGGTGGCTCTCATGGGTACCGTGGGAGAAATTGAGGCGG
>CAZGLN010000004.1:878-10499 GCA_964526545.1 uncultured Chthonomonadales bacterium
GCACGGGTCAGAATCCAGGGGTTGAACGGCTGGGCCGGAGCAGCGAAGTACCTCTCGATCCGCGCCAATGACGAAGGGTGCGGGATGCGGCCATGTCGGCCGCATCCCGGTAAGCCAACTACTTCCGAATGTTGTAGAGCGAGCGCCAACCGCCGTACAGACCCGTCTCGCCCAGGCTCTCCTCGATCCTGAGCAGCTGGTTGTACTTGGCAACCCGGTCCGTGCGGTTGGGAGCGCCCGTCTTTATCTGACCCGCGTTCGTGGCCACGACGATATCCGCGATGGTGGCATCCTCGGTTTCGCCGCTTCGATGCGAGACGACCGACGTGTAGCCTGCACGCTTGGCCATCTCGATGGTCTCCAGGGTCTCGGTGAGAGTGCCGATCTGGTTCACCTTGATGAGGATGGAGTTGGCCACTCCGCTCTTGATGCCCCTGCCAAGCCGCTCCACATTGGTGACGAAGATATCGTCGCCAACCACCTGCACGTGCTCGCCGATCTTCTGGGTAAGGAGCTCCCAGCCCTCCCAGTCATCCTCCGCAAGCCCGTCCTCCAGAGAGATGATGGGATAGCGGTTGATGAGCGAAGACCAGTAGTCAACCATCTCGGCGGAGGTAAGTTCGCGCTCCTCTCCCGCCAGCACGTACTTGCCGTCCTTGTAGAACTCGGATGCAGCCGGGTCCAGAGCAATGTAGATCTGCTCGCCTGGGCGGAACCCCGCCTGCTCGATGGCCTCGATGATGACCTTGATGGCCTCCTCGTTCGAGGGCAGATCCGGCGCGAAGCCTCCCTCGTCTCCGTAGCTCGTGGAGCAGCCACGCCCCTTGAGTACCTTCTTCAGCGCGTGGAAGACCTCGGCTCCCATCCGGAGCGCCTCGGAGAAGGTCTCGGCGCCCACGGGCATCACGAGGAACTCCTGAAAGTCCACATTGCTGTCGGCGTGCTTGCCGCCGTTCAGGATGTTCAGCATCGGGACGGGCAGCGTACGTCCGGAGACACCGCCAAGATACCTGTAGAGCGGCAGATTGAGGGAGTCGGCGGCAGCCTTGGCAACCGCGAGTGAGACGCCCAGCATCGCGTTGGCGCCGAGGTTCGACTTGTTCGGCGTGCCGTCCATCTGAATTAGCAGCTGGTCCAGACCGACCTGATCCACCGCATCCCTGTCAATTACCTCCGGTGCGATGCGATCGTTCACGTTCGCAACGGCACGCTGCACGCCCTTGCCCAGATAGCGTGCCGGGTCCTCGTCGCGCAGCTCCACGGCTTCGTGCGTGCCGGTAGATGCGCCCGAGGGCACCGCGGCCCGGCCAAAGCCTCCATCCTCCAGGTAGACATCCACCTCTACGGTGGGGTTGCCGCGGGAATCGAGTATCTCTCGCGCCACAACGTCGGTGATATTGGTCATGGCTTCCTATCCTGAGAAGAGTTTTGGGTGAGGGGAGACGGCTGCATTATGGCACAAAGGCACCGATGCCGTCAGGAAGGCCGACCGGTAGCAGATGCCACCCATGCGCGCTACCTGATCTTTGGGTATCATGGTGCCGCAATGGATTGCATCTTCGTAGAGTCAATAGAGTTCTACGCGTACCATGGTGCATCAGATGAGGAGCAATCGGTCGGCCATCGGTACTCCGTAAACGTGCGACTCTCCGTGGATGTCAGCAAGGCCGGAGCGTCCGACAACTTGCCGGACACCGTGAACTACGCAGCGGTTGCCGCGCGGATCGTGGAGATCGGCACGCAGCAGCAGTTCAGGCTGCTCGAAGCGTTAGCGGAGCGTATGGCGGAAGCATTGCTGAAGGTATACCCTGTCGAATCCGTTGAGATTGAGGTGAGAAAGCTACACCCTCCCATGAACGTGATCGCGTCTGCGGTAGGGGTGCACATCGTTCGTACTCGCCACACATCATAGCAACGCACACCACACAGTCGAGCGCGTCAACATCCCCGTCCGTCAACGCGGACTGCCGCTCGGCAAATCAGGAGACGTTACAACATGTTTCAGGCTCCCCTGCCCGTCGAGTACACGCGACTCGACCCGGCCGAAACGGCCGATCGCATCGCCTCCGCGCGTGCCCTGCTTGGCAAGGACCTTCTTATCCTGGGGCACCACTACCAGCGCGACGAGATCATTCAGTGGGCCGACCACCGCGGGGATTCGTTCAAGCTCTCCCGTCTGGCCGCGCAGAACAAGGATGCACGCTTCATCGTGTTCTGTGGAGTCCACTTCATGGCCGAGTCCGCGGACATCCTTACCAGCGACGAGCAGATAGTCATTTTGCCCAACCTCTCCGCGGGCTGCTCCATGGCGGATATGGCGAGCATTCGGCAGGTACAGAAGGCATGGTGCGAAATCACCTCTGTCGTGGATGCCCGCTCCGTCATCCCGATAACCTACGTCAACTCAGCCGCGAGCCTGAAGGCATTCGTAGGCGCGAATGGCGGAAGCTGCTGCACCTCGTCAAACGCCAGACAAGTGCTTGAGTGGGCGCTTCAGCGAGCCGAGCGCGTGATGTTCTTCCCGGACCAGCATCTGGGAAGGAACACCGCCGTGGAGATGGGCTTCGATGTGGACGAGGACATGCTGCTCTGGGACCCCGAGGAGCCATTCGGGGGAGTCAGCGCCGAGCGCATCGCTGCCTCGCGCATTCTGCTCTGGAAGGGCCACTGCTCCGTACATGCGCGTTTCACGGTCGAACAGATTGCCCAGGCCCGCGCCGAAGATCCAAACGTGCGCATTGTTGTTCATCCGGAGTGCTCGCTCGACGTGGTGCGCGCCGCGGATTGCAACGGCAGCACCGAATACATCATCCGGGTCGTCTCGCAATCACCCTCGGGCAGCCGCTGGGGCGTTGGTACCGAGATCAACCTGGTCAACCGACTGCAGCAGGAGCATCCAGACAAGCGCATCTTCTGCCTGGATCCCGTGGTGTGTCCGTGTTCGACCATGTATCGCATCCACCCACGCTATCTCGCATGGGCGCTCGATAATCTTGCGCAAGGGCGCATCGTGAACCGTATTCAGGTGCCGGAGGAGATTCGTCACTGGGCACGCGTCTCGCTCGAGCGCATGCTGGCAATCGCCTAGCTGTTCGCGGAGCCTGCCGGAAGTCGGTCCGTCTGGTACAATAGGCCATTCCCCGCTGTGTCCGCGGCGCCGCCCCGCCTGATGCATGCCGTGCGCTGTGCGGATACCACCGGATCGTGGCAGGTAACCTCATGCCGAGATTCCGCAAGATTGTGCTCATCGAGCCGCGCGCGCCGCGGCCGCACGTCTTCAGCCGTGTCGCTCTTCCCCGTCTGGGGCTGCCTCTGCTCTCCGCCATTCTGCGCCAGCAGGGCTACCAGGACATCCGAATCTACGTGGAAGACCTGGCGCCCGTGGACCTTGCGGAGGCCGCGAGCGCGGACCTGGTTGGTATCTCCACCATCACCGGCACCTCTCTTCGCGCCTACCGGCTAGGATCCGATATCAAGCGGCTCAATCCACGCTGCACGGTAGTCATGGGAGGCGCGCACGTCACGTTTCGCCCCCAAGAACCGTTCGACTCCGCCTTCCTCAACCAGTACGGCATTGAACAGCCGGTATGCGATTACGTGGTGTGCGGCGAAGGCGACTCCCTCATCGTGGATCTGGTCCGCGCGCTTGAATCCGGCGAGAGGCCCGAACCCATCCTGGGCGCTCGGCAGCCATCGGCGGATGGCCGCAGAGGCAAGCCGACCGGCCTAACGCCGGACCTGGATTGCTTGCCGTTTCCGGATCTGAACTCCATCGTGGGGCGGAAACGGATGCACATTGCGCCGGTTGCCACATCCCGCGGCTGCCCGTTCGACTGTTACTTCTGCTCCGTGATCGAGATGTTTGGACAGCGCATGCGCTATCGGTCGGTGGAAATAGACGACCCAACCAGCGTGATCGCCGAGATTCGCGCAATGCGTCATCATGAGGCGCGTAGCATCTTCTTCTACGACGACAACTTCACCGCGAACATCAACCGCACCAAGAGGCTTCTGGAGAACCTGATTCGCGCGAACCTTATCCCCAGGAGCTGGACCGCGCAAGCCCGCGCCACCGAGGTGGTGCGCGATCGTGAGCTGCTGCAGCTCATGCGCCGCACGAACTGCGTCATGCTCTACCTCGGGCTCGAATCGGTCAATCAGGAGACGCTGAAGGAGTTTAACAAGAAGCAGGACGTGGCGCAGGTGATCGCCGCGATTCGCGTGCTGAGGGAGTACGGCATACGCACGCACGGCATGTTCGTGGTTGGAGCGGATACGGATACCGTGGAGACCATCCGCGAGACGGCCGCATTCGCCATCGCCCACAACATCAGCACGGTGCAGTTCATGATCCTCACACCGCTTCCCGGAACGCGGCAGTACGACCGCCTGGATGAGGAGGGGCGTATCTTCGATCGCGACTGGAGCCGATACGATGCGCACCACACGGTCTTCTGGCCCGCGCGGATGTCGCCCTACGAGCTGCAGACCGAAACATTCCGCGCCATGCAGCGTGTGTACCCCTGGCGACGAGCAATTAGCGCCGCGCTGGCGGGCAATCTAATGACCAGCGTGCTGCGCGGCTATGGGCACCGGCTGATCCAGCGGCATCTGCGGCAGGAAGCCGACTATGTGCGTGCGCTGCCGCGTCGGGTCTGGACCGGCGCGATGAGCCTGGACCGTGCAATCTCCGCGCAGCCACGCTAAGACGCCAGACAGCAGCCAGCCGTAGAGGTCCCTAACGCACCTCGCGCGTCGATTCCATCAGGCGCTTGACGTTTTCGGTCGCGAAGCCCTTGGCGTCTGGATGCTTCCGCTGAATCAGTTCGTGGATGACGCCCGTTTCAGGAATCGGTCGGGAGAAGATCTGAATCAGGTCGTCGTTCTCTATCTGCTTCTCCGATAGAAACTCCACGCCGTGCTTCTTGGCCTCCTCAACCGCCGCGGCGAGGTCGTCCACCGCATAGGCCACATGGTGCAGGGCATTCCCGTGCTGCGCCACCCACTCCTTCACAACGCCGCCCTCGCCCACCCCTTCCGAGAGAAATATCTGGATTGTGCCGGCGTTCAGTGCCGCGCAGCGAGCTTGCGTGCCGTCCGCGAAATCAATGTAGAACCTATCCGCGACTTCGCAGCCCATCACATCCACGTAGAATTTCAGGGCGGCCTCCAGGTCGGCTACACGAAACGCGATGTGGTCAATACGTGCCTTCATGGTTCTCCTCCCAAGGTGCCCGGTCAGTCATGCAATCCGGGTGCAAGCAGGAACACTGTACCCGTCTGTGTTGCGAAGGAAAGCAAAAAGCCCGCACTCCGGAGGCTCTCCGAACTGCGGGCTTCGCCAGGACGAACGGACAAACAGCCGCACTACTGCTCGCGCGCCATCTTCGCGATCTTCAGCCGATTTGTCGCCCTCTCGAGCGCCTGGTGCACGGCATCATAGTCAATGGCCTCTCCGCTGGCCAGCAGTTTCCGGGCCCTCTCTATGGCGTCCTCGCACCGCGTAACATCTATCTCCGAGGCGCGCTCCGCCGTATCGGCCAGGATGATGACCTTGTCGCGCTGCACCTCGATGAAGCCGCCGCTTGTGGCGATATGCTCCAGGTCGCCGTTCGCATGCTCTACTTTCAGCAGACCGACCGACAGAGCCGTCATGAGCGGGGCGTGGCCGGCAAGCACGCCGAACGACCCCTGGATGCCGGGCGCACGCACATACTTCACCTGATCCGAGAGGATCACGGCCTCCGGCGTTACGATCTCCAGATGAAACGTGGGCATGATTACCTCCGACGCGCGGCGCCCTAGACGGAGAGGGTCTTCGCCTTCTCTACGGCCTCATCTATACCGCCTACCATGTAGAAGGCCTGCTCGGGCAGGTCGTCGTGCTTGCCCTCGATAACCTCCTTAAAGGAGCGGATGGTCTCCTTCAGGGGCACGTACTTGCCTTCGACGCCCGTGAACTGCGCCGCCACGCGGAAGGGCTGCGAGAGGAAGCGCTCGATACGGCGGGCGCGCGCCACAATCAGCTTGTCATCGTCGGAGAGCTCGTCAATACCCAGAATGGCGATGATATCCTGCAGTTCCTTGTATCGCTGGAGAGTCTGCTGGACTTCGCGCGCCACCTGGTAGTGCTCTTCGCCAACGATGCGCGGGTCCAGGATTCGCGAGGTGGATACCAGCGGATCCACCGCCGGATAGATGCCCTTCTCCACGATGCGCCGTTCCAGATAGGTGTAGGCATCCAGGTGGGCGAAGGTGGTGGCCGGCGCCGGATCGGTCGGGTCGTCCGCGGGCACGTAGATGGCCTGCACCGAGGTCACGGAGCCCTTACGCGTGGAGGTAATGCGCTCCTGCAGGGCGCCCATCTCGGTGCCGAGCGTAGGCTGGTATCCCACCGCGCTCGGGATACGGCCCAAGAGCGCGGAGACTTCGGAGCCCGCTTGCACGAACCGGAAGATGTTATCCACGAAGAGGAGCACATCCTGGCCCTCGATGTCGCGGAAGTACTCGGCGATGGTCAGGCCGGAGAGCGCCACCCGCAGGCGTGCTCCCGGAGGCTCATTCATCTGGCCAAAGACCATGGCGGTCTTGGTGATTACGCCCGATTCCGTCATTTCGAGCCACAGATCGTTGCCCTCGCGCGTGCGCTCGCCCACGCCCGCGAATACCGAGAACCCGCCGTGCTCCGTGGCGATATTCGTAATGAGCTCCTGGATGAGAACCGTCTTGCCCAGTCCCGCGCCGCCGAAGAGCCCAATCTTGCCGCCCTTGAGGTAGGGCGTCAGCAGGTCAATGACCTTCAGGCCCGTCTCCAACACTTCCGTGGTGGCCGCCTGCTCCTCGAAGGAGGGTGCGGGCCGATGGATGGGCCAACGTTCCGCCGTGGCGACGGGGCCCTTCTCGTCTATCGGCGATCCCAGCAGGTTGAAGACTCGCCCAAGTGTCTCGCGGCCAACGGGCACGGTAATGGGTCCGCCGGTATCCACGGCGGGCATCCCGCGCACCAATCCATCGGTGGAAGACATGGCGATGCATCGCACAAGATCATCGCCGAGGTGCTGGGCCACCTCCACCGTCAAATCAATGGAGCGCGCCGGCTCCTGGATGGTAACGGCATTCAGGATGGCGGGCAGCTCGCCGGCCGGGAAGGCGCAATCCACCACGGGGCCCTGTACCTGCACAACGCGTCCGGTAGCCATGAAGCGGTGAACTCCTCTGGGGTAACTCTGGCGGGCGCATGGGCCCCCTGCGGGCACTCGTGCGATTCTTCACGAGCAAGCCGGCGAAAGTATAGCCGCTTTTAAGGCCCTCAGGCAATATGCGCCCGTGTGGTGGCCCTGCCCGGCCGCGGCCTCCAGTGCCCTGCGTGCCGAGGGTGCGCTCACATAGTGCGCGCGGCCGATGGTTTCGCGCCTGACTTGTAGGGAGCCCCGAATCGCGCGTCGAATCTGATCGCATTCCAAGCTCGGGGGACAGGAATGGCGCGAACGGCGATGGTGGTCTGGGGAGGATGGGAGGGTCATCAGCCGCGGGAGCTGAGCGAGCTTTTCGCGGAGGTTCTGCGCGAGGAGGGCTTCTCGCCAGAAGTCAGCCGCTCCCTAGATAGCTTCCTAGAGCTACCCAGGCGCTCCGATGTGGCCCTCGTGGTGCCGATATGGACCATGGGCCAGATCACCGCCGAGCAGTTGGCCGCGGTCACCGAATCCGTGCGCGACGGCGTGGGCATCGCGGGGTGTCATGGCGGCATGTGCGACTCGTTTCGGGAGGCCACGGAGTGGCAGTTCATGACGGGCGGGCAGTGGGTGGCCCATCCAGGCAATGACGGCGTTGAATATCTGGTCCGGATAACAGAGCGTGACCACCCAATCACCACAGGCATCCCGGATTTCCTCGTTCGATCGGAGCAGTACTACCTGCATACCGATCCCTCCAACCACGTGCTCGCGGTAACGCGATTCCCCGTGGCGGATGGTCCACACGTGCCGAACGGCCCGTTTGACATGCCGGTGGTTTGGACGCGGATGTACGGCAAGGGACGCGTCTTCTACTCCTCGATAGGCCATACCGCGGAAGTAGCCAGGCAGAAGGAGCCCCTGGAGCTATGTCGCAGGGGCTTCCTGTGGGCGGCACGCGACTAAGAGGCAAGGCGCGCTCTATTCCGCGCCGCGCCTTCAGACCGAGACGTTGGGCATCGGCTCCGGCCTCTCGCAGGTCGAGACGGGCACGTAGTGCTTGCCGGTTGCTGCTGCGTCGAGAAAGCCCTGCATGAGGTCCAGCACATGGAATGCCAGCGCACCCGAGGCGCGATGCGGGCGCCCCTCGGCGATTGCCTGCGCCATGTCGTCCACGCCGATTCCGCGCGCGTTGTCATCCAGCGGATAACGCAGAGGCACCTCTGACCAGTCCGCCTCGCCCGGTCGGCGAATGCCTATCTTGCCGCCGAAACCATTGGGGTCCGGAACGGCAAGGGTGCCTTCCGTGCCGTAGACTTCGATGCAGGGCGTGCGCGAAGCCCACACGTCGAAACTCGTCACGAGGGTGCCTATTGCGCCGTTCGCGAACTCCAGCACGCCGGCAATGTGCGTGGGCGTCTCCACGCGGACAACCTTGCCTGCCTTGGGTTGGCTCGTAATGGTCCGTTCAGGGAAGGTGGCTCGCGCCGCTCCCGTCAGGCGCGATACGGGTCCGAGCAGGTTCACCAGCACCGTCAAGTAGTAGGGACCCATGTCGAACATCGGCCCGCCGCCTACCTCATAATAGAACTCGGGAGAAGGATGCCATGATTCGTGGCCATGGCAGAGCATGAAGGCGGTGGCGCCAACCGGCTCTCCGATGGCTCCCTCGTCTATAAGCTGACGGCAGGTCTGGTGCGCCGCGCCCATGAAGGTGTCCGGCGCCGATCCTACACGCAGGCCCTTATCAGCGGCAAGGTTGATGGTCCGCGCGCCCTCCTCGCGATTGGTCGCGAGGGGTTTCTCTGTGTAAACGTGCTTCCCCGCCTCCAGCGCGGCCACGTTCAGGCTGGCGTGCGCCTTGGGAACAGTGAGGTTCAGAACCAATGCGATGTCCGGATCGTTCAGAAGCTCCTCCACGGCGCAGACCCTTGGAACGCCGAACTCCTCCGCACGGGCGCGTGCCTTCTCCATGTCCAGGTCGGCGCATGCTTCCACGCGGGCATGCCCAAACCGCGGGGCGTTGCGGAAGTAGACCGGGCTGATATTGCCACAGCCAATCACTCCTATCGGTAGTGCGGACACCCTTCTCTCCTTACAAGCGGTAAGTGAAATCTCAGGAAAGACTCTGCTTCTTCTCCAGGTAGTTCAACACGGTAGCCACAAACTCGGCGTGGCTCCAGGTAAGCGGCGCAACCGAGAGGGGCTCACCGGTCTCCGGGTGCACCTGCTCCGGCATGGCTCCACTCTCAAGGGCATGGCGAGCGGCCCAAAGCAGCAGCTCCAACGCCGTGGCCAAAGCACCATCCGAGGCAGCATGCGCGATGTACCACTGAGCGGCCCAGAGGGTGCAGATGGGCCACGGATTACCCGGCACCCGGTCCGTATCGTCCACACGGCGGAAATAGTAATCTCCCTCATAGCGGGCGAGGCCCCCGATCCCGGTCTT
>CAZGLN010000004.1:10509-18888 GCA_964526545.1 uncultured Chthonomonadales bacterium
GGCGCGAGACCACTTTGCGCATGGTCTGCTCGACGCGCGGATCGTCCGGAGCAAATGCCCCGAACGCCCACACGGCGCTAAGCGCGCTGTCAATGGTCAGGTCACGGTCGTAGGTTGCAGCCGCGCAGGGTCCATGCGGCACGAGTCTGCGGGCGAACCTGCCCGCCTCTTCATCCCAAAGATGCTGGGCCATGCCCTCGCGCACCTGGCGTGCAGCCTCCCTGTACTCCTCGGCTCGGTCATCATCGAAGACATCGGAGAGAGCCGCCGCGGCCATCAGCGCGCCGAACACCGTGCCGCATGTGTAGGCATGCACGCCGCGCCGCTCCTCCCACAGGTCGTACGATGGCAGCGGCAGGCCTGTGTGGGGATCTCGATAGTCAGCGATGAAATCCGCGCTGCGCTGAACGAACGGCCGGTACAACGACTCAATGAACTCGATATCGCGATAGCGCGTGTAATGTTTGTGCAGCGCCCAGATAACCAGTGCCGTGCCATCCTCTTGGAACGGCACCTCCTTGTGGCCTCCCGTGATCCAGGGATGCCATGTGGCTCCGAGGGAGCCATCCGCAGTGTACTTGTGCATGAGCACCGCGCGCTGGCGGGGCAGCAAGCGAGCACAAAACGAGAAGAACCGCCTGGTGATATCCTGATAGCCCAAGCGGTCCAGCACCTCGCAGACAAGCGCCCCGTCGCGCGGCCACATGTAGGAGTAGTGGGCGCGGGCCGTCTGCATGATGTCCGAATCGTTGGCGGCGATGACGGCGCCGCCGTTATCTATGTTGGTGCGGATGACAAGCAGGCAGCGGCGGAAGAGCTGGGCCACCGGCGCGGGCAGGCTCTCGAGACCAGGCACGGACGAGGCTGACCACGCGCGCCAGTAGCGGCTGGTATCCGCCATCAATCGGTCGAACCCCTGCTCCACCACGTTCTGCCGCAGTCCCTCAACCGCCTCCATGCTGTGCGCGCAGCACAGCCAGCCGTGCGCCTCGGCCGTGCGGTTCGCGGGCAGCGCAAGCGTAAGGCAGATAGTAGAGTCGACCGAGCCCTGCGCGACCGCATTCATGGAGAGCGTGCCATCCTCGGCGTCCCTCCAGGTCCCCTCGGCCCCCTGGAAACCCTTGATACCCATGGCGTACTGCGCGAGTCCGCCTTCCGCCGAGCGCCCGCCGATGAGGAAGAAGAAGTCACGCTTGTAGTGAATCACCGAATCGGTGAAGGGGTTGTACAGCGCCGTGTCGCCTATGTCCGTCTCGGCAATGCTCAGGTCGTGGTGGAGAAAGAGCTGCAGCGGGCGCTCCTCGTCACGCAGGTTCCTCACCACAAATCTGCGCAGCAGAATGTCGCTCCGATGCAGAACGCTGTCCTGTATCAGCAGCTCGATGCCAAGATCCGGATGGGTGAAGACCGCCCGGGTCTCCAGGGAGTCCTCCAGGTAACCCAATTGCCGGTGCCAAGCCGGATCCGAAAGCCAGCTGAAGAAGCCATCTACGCGCACGCCGATTCGGCAACGCTGCCCGGAGACGTGGTTGACGAGGCCGACGCGAGGCCAGTAGAGGTCGCGGATAGAGAGATCGGCATCAAAGGTGACAAGCAGGCTGCCGTTGCCGATAACGAGCGGTCGTGGCATATGGCCTCGCACAAGGAGATGGAACGATGCATGCCCGCACGCAAAATGCGGGCGCACCGTTATATTCGGTGCGCCCGCATGAGGAACCTACCTCATCGGCTGGATTGGAGTACCTGGCCTCAGAGACTCTGCAGTCTGTCCGGAGCCGTGCCAATCTGAGTAACAATCCACCGGCCGTAGAGCCGCTCCAGCGCGAAGGAGAGGTACACCGTGCGCCGCTGTCCGCCGGGTCCACGATAGATGTGCCGCGCGGAGAGTACAACCACTCCATCGCTCCGCCGCTGCACCCTATCTACCCGAAAGTCCAGCGTGTCGGTTGTCCGCATCATGTCGCGGGTGAGGTCGAGGTAATCGTTCGAGCTGAGCGAGTACTCGTACTTTCCTGACCGGAAGATGCCGATCCGCACGGAGGGGTCCATCACCTCGGCCAGCAGATTGATGTCCGAGTAGCGGAATGCCTCCTCGATGTTGCGGATGGCGCTATCCACGCCCCACTCGCGCCACCGATCGTCGTAGCGCCAGGAGGGCTGATCCAGGTAGTAGTCATCGTATCTGCGGTCGTCCCGATATCCCCGGTACTCGTTGCCCACGTAGATGGGCAGGTTGATGTAGACCACCGACGGCGGACGGTAGTAAGTAACTACCCGGTTCACGTACGGCGGGCACACCTCGTAATAGTACGCGTACGGAGAGTAGTAGACGTAGGTTGGCTGGTACACCGGCGCATAGTACGGGAAGTAGCAGGTGTCCCAATTGCCGAAGTAGATGCGCAGCCGCGGATGCTCTATGCGCACCGCACCCCGCAGTTCGATGCCGTGCTGGTATCTTCGGCCCTCGTTGGACCGCGTGAAGAGGTCGTACGCCCGATCACGACGGGGCGAGGGATCCTCGCGATAGGCCCTGGACTGCCCCAGCGGCACACCCTGCAGATCACGCCCTCTAAAGATGCCGTAGCGCTCGTTCTGCTCCGCGGGGGTTGGCGTGCGGCCCTGGCCCCGATCGAATGCCGAGCGATGGTCCCGTGTGGGCGCTCCTTCTGACCTGTCGCCAGGCATGCGCCGCATGCCCTGGTTGTCGGCGGGTCCTCGCTCGCGTTCGCGGGGCGGCAGCGGACCGGCTCCGGGCTCGTCACGCCGAGGAGCAGGGCCCTGGGCGCCGCCATCCCGGCGCGGCGAGTACGTGGGCTGCTCGGGCTTCTCGTCACGGCGCGGCTGCGGCGAGCCGTCTCGACGGGGAGCCGGTTCGAACCGTGGCTTGTCGTCTGATCGGACGGGCGGTTCCGTGCGGCCAGGTTGCCCCTCGTCGCGGCGCGGCGCCGGTATCGGCTCGGCTCGCGGCGGCTCCTCACGTCGCGGCGCCGGAGCGGTGTCACGGCGCGGCGGCTCCTCGCGGCGCGGTGGGTCTTCACGGCGCGGGAGCGGATCCTGACGACGCGGAGTCGGCTCATTGTCGCGGCGGGGAGGATCTTCGCGACGCGGCGGCGGGCCTTCCCTGCCCGGAGCAGATCGATTCTGGGCCTGCAGCGACGGCGAGACCACAACCGGCAGCGCGATAACGCACAGCGCGATGCCCGCGGGCAGCCATTTCAGCTTACTTATCCATTGGGTCAACATGGACTCCACCTCCTCCCTCAAAGGCTCCGCTAGTCAAAGGATGCCTGACGGGGG
Organism: uncultured Chthonomonadales bacterium; assembly: GCA_964526545.1. Taxonomy (GTDB): domain Bacteria; phylum Armatimonadota; class Chthonomonadetes; order Chthonomonadales; family CAJBBX01; genus CAZGLN01. Next base: position 13,807 of record CAZGLN010000004.1, read on the forward strand.
ATAGCCATGCGTCCTTCTGCTACCTCATTACGTCTCGCCATGAGAGGCGTGACAACTCCTGCATGTCTTGTGTCCAACACTGCCGCCACGGCTACCAGCCGGCGGCTTGCCCATCGCAGCGGGGATCTGAGCCTGCATGGAAGGCGCCTGAGCGGCCATCCACGGCAATCAGTTGGAAGCTGCTTCCATGCCCCCACGGTCCAAGTGGCTCAACCCTGTGCCCTCTCCTCGCCAGCTCCGCGAGTGTCGCCTCCGGAAAGCGCGTCTCGATGCCAAGCCGGTCCAGATCTCCCAGCGAGCCGCCATGCTCCCAACGCGGCGCCTCGATGGCGCTTTGTGGGTCCATTCCATAATCTATGGCGTTCACAATTACCTGAAGGTTACTCTGAACCTGCGTATGGCCGCCGGGAGTTCCTCCCACATAAGCAAGGCTTCGCCCGCGTGTGATGAGAAACGTGTTGAGCGTGTGGATGGGGCGTCTGCCGGGTTCCAGGCTGTTCGGGCTGGAAGGATCCAGCGAAAAGCCCGTCATGCGGTTGTTGAAGAGGATTCCCGTGCCATCCGCCACCACTCCGCACCCCAACAGATGGAAAACACTCTGAATGAAGCTGACAGCGTTGCCCTCACGGTCCGCCACACAGAAATAGGTCGTGTCCCGCTGCAGCTCCCCATGCGGCACGCTCTCCGCCGCGGCTTCCATCCGGATGGCTCCGCGTCTCCGGCTGGCATACTCTTTCGAAAGCAGTTCATCCACCACGGGCCGCACGAAGCGAGGGTCGCCCAGGAAAGCATGACGGTCAGCGAACGCCAGCTTCTTGGCCTCAATCATCACGTGCTGGGCATCGGGGCTTCCCCATCCCATTTGTGCCAGGTCGTAGCCCTCAACCAGATTCATCTCCTCCAGCAGGATGGCTCCCTGGGAGACGGGCGGCTGACCATAGACGGTGAAGCCTCGATACGTGGTGCAGATGGGTTCGCGCACATCGGTGCGGTGTTGCGCCAGGTCTACGTCGGTGAAGAGCCCGCCATTGGCGCGGCTGAACGCGCAAAGACGCTCGGCGATGGATCCGGCGTAGAACGCGTCGCGGCCTCCTGCAGCGATCTCGCCTAACGACCAGGCAAGATCAGGCTGGCGGATGACCTCGCCCGGGCGTGGCGGAGCGTCCAGGCCTGTAAGGGTGCGCACCGCGTCGCGGACGTGGCCAGGTTGATCCTGCGCAAGGAGGCCGGCAAAGGTTCGCGCATAGCGGTAGCCCGCCGGAAATCCATGCTCCGCGTAGTCGAGTGCGGGCTCCAGAAGCTCCCGCACGCCGACCGTGCCCAGCCGCCGGTGGAGCGTGAACCAGCAGTCCACAAGTCCCGGAATGGTGGCGGACTGAAGACCCCTTGCCGGAATGTTGGTGCCGAAGCGCTCCCGTGTGGCCGCCGCGGGTGCGGCACCGGAACCGTTGAATGCCACGACTTCGCCGGTCTTCGCTACGTAGCAGAGCGCAAACGCGTCGCCGCCAAGGTGGTTCGAGTAGGGCTCCGTTACCACCTGGCAGGCCGATACCGCGATCGCGGCATCGAACGCGGTGCCGCCGCGCTGCAGGACTCCGAGGCCCACACCCACCGAGAGCGGCTGGGAGGCACATACCGCTCCATTGCCGGCCACCACCACCCCACGATGTGTCTGTATCATCACGCACCCCATTTAGTCTGCTTTCGAATGACGAGCAAGCCCGTCGGCCGTTTGTCCAGTCCAGACCGCAACGAGCCGCCTTTTCAGGCGGCTCGTTCGGCTGCAGATCAACTTGAACGCTTTACAACGCCATGCCCGTGGGATCCTGCCGCCACGAATCGAGCACCTTCATGTAGTTTGCTCGTTCGTATGCGGCCGGCTCGGCAACGTTGCGCTGGCTCATGCTGCCACGCATCTGGGAGATGGACTCGTACTCGAATTCCGTCATCCAGTTGCGCATGCCCTCGAGTATCTGCTCGATGCGGCCGAGGCCATGCCGCAGAAGCTCCGAGGCCATCTGCACGACGTTGGCTCCAGCCATCACGCAGCGCAGCACATCCTCATGGTCGTGCACGCCGCTCGTTATCGCGAGGTCTGCCTCCACGCGGCCGTAGAGCAGCGCCGTCCATCGCAGCGGCAGCCGCATCTCGTACGAGCTGCTGAGCAGCAGGTGCGGCACTACCGTGAGGTTGACCAGGTCAATATCTGGTTGGTAGAACCGGTTGAACAGCACAAGGCCCCGTGCTCCCGCCTCCGAGAGCCTCTTGGCCATATTGGCCATGGAGCTGAAGTAGGGCCCAATCTTCACGGCAACGGGGATCGTAACCGCCTTGCGCACCTCGGTCAACACGTCTATGTAGCGCTGCTCCACCGCGGTACCTGGCATCTCCGGATCGGTGGCTATGTAGTAGATGTTCAGCTCCAGCGCATGCGCGCCGGCCTGCTGTATCTGTGTGGCATATTCGGTCCAGCCTCCCGGCGAAGCGCCGTTCAAGCTGGCGATGATGGGTATCCCCACCGCCTCTCTCGCGCGCGCTACCAGCTTCAGGTACTCCTCGGGGCCGACGTTGTACGCATCCATGTCGGGCAGGTAGCTCAGCGCCTCCGCGTAGCTCTCCGTGCCGTAGTTAAGGTAGTGGTCTATCTGGTGACTCTCGGACTCAATCTGTTCCTCGAAAAGGGAGTACATCACCACGGCGGCCGCGCCGGCATCCTCCATGCGCTTGATGCCGTCAAGCGTGTGCGAGAGCGGCGAAGCGGAGGGCACCACGGGATGCTTGAGATCGAGACCCAGGTATTGGGTGGACAGGTCCATGGAAAGGCTCCTGGTATTAATCTGACGGGCGATGACGAGAGCATCAGAGGGCGAGGCGCCGCACCTCCCTGGCTAAGCCCGGGCGCGGCGCCCGCTCCCTTTAGCCGGCGGCCACAGGCTGTGCGGCCCGTGCAAGACCGCTGTAGAACTCCCACCGCTTCTGCACATCCTTCTCCGCCTCGCGCAGCAACGCCTCGGCGGCGGTGGGATTGCTCTGCAGCAGCATGCGGTAGCGATTCTCGCTGTAGAGATAGTCCTTCAATGGCAGCGAAGGCTCCTTGCTGTCCAGGGTGAAGGGGTTCTCGCCAGCGTCGGCCATCGCGGGATTGTAGCGGTACAGAATCCACGCGCCGGAATCCACGGCTGCCTTCTGATGCCACATGCCCTTGGCCATGTCAATGCCGTGTGCGATGCAGTGGCTATAGGCGATGATCAGCGAAGGCCCTTCATACGCCTCGGCCTCCATGAAGGCGCGCACCGTCTGCGCGTCGTTGGCGCCCATGGCCACCGTCGCCACGTAGATGTTGCCGTAGGTCATTGCGATGCGGCCAAGGTCCTTCTTGCCGGCCGGCTTGCCGCTTGCGGCGAACTTTGCCACAGCGCCGCGCGCCGTAGCCTTCGATGCCTGCCCGCCCGTGTTGGAGTAGACCTCTGTATCCAACACCAGCACGTTGATGTTGTGACCTGTGGCCAATACGTGGTCCAGACCGCCGTAACCGATATCGTAGGCCCAGCCATCGCCGCCGACCGCCCAGACGGACTTCCGCGCAAGCGCATCGCAGACACTCAGGAGCTCGCGCGCCTCGGGATCGTTCTGGCCCTCGAGCCGCTCCTTGAGCTGCGCGATACGTGTACGCTGATCCTCCACGCCGATCTCGGTGCTCTGGTCCGCGTTGAGCAAGGCCTGCGCCAGCTCCGGACCGATGCGATCGGCCATACGCTCCACCAGCACCCGCGCGTAGGCATTCTGCTGATCGAGCGTTAGGCGCATGCCCAGCCCGAACTCCGCATTGTCCTCGAAGAGCGAATTGCTCCATGTGGGCCCTCTGCCGTGCCTATCCTTGGTCCAGGGCGTTGTGGGCAGATTGCCTCCGTAGATGGAGGAGCAGCCCGTGGCATTCGCAACATAGAGCCGGTCCCCGAAGAGCTGGCTGAGCAGCTTGACGTACGGCGTCTCGCCGCAGCCGGCGCAGGCCCCGGAGAACTCGAAATAGGGCGGCAGGAGCTGGATGTTCTTGATAGTGTTGAACCGGATGCTCTCCGTGTGCTTCGGAATGTCCGGCAGACTCAAGAAGAAGTCCCAGTTGGCCGCCTCCGCCTCGCGTATCGGCAGCTGAGGAGCCATGTTGATGGCCTTCAGGCCGACGGCGCTCTTGTTCTTCGCGGGACACACCTCCACGCAGAGCGCGCAGCCCGTGCAATCCTCCACGGCGACCTGGATGGTGTAGCGCTGGCCGGCCAGCTCGCGCCACTTGGCCTCCGTTGACTTGAAGCCGGCGGGAGCATTCTGCAGCAGCGCGCCGTCGTACACCTTGGAACGGATGACCGCGTGCGGGCAGACCAGCACGCACTTGCCGCACTGGATGCAAACATCCGGATCCCAGACTGGCACCTCCAGCGCAATGTTGCGCTTCTCCCACTTTGCCGTGTCGGTGGGATACGTGCCATCCACCGGAATCTTGCTGACGGGCAGCAGGTCGCCACGACCCGCGATCATCTCCGCAGTAACTTCGTGCACAAAGGCGGGTGCCGCCGCGGGCACCGGCGGCCGAAGATCCGTCTGGCTAGTTACACGGCCAGGTACCGGCACCTCGTGCAGGGCGTCCAGAGAGGCATCCACGGCGGCGAAGTTCTTCTGCACCACCGCCTCGCCCCGTTTGCCGTACGTCTTCTTGATGGCATCCTTGATCTTGGCGATGGCCTCCTCGCGTGGAAGCACACCGGACAGCGCGAAGAACCCCACCTGCATGATGGTGTTGATGCGTCCGCCCATGCCGGTCTCTTTGGCCACGCGATAGGCATCCATCACGTAAAGCTTCAGGTTCTTCTTGATGACCTCTTCCTGGAACGACTTGGGCAGATGGTCCCACACCTCATCCGGCCCGTACGGCGAATTGAGGAGCACGGTGGCGCCGGGGACCGCCGCCTCGAGAACCGGGAAGCGCTCCACGAAGCCGAACTGATGAATGGCTACGAAGTTGGCGCGTTTGATGAGGTAGGTGGAGTGGATGGGTCTGGGGCCGAACCGCAGGTGCGGCACGGTTGC
>CAZGLN010000004.1:18983-30045 GCA_964526545.1 uncultured Chthonomonadales bacterium
TTCCATCGGAGCCGAGACCGTAGAACATTGCGCGGACCACATCGTCGCCCTCTGTGTCGAACGAGGGATCCACCGGCAGACTGGTATGCGTAACGTCGTCAATGATGCCCACGGTGAAGTGCCGCTTCGGGTTTGCATCGGCGACGTTATCCAGCACCGCCTTGACCATTGCGGGTGTGAACTCCTTGGACGAGAGGCCGTACCGCCCACCAACAACCATCGGCATGGGCGCATCGGGTCCGGCCGTTTCGCAAAGAGCGGTAACCACGTCCACGTAGAGGGGTTCGCCCGCGGACCCAGGCTCCTTGGTGCGATCCAACACCGCCACGGCCTTCACTGTGGCCGGCAAGGCGGCGCGGAACCGTCTGGCATCGAAGGGCCGGTAGAGCCGCACCTTGATCAGGCCCACCTTCTCGCCCTTCTCAACCAGGTACTCCACGGTCTCCTGCGCGGTCTCGCACCCGGAGCCCATGAGCACCACCACCCGCTCGGCATCCGGGGCGCCGACGTAGTCGAAGAGGCCGTACTGCCGTCCCACCAAGGCGCCGAACTTGTCCATGACGTTCTGGACAATCTCGGGACAGGCAAGGTAGTAGGGATTGCTCGCCTCGCGCGCCTGGAAGTAGACGTCCGGATTCATCGCCGTACCGCGCAGGACCGGCCGCTCTGGCGACATGCTGCGAGCGCGATGGGCGCGAACATACTCGGTATCAATCATGGCCCGGATGTCGTCATCCGAGAGGCGCTCGATCTTCTGCACCTCGTGGCTGGTGCGGAAGCCATCGAAGATGTGGAGGAAGGGTACGCGTGCTTCCAGCGTGGCAGCCTGCGCGATGAGCGCGAAATCCTGCGCCTCCTGAACCGAGTTGGCGAAGAGCATTCCCCATCCGGTGGACCGGCAGGCCATCACATCGCTGTGATCGCCGAAGATGGAGAGACCGGAAGCCGCAACGGCGCGCGCCGTGATATGGAATACCGTGCTGGTGAGCTCCCCGGCGATCTTGAACATGTTGGGAATCATCAGCAGGAGGCCCTGGCTGGCCGTGAAGGTTGTGGTCAGCGCACCTGCCTGGAGCGCACCGTGACACGCTCCGGCAGCGCCTCCCTCACTCTGCATCTCCTGCACGTAGGGAACCAGCCCCCAGATATTGCGTTGACCCGACGCAGCCAGCGCGTCCGCCATCTCGCCCATGGGCGTGGATGGCGTGATTGGATAGATTGCAATGACTTCGTTTGTCTTGAACGCGATGTAACCGGCTGCTTCGTTCCCATCAACGGTTACGAATTTGCGTGACATATCGAGAACCTCGCGAATGCGCCAAGCTCTTGCTCCCCAACAGCGGGCGCGGAGTTGGCGTGATGGAATAAGGGACGCCTGCATCACGCGGGCGTCCCTCTGTTGTGTGTCTATTTAGCGTAACTAGGAAAGATCCGTCGGATAGGTTGGGCACGTGCGCGGCGATCGCGCGAACCGCCCCTACTCTGTCAGGTTGTTGCCCCTCAACCGAGCGGTGCAACATGAACTTCTCCTGCCCTGTAGTATAGCACCTCGGGCCGCCTAGGTATTCCTCGCTTGCTCGCTAGTATCAGCCGCTTCCGCCCCCAAATGCTCCACCAGGGCCCTTATGAGAGCCACGACTGATGCAATATAGCCCTCCTGCGGTGGCACAGCTTCCAAACTTGATTGCTCCTGCGGCAGTGGCACGTGCGCGAAGAGAGTACGGGTCGGCAGAGCGTTCTGCACGCAGCAGTGCAGAGCCGCATAGTAGGTGTGGTTGCACACGTACCGTCCAGGATCCGCGGACACCCGAACCTGGTAACCCTGGCGTGTAAGCACGCGGACAGAGCGATAAACATCCACCGGAGTCTGCAAAATGTCGGTCGCGCCTCTCCAGTTGCCTGCGACCGCGCCGTCCACATCGGGTATTTGGCCTCCCGCGTTGAAGGCGAGGCGCTCCAGGCGAACACAATCGGCCAGTGGCGATACGCCAAGCAGCAACGCTACGTCCGGCCGCTCATCGAGCAGCAGCCGCTGGATGGCCTCCGCTCCGGCACGGTAACTAACGGGAAAGACCTCCGTGCGCAGATGGTGTCCGGCTAGCCCTTCAAGCGCGAGAGACTCAACTATACTCTGAGAGGGGTTCACGGAGATGTCCGCGAAGGGTCCGAAACCCGTGACTAGCAGCTGCATAACGTATCTTTCGCTCCTCTCGTAACGGTTACCTCCCGTACGCGCGTTCGGCCTCCGAGCGCAGGAACCGGCCCTGCGTGAGTCGAATTGCACCGCCGCATGAGAGGACGGGTGACACGGACTGCGTTGCTGATTACATTGACGGCGCTCCTTGGGGCTGCCGGAGGGTGCCGCGCGCCAGCAGAGAAAGAGCGCGTAGTGCTGCGCGTCTGGTCCATGTGGTCAGGCGAGGAGGAGCGCGCGTTTCGCAGGGTGCTCGACCGCTACCAGGAACTCCATCCCCATGTGGTCATCCGCAATCTGGGCTCCATCCGGGACGACACCAAGACCATTCGCGCCATCGTCGCAGGTGATCCGCCCGACATCTGCACTCTCGCGGATACACTCTATCTCGGCCCGATGGCCGCCCAGGGTGCATTGACGCCGCTGGACGAGCGGTATCGCGAGGCGGGCTTTCGTGACGAGCAGTTCACGCCGGCGGCGCTCGCCCTCAGCCGGTACCGAGGCAAGCTCTATGCGCTGCCCTTTCTGCTGGACTGCTACGCGCTCATGTGGAATCGCGATCTGTTCCGCCGATCCGGCCTCGATCCGGACCGGCCGCCGCGCTCGATTGATGAACTGGAGCGGATGGCCCTGGCTCTCACCAAGCGGGATGGCGCGGGAAACCTGCTGCAGCTCGGCTTCGCGCCGCTGAGCAATCGGAGCTTCTACGCCGGCGATATATTCATCCTCTTTCACCTCTTCGGCGGCAGACTCTACGATGAGAGCGAAGCGCGGGTAACGGCGGACGCACCCCAGAACGTGGCGGCCATGCGGTGGTACGCCAAGCTCATCGAGGGCATGGGCGGACTTCGCAAGGTGAACGCCTTCGCCGCGGGCTTCGGACAGGCGCAGGGTGGCAACAACCCCTTCTTTCAGGGCAAGATTGCCATGATGATCAACGGCCAGTGGAACCCCTATTGGGCGCAGGAGTACGCCCCCAACCTCGACTACGGCGTGGCTCCCCTTCCGACGCCGACAGCTAACGGATCGCCGACGCTCCGTACATGGTTCGGCGGCAACCTCTTCGTCATTCCCAAGGGGAGCAGGCATCCGGACGAGGCGTGGAAGCTGCTGGCCTGGATGCAGACGGATGAGGCGCAGTTCCTCTTCGCGGATACCATGCACGGCGTACCGAATCGGCGAAGCGCCCTGCCGGATCCGCGGCTTCGCTCCGGCGAGAAGTGGCGCGAGCAGTTCGCCGTCTTCCTGGACATCTCCGAGAATGCCGAAGGCGGATACTTTCCCACACTACCCGTTGCGGGCCTCTACCAGAACCTGATGATAGACACTCTGGATTTCGTGCTGGAAGGCTCCAAGGAGCCGGCGGCGGCCCTGCGGGAAGTCGGCCGCCGCGTTCAGCGTGAGCTGGATAGGTATTGACCCGTGACACTTCAGGGTAACCCTACTTCTTCGCGATCGGCGCGCGCGGGAGAGCGACGGCAGACGCTCGTGGGTCTGGCGTTTGTCTCCCCGTGGCTGCTGGGCTTCGCTACCCTCACGGCCTATCCAATCGCGGCCGCGCTCTACTACAGCTTCTGCGATTACAGGGTCCTCACTTCGCCTCGATGGGTGGGTCTGCGCAACTACGTGGAGCTCTTCACCGACCGCGACTACTTCCTGCCAACCCTCGCCAATACCGCGTTCATGTTTTTGGAGATACCGATCGGAACGGCCCTCGCGGTAGGGCTCGCGCTACTGCTCAATCAGCGCATCCGCGGGTTAGCACTCTTTCGAACTGCCATCTACCTGCCCTCGGTCGTGCCCACGGTGGCCTCCGCCGTGCTCTGGCTCTGGCTGCTCAACCCGGAATACGGCCTCATCAATAAGGGGCTTGCAGCAGTGCGCTTGCCAACCAGCGAGTGGCTGCAGAGTCCGCAATGGTCCAAGCCGGCCTTCATCGTGATGGATCTGTGGACCATCGGCGGCACGATGATCATCTATCTGGCGGCACTTCAAGGCGTCCCGGAACAACTCTATGAGGCCGCTTATCTCGATGGAGCCTCCTCATGGCGGCGTGTATGGCACATCACGCTCCCCGCCATCTCTCCGGTGATCTTCTTCAACGTGGTGCTGGCGCTCATCGCCACGTTTCAGTACTTCGCTCCCGCGTTCCTCATGACGGGCACACCGCCGGGCGGCCCGGCCAACTCGACCAACTTCTACGCCCTGGCACTTTTCCAGAACGCCTTTGCCTTCGGCAAGATGGGATATGCCTGTGCCATGGCATGGGTATTGTTCGTGCTTACCCTGCTCGCCACGGCCGCCGTCTTCCGGTCGGCGCGCCGCTGGGTCTACTACGAGGACACCGCGCGCTAGCCTTCCCAGACATCCGAAGCGGCTGCCGCATGAGGGGCAGCGTGTTGTGTATCGCCTCCGCATGGTTTGTTTGGCGCCGCTGGCTATGTTATAATGGCGCGCTCAGCAAGACCGCCTCACGCAGCCAGGCATGACATCACCCATGAGCAGGAACGAAGCCGACTCCCCCGCATTGAACTCGGCGCGGTTACTCGTCGAGGCAGCCGCAAGTGCCGGCACGTTCGCCGCTCTCGCGGAAGGTGTTCTGCACACCCTGCTCAGCCAGAGGCTGATACTGGCCGGAACCGTGGAGGTGCTGGGCGACACCCCAGTACGGTGTCTGGTGGGCGATCCAACGCGTCTGCCCGATGTGCGCGAGCCGCCCTCCTTGGGGCGCACAACGCGGCGGACGCAGCGCACGGCAAGTCTGACCGCGGAAACGGTATCGCATGTCAATCTCGAGCCTGCCGTGGCCCCAGCGGCAAGCATGACGCTGGTCTCGGAAGAACGGCTCTCGGAGGATCTGGTGCACACCGTGGCGGATCTGCTCCGGCTGGGACTGGACCGCATCGCGCTGAGCGAACAGGCACAGAGTCTCAAGCGCTCCGCCGAGCGTCCGCTTCGAGCCGTCTCCGCGATGTACGAGATTGGGCGGGCCATCACGGAATCGGAACTTGAGCCGCTGCTGTCACGCATTACGCACCTTGCCGCGCGCGTAATGGATGCGCAGGCCTGCTCGCTCATGCGCGTGGATCCCGATACGAAGTCCCTCACAATCGCAGGAAGCTACGGCATCTCCGAGGAGATTGTGCGAGTTACGCAGCAGGCGCTGGGAGAAGGCATCGCCGGCCGCGTAGCGCAGAGCGGCCAACCCATCAGAATCAGCGATGCCAAGCAGGACCCGCGCCTGCTCGGCGTCAACCTGCGCGCGGATATCGGCTCTTCCATGGTCGTGCCGATGAAGGACGAGCAGGGGCAGGTGCTGGGCGTGCTTTGCATACGCCGAAGTCGGACTTCGCCCGAATTCACGGAAGATGACTTACGGCTCTTCTCCGTGTTTGCCACGCAGGCCGCGCTGGCCATGAGCAACAAGCTGCTCTATGACGACCTCAAGCGACGCGTCAATCAGCTCTCGACTCTCGCGGACCTCACCCAGGCAGTCATTAGCCATCTGGATCTCTCCAGCGTTCTTGAGCACGTGGCCGACAACATTATCAGCGTAGTCGGCTTCGACCGGTGCTGCATCTACTTGCTGGATCGGGTCTCAAAGCGCTACTCGCCTCGGATTCTGCGCGGATACAAGCCAGAGGTCATCGGCCGCAATCCCGTGAAGATGGGAGAGGGCGTGGTTGGTATGGTAGCGCGAAAGCAGATGCCGATTGTTGAGCGTGACGCGCGTAACGCAATCCAACCCATCAGGGGCTTTGCGCGCGCCATCGGCGCGAGCTCGCTGCTGGCCATTCCCATCCTCTCAAAGGGCACCGTCATAGGCGTGGTGGTAGCCGACAACAAGCTCTCTGGCCGACCTTTCCATGAGGACACCATCAACCTGCTGGAAACCTTCGCGAATCAGGCCGGCCTGGCCATAGAGAACGCCCAGCTCTACGAAGATCGCGACCAACGCTACCACGAGATGAACCGCCTCGCAACGCAGACGGACAACATTCTGCGCTCCATCGCCGCCGCCGTGGTTGTGGTGGATCAATCGGGAATGGTAACGCGCTGGAACAACGCGGCGGAGGAGCTGTGGGGTGTTCCAGAGGAGCTGGCGACCCGACTGCCCTACCCAACGTTGGTGGGGCACTTCGGCTTGCCTTCGGATCAGGAGGCGCGCCTGATCGGGCTCATGCGGACGGTGCAGGCAACGGGCTCGGCGCACCTGGAATACCGATTCCAGGCAGAGCCGCACGGGCGCCCCACCCTCTACCTGAATGTGATGATCGCGCCGCTCATTGACCGCCAAGGAGTGCGGCAAGGGGCCGTTCAGGTGATGGAGGATGTAACGCGCGACGTGCTCAACGAGCAGGACATGGCGCGCATGCGCAGGCTGGCGGATATCGGTCAGCTGGCGGCCAAGATGGCGCACGAGGTTCGCAATCCGCTGAGTTCCATCAAGGGCGCCGCGCAGCTCCTCAAGACCACTGCAACCGACGAGAGCCAGGTGAATGAATTCCTGGACATCATCATCACGGAGGTCAACTCACTGAGCAGACTCACAACGGACCTCCTGGATTTCGCCCGCCCCATGCATCTGGAGCTGCAGTCGAGCCTCCTGAACGATCTTGTGGAACGGACTCTGCGCATACTCCGCGAGGAGATACGCGAAAGCGGTGTGAATGTGACGTTCTTGCCGGATGCCAACATCGGCGAGATTGAGTGCGACCCCAGGCAGGTCGAGCAGGTTTTGCGCAACCTCATGCTAAACGGTATCCAGGCGATGCCGGAGGGCGGCGATCTCACGATAAGAACGTTTGGCAGCCAGGAGCCTCCGGGGGTCGTGGTACAGGTTACGGATACCGGCCCGGGAATCCCTCCTGACCGCATAGACGATGTGTTTCAACCGTTCTTCACGACGAAGGCCAAAGGCACGGGGCTGGGACTCGCCATCGTGCGCAAGATAGTGGAGAACCACGGCGGTGTGGTGGAAGTACTGAGCCCTCCCGGGAAGGGCGCAACCTTCACGGTGCATTTTCCCGTTCGCCCACCCTCCGTGGCACCGCGCCCCGAGGTGCGGTATGTCGAGACCGAGCCGTTGCAGTCATCCCTGCCCGATAGATAGAGCGGAGATCGCAAGAAGAGCATGTCCACGAACCACACCATCCTCATTGCGGACGACGAGGCCAACATCCGCCGCGTGCTGGAGGCCTTGCTGCAGAAGAAGGGTTACACCGTCCTTACCGCGGAGAATGCCAGCAGGGCCCTCGAAATAGCCCAGCGAGAGACGATTGACCTTCTTATCAGCGACTTGATCATGCCGGATATGAACGGCGTAGATCTGCTCAAACGCGTCAAGGCGCTTCAACCTCACTGCGCCCTCCTGATGATCACCGCCTACGGCACCATCCGCACGGCAGTCGAGGCCATGCGTATGGGCGCCTACAGCTACATTACCAAGCCCTTTGACCTTGATGAGATCGAGGCAACGGTCAAGAAAGCCCTGGATGATCACGGTCTGGTCTCGGAAGGCGGCACGGCACGGCGCGAGGTGCGGCGCGCTACGACCAAGGCAACGCACATCATCGGAAAGGCGCCCAAGGTTGTGGAGCTGATGCGCCTGCTGGACAGGGTGGCTGACAGTCGAGCCACCGTGCTGATACGCGGAGAGAGCGGCACGGGCAAGGAGCTGGTGGCGCGGGCCGTGCACGAAAGGTCAGCGCGGGCGCGCAAGCCCTTCATCGCGGTCTCCTGTGCGGCGCTGCCCGAAACACTGCTGGAGAGTGAGCTCTTCGGGCACGAGAGGAACGCCTTCACGGGCGCCGCTGCACAGAAACCGGGCAGATTCGAGCTTGCCGACCAGGGCACTCTCTTTCTGGACGAGGTGGCAGACATTCCGCCGCCGCTCCAGGTCAAGCTGCTGCGTGTCCTGCAGGAGAGGGAGTTTGAGCGCATTGGCGGCACGAAGACTCTGAAAGTGGATGTGCGCCTGGTGGCCGCCACGAACCGCGACCTCGAGAAGCTGGTGGCAGACGGACAGTTTCGTGACGACCTCTACTACCGTCTGCAGGTCATCCAGCTTGTGATTCCTCCGCTTAGGGAGCGCAAGGAGGATATCCCTGCCCTGGTCAATCACTTTCTGGCGCGCTACAACCGTGAGAATGGGCGCAAGCTTCGCGAGGTGGACCCGGAGGCCATGGCCCTTCTGATGGGCTACCGGTACCCTGGAAACATCCGCGAGCTGGAGAACGCGATTGAGCGGGCGGTTGTGATGGCGGAGAAAGATGCCACCGTGCTGACGCCTGACCTCTTGCCGCTGACAATACTCAAGTACGCCGAGGCGTCCGAGACGTCCGAGTCGACAGTCGCGTAGTTCCAGGGTTAGAGCGCAAACGTTGATGGCAGCCCGCATCCTTCTTGTCGAGGACGATCCGAATCTTCGGCGCATACTGCAGGTGAAGCTAAGCCGCGCCGGATTCGCAGTGAGCACCGCCGGCGACGCGCGGTCAGCCCTGGAGGACGCCCAGAGGGAGCCGCCGGATGTGCTCGTGGCCGACTACCGCCTTCCCGACGCCACGGCCGTCGAGGTCGTGGAGGGTGTGCGCGGCATCGCGTCGGCGCCCGTGGTGCTCATCACGGCGTATGAGGACCCCTCGACCCAACTGGATATCGCGCGGATCGGCCCGATCTCGGTGCTCTACAAGCCCTTCGATCTGGACCAGCTTGTGGACCGCGCAAGAGCTGCCTACTCCGCAAGGCACGAGCTCGCTCCGATCACCGCACGAGAAGGCTATTCTAACGCTGGCCAGGACGGGGAACGGAGGCAATCCGCGCGGCGCATCTGGGTAACCGATGCCGTGGTGGCTGCCCGCGGCGTTGACCCTGTGCGCGTGGCTACTCGCGACATAGGCACCGGAGGTATCGGGCTTGTGGGCCAGATCTCCCTGGAACGCGGAGAGCGCGTTACGGTGGAGTGGTCAGCGGGAAGTGCGGCACCTCTCCGAGCGGAGGGGCGCGTGGCTCACTGCGAACCGCTTTGGGCCAACTTTACATCGCAGGCCTGCCGCCTCGGCATCGCCTTCGAGTCCGTGCCGGCGCCAGCTTCCGCGGTCAACTCAGGCGAAGACAGGTAACCAGGACGCCCAGACGTGGCGGCCCGCGCTGCAGGCAAATGCTGTATAACAGAGCCTACTACGTGTAGGAGGTGACACGGTGCGATGCTCCCGGTGTAATGCCGAGCTGGCGGCGAACGCGGCCTACTGCTCCCGATGCGGCACTCCCCTCGGGGCCTCACCAATCGAAGCAGATGCAGCAGCCGAAGGCGCTGGACGCCGCCGATGGCCATGGATTGCCGCAGCCGCGCTCCTGCTGGCCGCACTGGCAGGCATCGCTGGATGGCAGCTGCTGGGCCGTTCCGGCAAGGTAGGCGGAGCACCTGCCGTGCAAGCCGCCGGGGGCGCCGTGGCCGGCGGTCTCGCGCAGCGGTCGGAACGCGTGGCTCCCCCGCCCCTCACCACGGATCGCAGCCGAACAGCGCCGGGGCCCGCTGACCCGACGCCCATCATTGACTACTTGAGCTTCCTCAAGGATGTCGAGCGGCGGCGCCTGGTGCTTACGAAGAACCACACTTCCGAAACGCTGAAACAGAGCGCTTCCATTACCGCAGGCAATTTGAGCGCGGAGATGATGGGGCGCGAGGAGGATATCCAGGCGGCCCACAGAGCCACTTATGACTCCTTCCAGCAGGCGCTGGCACGCATGAACACCGAGTGGCAGCAGCTTTCGCAGTACTTCCTCTCCAAGCAGCCGCCGCAGGCGTGCGTTGCCCTGAGAGACAAGTACTACGAGGTCCTCAAGACCACAACGGCCGCCATCCTGCAGGTGAGCACGGCAATGAGCCAGGCGATGGCGGGCAACCCGAGCGCTGCTCTGGACCAACTGCACCAGATGAAGGGTTCCGGCATGGGCTCCGCGTCTCATGCCGTTACCACCGCCTGCGTGGAAGCAGATACAGAACTAGCTAACGTCTGCGACCAGTTTCGACTAAAGAAAGACTTCGATATTCGCGACGAGACAGGATCCAGCAGTCTGCTCCGGTAGCCTCCTTACGCGCTGGAGGCCGGCTCCGCCGCGCTATGCCATAATGGTGCACCCCCAGGCACACATACGCGTCTTCTCTTGTGTGTCTGATTGGCTGTCCATGTCCTGGAGGTTCACATGCGCCTGCGTGCGCTCATCGCACTCTCCCTCCTAATCCCCCTTATAGCTCCCTCCGTCGCCGCTGCCGCGCCAAAGAGCCGCGTAGTATGCTACACGGCGTTCGACTCGGAATACTTCTACCTGGCCGCGGTGGTTCAGAAGCCGACCATCCAGGCTTCGCAGCGCGCCATCTTCGCGGACCTCTTTACCGATGACTGCCTCGTTGTCGCACTGGACCTGGATGCCGGTTCCGGAGCAACCCGGAGGTCGGCCCGCTCAGCCACCATGGTGGTTTCAGCCGCGGGCGGAGCCCAGCTCTACCGCGGCGCGGATGCCAGGCCGCTCAGCGGGTTTCAGGACTTCCTGCCGGGACCTGACGGGATACGGATGCCGTTCAAGTTCGGAGTGGCCCAGAGGCCTGCCGTCTCCGGTGGCCTGCGAAGTTACACCGTGGAGCTTGCAATCCCTTGGGTGGAGTTGGGCGGGCCACCAATCACGGGCAGCAGGGGCCGAATCAACGTGGCAGCGCTGAGCGCCGCGCCGGATACACGCCGATGGCTAAGCCTGGGCAGCGCGACGGAGGACAGCGAGCAGACCTCCAATCCCTCCAAGTGGGTGGATATCACGTTCGTGGATGCCCCCACGCGCGCCGCGCTTGGTCCGAATACCGTCGTCATCTGC
>CAZGLN010000004.1:30068-40706 GCA_964526545.1 uncultured Chthonomonadales bacterium
GTACAGACCGCGAAACCGATAGTTAACGGCGAGATAGCGGATGCGGAATGGTACAACCTCACGTCGTTCGGCTTCGAGGAGAGCGAGGGCGGTGCCACGGAGGCCGTTCTGCCGGCTGCGATTGCCGCCCGTACACGACCACGGATTCCCTTGACGAAGGCTAGGCCTCCCGCCCCAATGCCCGCGCGCGCGCCTCTCACCGAGCCCGCGCCGCTCAAGCCCCAGCCCCTCCCCCGACTCACGATGGCGCTGTACCGTTACGATTTTCAAGCCGATCCGCGTAAGCCGCTGCCTCCAACTCCCCTCAGGCGCGCCGACGGCAGGCCCCTGCTTGCGGTCACTCCCGCCGAGGGCGCCGGTCCCTGGTTGACCTATGATCGCGTGGACTGGCATATCGCCAACCTCGCGGGCATGCGGGAGGCGGGGATTGACGTTGCCCTGCCCATCTTCCGAGCCGGCTCCGATTCGGGATCCACGTATGCCCTGCGGGGCCTCGCTGCGATGGCCACCGCTCTCCGCACGCTTCGGTCGCAGGGGCGCGATTATCCGCTGGTCGGAATGTATCTGGACACCTCCTCGCTGCATAGCGATGATGGGCTGCCCCTCGATCTCACGCGAACGGATCGCAAGGAGACTCTGTACTCCGCGATCCGCACGTTCTTCCGATCCGTGCCCCGTTGGTATCGGCTGGCGCTGCCCCTCTCCGAGGAGAACGGCGGCGGCGGAGCAAACCTGGTCGTACTCTCCTCGCGAGAGCCCTTCGCCAACGTGGATCCATCGCTGGTGCGCTACCTGCGCGCCAGGCACATGCAGGAGTTTGGCCAGAGCCTCATAGTCATCGGCGACTCCGCATTCTCGGAGGCATGCCCTCTGGACGGCATGCTTCCAATGACCGGCGCGGCTGGCACCGAGACCGGACCCAAGGGATGGGCCACATGCGCGATGGTGCGAATGGCGCCTTCGGGTCCTACTCCCGGAGAGTCGGCGCAGGCGGCTGCCAAGATGCTCTCGACCGAGGCGTACCGCGCCGCGCTCAGGTCCGTTTCGGCATCGAGCGCGGATTGGCTCGTGCTGGACTCCTGGAATGACTATGTCAGCGCGAGAAGCATCGCCCCTAATCTGCAGGACGGGCGCATATTCGTGGACATCACGCGGTCGGCAACGCTGCAGTGGCTGGGCGGAACGGCCAGCCGCGTCGCCGCATTGGCTCACAACCTGCCCACTTCCGTGACTGCTGGATCTACCTGGCAGGTAAGCCTTCGGCTGTCGAACCTGGGCGGCTCCGCATGGAGCCCGCAGACTCATGGCATTGTCTACCATTGGAAGCCGCGTACCGGCGGCAGCGAGACATCCGAAGTGGTGCCGATGCCCGCCGCGCTGCCGCCGGGACGCAACATGCACGTGGATATCAGCCTGAAGTGTCCCAGCCAGGCCGGTGAGTATATGCTCGTGGTGGACGTCGCAGAGATGACGCAGGGCGGCAAGGTGGCCACGTCACTCGCCAGCCTCGGCGGCCTGGCGATTGCCCAACCGGTTCGCGTGTACGGGGCCGATTCGCCGCTCTACGCCGCCACACTCATCGGACACGACCTGCCCAACGTGGCCGAGTCAGGCGGGGTCTACACGGCATCCGTTACTCTACGCAACGATGGGACGCTTCCCTGGCGCAAAGATTCCGATGCCCGGATCATCGTTCGACTGGAGCCGTTCCTCGGCGAAGATACCACCAATCCCCACCCGCGCGAGCCCCTGCTGGCGGATGCAAGCGCGCCGCTGCCGGTAGACGTGGCGCCTGGCCAGGCAGTTACTGTGGCCATGCCCCTGGCGTTTGCTTCCGTGGATGGTTCGCCTATTCCGCCCACCGCGTCCTCCGGAGGTCTCCCCTACGCGCTTCGGTACGAGATCTCGCCGGACGCCGGCGGCGGCTCTGGCGGAGCCACGGAATCCGAACCGATGGTGCTGGCGGAGCTTGAGCCCGGCGCCTTCTTCACGCGCGACCAGTCACCTCGGCAGATGCCGGCCGAGCGGCGCATACCGGTACCGGTTACACTGCGCAACCCTACCTCCCAGACGTGGAAGAAGGACCTGGTGCGCGTGGGCTATCACTGGTACTACCAGGATGGCACGGAGCTCACCTGGGAAGACGAGACGACCGCGCTGCCGCGCGACATGCCGCCTGGAGGGGAGGAGAACGTACTCGCCTGGCTCACCCCGCCTCGTAACGATGGGCGGTACTGGCTAGTGTGGGACCTGAAAATCGGTGATACATGGGCGTCTACGCTCGCCTCGGCTCGCTCTGGAGAGACGCGGGTGCTCCCTGTTGAAATCGTGCAGGGCAAACTGCGCTTCGTGGATCTTCGAGGAGCCTACAACCTGGATGGTATAGCGGGCCGCGAGGCGCCCGGCGATGGAGATTTCAGCGGCAGCGGCGGCAACCTGCCCGCCGAACTGACGCCGCCCTACGCCGAAACACCAATCGCGTCTTCAGGCCTTGGCTCCCCGCAGACAGGCGGGGCGCTGGAATCCGAGCGGAGATTCAGCTTCCGCTGGGGCTCCAAGGTGCCCGGCGAACGCAACATGATCAAGTGTGATGGGCAGCGGGTTGCGCTTGTGGCCGACCCGAAGAGGGCGGAGGTCTATTCCGCCGTGCACATCATCGCCTACGCCACGAAGCCCGACCAGGTCGCTAACCTCACCTTCACGTTCGCCAATGGCGCGGAGCAGCTGACGGCTGTGCCGATATCCGAGTGGGACAAGCCCGCGCGTTTCGGCGAAGCCGTGGCGTACAGATTTCCCTTCACCTACCAGAAGAGCGAACCCTCGGGACCGCCGGCCTCGCTCTACCGCTACACCATCCGAATACGCGAGAACCAGAAGCTGGTCTCCCTTACTCTGCCGCGTGCACCGGACGTGCGCATCGTCGCAATCACTCTGGAGCGATAGCGGCAACGGCGGCGACGTTGCGCTCGACCAGGCGCCTTCCGTCTGGAGGGAACATGCCGAGCACGATGCCATCGCCTGGGCGAATGGCCCGCCGCACATCCGCCAACCCTTCCGCGAGGCTAAGCCGACCCGCCCCCAAGACTTTGTAAAGAATTGCGGGCCTGCTCAACTTCGTGAGTGCCGCCAGGCTCTCTGCACGATCAGCGGGGTCGAAGACCTCTTCGGTCGCTGGCCGCGCCTCGCCGCGGTAGCCGGTGATGTTGTAGAGGCAGACCATGTGAAAGTCCAAGGGATATCCGGCGTCCTGCGCATGGAGGTGGCTTCGAGGGTCGTGGCCAGCCATTCCCGCGGGAAGTCCGAGGTCCCGAATAAGCGCCAGGCGGTCGCGCACAATCTGCCCATTGCCGGATGCCAGCAGAGCGTCCGTCTCGCCCCCATGATGGAAGATGGCGCTGGCGCCCGCCGCGGCCGCCGCTCGGATGTTGGTCTCGGCGCTCCTGTGCTCCGGAGCCGTCTGTGCGACCCACCGGATGCTCCCGCCCTCCGCCCAGTATTCCTGGAGCACACGCATGATGAAGGCATCGGCCCGCGCCACGATACCGGAGATGCCGTTGCGCTCGCAACGGCGCAGAAGCTCCTTGATGCGCCGAACGGTAAAGTAGCGGACCATCCGGGCGGAGCGGTCAGCGGACTGATGCGAAAAGCCGCTCAGGGGATTGCCGCCGACCAGGAGGCGCGAAACGCGCAACTCGCCGAGGGAAATCTGGGGCAGCATGGTTGGGTTCCCGTGCAGCCTGTAAGCGAGAAGCTGCCGCTACACGGAGGACGGATGCTCGGCACCCGAGGCGGCATGCTTGCGCGTGGCAGAGCCTCGCAGCAGCGTATGCACCGCATCCACCATGTCATCAGCAGTCAGCCCGCAGAGCTTCCGCAGAATGTCGGGCGCTCCGTGCTCCACGAAGTGATCGGGAATACCGAGGAGCTTCACGTGCACATTGTAGATGCCCTGGCCGGCGAGGGCCTCGAGCACGGCCGCGCCAAACCCGCCAGCACGCACGTTCTCCTCCGCCACCACGAGCCGACGGCACCGTCTGGCTACGGACGCAATCGTGTGAACATCCAGCGGCTTGGCAAAGCGGGCGTTGACCACGGTCGCGGAAATGCCCTGTTCGGCCAGAGCCCTGGCGGCACCGTTGGCGGCCTGCACCATCGAGCCGATTGCAATGAAGCCGATATCCCGACCCTGCCGCAGAACCTCCGCCTTGCCCAGTTCGATTGGAGTGGAGGGGGTGCCCCAATCTACCTCCACGGCATTGCCCCGCGGATACCGCACGGCGATGGGACTTGCCATCGGACCCCGTGCATGGTCCACGGCGAACCGAAGCATGTCGGCAAGTTCGGCCGCATCCTTCGGCGCCATGATGACGAGGTTCGGTATGCTCCGAAGGTAGCTCAGGTCGAACGCACCGTGATGTGTGCCGCCATCCTCTCCCACGAGCCCGGCTCTGTCTATGGCGAAGATAACGGGCAGATTCTGCAGAGCCACGTCATGCGCGATGATATCGTAGGCGCGCTGCAGGAAGGTGGAGTAGATCGCGGCAACGGGCAGCTTGCCCGCCGCGGCAAGGCCCGCCGCGAAGCAGACGGCATGCTGCTCTGCTATCCCCGCGTCGAAGTAGCGGTCCGGGAACTCCTCGTGGAACTTCGCCAGGCCGGTGCCGTCCGGCATGGCCGCGGTGATACCCACTATTCGCGGCTCCTGCTTGGCGCACTCAATGAGGGTGTCCGCAAAGACGCTGGTATACGTCGGGGTGGCGGACTTGCGATGGACCTCGCCGGTCTCCGGCTCGAAGGGAGTGACTGCGTGCCACTTGCGTGGATCCCCCTCGCCCAGATCGTACCCCTTGCCCTTCCGGGTTATCAGGTGCACCACCACCGGACCCGTCATCTCCCGGACCTGCTTGAACACGTCCAACATCAATGGCAGGTCGTGACCGTCTAGCGGCCCGATGTATTCAAAGCCCATCTCCTCGAAGAGCACGCCGGTCTGCTGAGGGGCCACGAGGTGAGTGAGGCTGTGCTTAAGGACACCGCCCGCCGCCCGTGACGCAAGGTCGCCGGCAGGGAGGCGGCGAAGCGCGCCGCGCGTACGCCGTTCGAAATCCTGATACCAGCCCGACGTCCGTATCCTCGCCAGGTATTTGGCGAGTGCACCCACATTCGGCGCGATGGACATCTCGTTGTCGTTCAGTACGACCGTGAAACGGCGTCCGCTGTGGCCCGCGTTGTTGAGGCCCTCGAGTGCGAGCCCTCCTGTAAGCCCTGCGTCGCCAATCACGGCTACCACGGACTCGTTGCCGCCATTCAGGTCGCGCGCAACGGCAAAGCCGTAGGCTGCCGAGATGGAGGTGCTTGCATGCCCTGCGCCATAGAGATCGTAGCGGCTCTCCTCTCTGCGCAGAAAGCCACTTATGCCGCCAAACTGCCGCAGCGTGGGAAACTGATGCAGCCTGCCCGTAAGCATCTTGTGGGCGTAGCACTGATGTCCCACGTCCCAGATGATCTTGTCGTTTGGCACGTCGTAGGTGGTATGAAGCGCCACGATGAGGTCCACGGCGCCAAGGTTGGAAGCGAAGTGCCCGCCTGTCTTGGAGAGGTTGTCTATAATCGCCAGCCGCAGCTCCACGGTAAGCTGCCGCAACTCGTCCAGGTTCAGGGACTTGAGATCCGCGGGGGACTCTATTCGCTCCAGAAGACCAGCCATGCCTTACGCTCCTTCGCGTGCCTGCGCGCCACGCATTGCGTTCCAATATACCTTAGCCTGCGGCACCCACGCATGGCCGGCCAGATGCCCGCCGCGCAAGCGCAACAGCACTTCCTCCCGGAATAGCGCAGCCGCCTGGGGACCGGTTCTCAGCCGCTTGGCGGCGCATCCGGCTGCCAGCCAAACTCGCCGATGAGCGGTACGAAGACGCACTCACCGTGCGAAGTGGTGCGGAGTTCTCCATCCACCAGCCGCTCCATGACGATGAGGGTCTGAACATCGCGGCTGCCGATGGGCGCCACCAGCCTCCCTCCCGGCGCTATCTGTTCCACCAGCGGCTCGGGCACGGAGGGCGCGGCCGCTGTGATGATGATGCCTTGGTATGGCGCCCGGTCTGGCCATCCCTTGGTGCCGTCGCCACAGAGGACCTGGATGTTCGAGTAACCGAGCCACTCCAGCAGCTCGCGCGCCCTGCAGGCCAGCGCCTCCTGGCGCTCGATGGAGATAACCTCTCTGGCGATTTCGGCGAGTATGGCGGCCTGGTAGCCGGAGCCAGTGCCTATCTCCAGCACGCGCGCCTCGGGGGTGAGCTCCAGAAGCTGGGTCATCAGGCCGACCATGAGCGGCTGAGAGATGGTCTGCGCGCACCCTATGGGCTGTGGCCTATCCTCGTAGGCGTGCTCACGGAACCGCTCCGGCACGAAGAGGTGGCGCGGCACACGGCGCATCGCTTCGAGCACGCGCGGATCGGTGATGTCGCGCTCCTCGAGCTGACGACGCACCATCTCCTGCCGGGCGAGCTCCTCGCTCATGGCGCCCTTGGTCCCATGCCGTATTTGGGCTCTGGCCGATTCGGACGCGCGCTGCTGCGCCTCGCGGCCAGCCGCCCTGTGGTTATTCGCGCATCGTCCAGGCAAGTCCCTTACGCACGCCGAGGCACCTAATGTTTCTGAGGGCGATGCAGCGGGAAGAAGATGACATCCCTGATGGAGGGCGCTCCCGTGAGTACCATGGCGAGGCGGTCCAGACCCGCGCCGAACCCTCCTGTGGGGGGCATGCCGTACTCAAGGGCGCGTATGTAGTCCTCGTCCATGGGATGAGCCTCTTCGTCGCCCGCGGCCCGCTGCCGCAACTGCTCCTCAAAGCGAGCACGCTGTTCCAGGGGGTCGTTAATCTCGGAGAATGCATTCCCAAGTTCTTGCCCGGCCATGTAGACCTCAAAGCGGCGCGTGAGTGCCGGATCGGCAGGATGGCGCTTTGCCAGGGGGGAGGTCTCGATGGGGAAATCGGTGATGAAGGTAGGTTGTATCAGGTTGGGTTGGGTGAACTTCTCATGCAGCTTCTCGATGATCCCTCCCAAGCTATGTTCCTTCTCGGAAGGTATGCCTGCTGCTTCGCAAGCCCTCTTGGCGGCATCCAACGATCGAAGGTCCTCCCGACCGATGCCGCCGTACTCGGCTATGCCATCCAGGATGGGCAGGCGCCTCCACGGCCGAACGGAAAGGTCAACCACCTCGCCGGACCGGCATGTAAACACCGGCGCTCCATTGACCGCCGTACATACCGCGGCAAACATCTCCTCCACCAAGTCCATCATGCCGTCCAGATCCGTGTAGGCCTGGTACAGCTCCATCATGGTGAACTCAGGGTTATGTCTGGCGGAGATGCCCTCGTTGCGGAACACGCGGCCAATCTCGAAGACCTTCTCGAAGCCTCCCACTATCAGCCGCTTCAGGGGAAGCTCCAGCGAGATGCGAAGCTTGAAATCCTCGTCAAGCGCGTTGTGATGCGTTACGAAAGGCCGCGCCGCCGCGCCGCCCGCGATAGTCTGGAGCACGGGCGTCTCTACCTCCACGAAGCCGCGCTCCTCGAGAAAACGCCGCATGGCCGAGGTTGCTCTACACCGGGCCTCCAAATACTTGCGGGCAGCGGGGTTCGCCAGGAGGTCCACATAGCGCATGCGATAGCGCTTCTCCACGTCGTGGAGACCTCCATGCACCTCCCCTTCGTACTCCACGCCGATGGGCAGAGGACGCAGGCACTTGGCGAGCAGCTGGTAGTTCTTGACGTGAAGGCTGATCTCGCCCGAGCGAGTCTGAAAGACAAAGCCCTCAAGTCCGACGATATCGCCGATGTCCAGGTCCTTAAACCGCTCGTACTCCTGCTCGCCGACCTCGTCGCGACGCACATAGGCCTGGATCTGGCCCGTCTCGTCGCGCACATCCGCAAAGAGGGCCTTGCCCATCAGTCGGATGCGGGTAACGCGCCCACACAAGCGGTCCACGTGCGTTGACTGTTCGGCGGACCCATAGAAGGCCGCGCGGCCCTCGTCGCACTTCAGGTCGTGGCCTTCCTGGGCGATCTCCTCCGCCCGTCGCAGAACTTCTGCGGCGGTGCGTGTTCGGTCGTAGCGCTCCAGCCGGTAGGGATCCATACCCTCCGCGCGGAGCTTCTGCAGCTTCTCAAGCCGCAGCTGCCTCTGTTCGCTATCCTCGGTCATTTGCGTATGTTGATGATGCGGTACTGGACCTTGCCATTGGGGACCGCGACGGTAACTGTGTCGCCCACTTTGTGATCCATCAGGGCCAATCCCACGGGCGACTGGTCCGATATGCGGTCCTCGTTTGGATCGGCCTCGACCGAACCCACGATTTGGACCTCCCAGTCTTCGTTGGTCCGCGTGTCGCGAATGGTCACAATGGAGCCCAGCCCCACGTGGGTATCGGGAATTTCGTCGTCATTAAGCACGCGCGCATGCTGCAGCACCCGGCGCAGATCGCCGATACGCCCCTCAACGAAGGCCTGCGCGATCTTGGCATCCTCGTACTCGGCGTTCTCGGAGAATTCGCCGAACTGCTTGGACTCCCGGATGCGCTCCGCGACCTCCCGACGCTCCTGCGTGCAGAGCCTTTCAAGCTCCTTCTCGATCTGCTCCTTGCCTGCACGTGTCAGGACGATCATATCGTCACCAGACATTGACGATCTCCGGATCTGTGATGGGCGGACGCGTGGCGTGGCACGCTGAGTTGGTCGTCCGCTAAGGTGTATACGCAGAATTGACCGAGGCCGTGGCAGTGAAGCGCCTTCCCTCGCCCGACCGGCTTCATGCAAAAGAGCACTGACGCCCGGATGCGGACATCAGTGCCGTCAGCCTGCCTTAGGGCAAGCGCGCGAGAGTATACCACGGCGCGCCTCAGGCGTCAAACGAGGGCATCACCTGTGTGCGAGGAGGAGACTGCGCACTGCGCTGGTAAAGATGACGCGGCCGTCATCGGAGCCCAGCAGCCGCTCCGAGGCTCGCTCCGGATGCGGCATCATCCCGACAACGTTTCCCTCGGCGTTCGCTATGCCCGCGATGTTCTCCAGGGACCCATTGGGATTCGCCTGTTCCGTTACGCCGCCGGAGGGATCGCAGTAGCGGAAGACCACCTGGTCCCGATCGTTCAGCTCCCTCAATGTCTCCTCATCCGCCACATAGCAGCCCTCGCCGTGCGCGATGGGGATCTGGAGCACCTGCCCTACCTTGGTCTCGCACGTGAAGGCTGTCCGCGATGTCTCTACGCGCAAGTGCACCTGCCGGCAGCGGAAACGCGTGGTGTTGTTGCGGATGAGCGCCCCGGGAAGCAGCCGTGCCTCGCAGAGCACCTGAAAGCCATTGCATATACCCAGCACTAGCCCGCCGCGCTCCGCATGCGATATGACGGCATCCATCACCGGACTGAAGCGCGCGATGGCTCCAGTTCGCAAGTAGTCGCCGTACGAGAATCCCCCCGGCAGGACCACGCAATCGAAGCCAGAGAGAGAGCGATCCTCGTGCCAGATGTACTCCACCGGTTTCTTGATCACGTCGCGCAAAACGTAGTAGGCGTCCTGATCGCAATTGGAGCCCGGAAACCGCACCACGCCGAATCTCATTCCACCACCTCAACGTGGTAGTCTTCGATGACAGGGTTGGCGAGCAGCTTGTCACACATCTCGCGCACTCTTTCCGCCGGCGCCTCCGAAAGGTCGAGCTCCAGCTCGATGTATTTGCCGATACGCACGGCCTGCACCTCGCGGTAGCCCAGGTTGTACAAGGCGTTCTGCACCACCCGTCCCTGCGCATCCAGCAGCGAAGGCTTCAGCGTTACAACCACTTTGGCTTTTGCCATCAGGCGCTCCTTGTTGGCGTGAAATGTCTCTGCGGTTCGCGCCGCCCAGTCTAGCGACTCCGCAGCAGCAGCCACAAAATGCCGATCACCAGGCCCAGCATCATTGAGACAACGGCCAGCGCGCGCCACATCCCTTCCGGCCGAGACTGCGCGGACTCTCCAGCCGCAGCAAACTGTTCTTCCGCTGGGAGTTCCGCAAGGTCTTCCCCTTCGCCAGGTTCGCCTGCGTGTCGCGCAGGCAGCACAACCACCCGCCCGGCCCTGGCCGCCTGACGCCCAACCCACGCCTGCAGGCTCCAGCCAGCCAGTCGAGCAAGAACAGGCAGCAGTCTCGGCGCGAAGACCAGCACCAGCACCAGGCCCAGCACGGCCCACTGAACCGGACTCGCCGCCCACGCCAGGGCATACTCAATCGTCATCGTCGGGACCCGATTTGGCAAGCAGCGACAGTCTGTGCGCGAGCGCTGCCTCGTCGAGCCCCTCAATCGCCAGGCGCTTGGTGCGAGAGGCGGCTCCCGAGACCATTGCGATCTTCCCAGGGGCAACGCCCAGCGCTCTTGAGACGAGCCGGAGCACCGCCTCGTTTGCCGCTCCTCCGACGGGCGGCGCGGTAACGCGAACGTGCAGCACGCCTTCGGTATACCCTGCAACCACACTTCGAGACGCTCTCGGCGTTACGCGGACCAACAAGCTTGCTCGTGCCACCATCTAACCACCCACAGTAAGCGTAACAAAGACGAAGATGCTGGCGTTGTTGAGCCCGTGCGCCACAACCGATGG
>CAZGLN010000004.1:40758-41310 GCA_964526545.1 uncultured Chthonomonadales bacterium
CCACAGCGGGGCGCGCGCGTTCATCGAGGCGATGAAGCAGAGCAAAAACGGCGGAAGCGATCGCCATGGCACGCCCCGCACCCAGGCGTCCCCAGAGGGAGCGGAAGAATATCCCTCTGAAAGAGACCTCCTCAATCAGCGGACCCGCTACCGCCACCTGCACGAAGAGCAGAAGCTGCAGCCAGAGCGTGCCCGCAGAGGCAAACTGGGTTACCGCGGGATTTATGGGCGTCTCAACTCCCCGAAACAACTGGCTGGAGATATAGAGACTCGCAGCCAGCACAGGCAGGGCGGCTACCCAGCAGAGAGCACCGAAAGCCGCCTCTTTCCAGAATCCCGCCCGATAGAGGCCGATTTCCCATGCGCGAAGCCCTACGCGGCGCCCGCCCGCTACAAGCAGAGCAGTCGCCGGC
This sequence comes from uncultured Chthonomonadales bacterium, assembly GCA_964526545.1. Classification (GTDB taxonomy): domain Bacteria; phylum Armatimonadota; class Chthonomonadetes; order Chthonomonadales; family CAJBBX01; genus CAZGLN01. The sequence continues at coordinate 41,172 of CAZGLN010000004.1, forward strand.
AGCAGCATTATCCCCAGCATGGCGAAGGAGTAGGCGAGCCGATGCCCGGTGCCGAGCTGCCGAATATCCCTGCCGAAGAGCGCGGCCGGCAGAACATCCTGAGCGAACCGCGCCGCGACGAGCGGCAGCAGGAAGACGA
>CAZGLN010000005.1:0-6147 GCA_964526545.1 uncultured Chthonomonadales bacterium
GGGGCCAACGCCACAGCCCGCAGCCGCGCCGCCCGCTATAACAACCGCGGTGGTTCGCCGACCCGCGCCCGCGCGAAGGCAGGCGGCCCCCCAGATGACGGCAGCTAACCAGGATATCAGCGCTCCCGCAACACAGCAGCCGACGTTGGGAAGTCTTCCGCCCGAGATTGCGAGACTGGCAGTCGAGATCCAGGAGCTGCGTCGCAGCCTTCAGCAGATGCGGGTTCGTCCCGAACACGACAAGGATGCGAGCGACGTTTACAGCGGGTCCGTTTCCCTGGCGCGGCGGATTCTGGCCGAGGCCGAGGTGGAACCGGATCTGGCCAGCGAGCTCATCGAAGGAGTGCCGGACCTCGACGCGCTGCAGGAGGACGAGCGCGCGAAGGCAGCGCTCAGCTACCTGCAAGGGCGCCTGGCGGCCCGAATTCCAACCGCAGGGCCTATAGCGGTGCAACCGAGCCAGCAGAAGCGGGTGGCGCTCATCGGCCCAACCGGCGTGGGAAAGACCACCACCATCGCCAAGCTGGCCGCTCACTATGCGCTGAACGAACGACGTACGGTCGGCCTGCTCACGCTGGACACGTACCGCATCGCGGCGATTGAGCAGCTCCGGACATACGCACAGCTGCTGGCCATTCCCCTTCGGGTTATCTACTCGGCGAGCGAGGCTCCGGCTACCCTGACCGAACTGCAGGATAGAGACCTCATCCTGATTGATACCGCGGGCCGCAGCCAGAAGCACTCGCTCCAGATGCAGGAGCTGCGGGCCCTCCTGGAGGCCACGCAGTGCGAGACACATCTCGTGCTCTCGGCGACCACGAAGTGCCGGGACTTGCACGATCAGGTGGCTCGCTTCGCGCAAGCCGGAGTGGACAGGCTGGTCTTTACCAAGCTGGACGAGACTTCGTCGCTCGGAGCGCTTGTCTCGGTAGCAATGTCCGCCGGAATACCGCTTAGCTACCTGACCGCAGGACAGAAGGTCCCCGAAGACATCGAGGTTGCCGAGGCTGGTAGAATTGCGGAAATGACCCTGGCGCAGGATCACGGCTAAGCGTCCCGCGCCGTCGCGGGAGAACACCGTGGTTCCCAACAGGCGCGCGTTCCTAGCACTCCTCCTCATCGTTGCCAGCCAGGCTTTACGCGTCGGCGCGGCCGCTCAGCGGCAGGCTGCGCCGGGAGTTACCCTTGAACAGCGGGTAAAAGCGACCGACGCCGGACCAGTAGTCGTCCACGCACTGCGGGTAGACCTCCGCGAGGCCGGGGTGCGGGTGGTCTCCGCTCTCGGCCGAGACGTTGTGCTGACCAATGAGCCCGCCAAGGGTCGCGAGACAGTGGGCGACCTGGCGGCACGAAGGGGTGCCTTCGCGGGCATCAACACGGACTTCTTCCCCTACACTGGCGATCCGCTTGGCTTCGCCGTGGTGGATGGCGAACTGGTGAGCGAGCCCAACCCGAGGCGGGCGGCAATGGGCATCGACTCCGCAGGCAACGTCCTGCTTGGCCGCTTGACACTGCGGGGGAGCCTCTCCGCGGAGGGGGCAGGCACCGTGCTCGCCGGCATCAATCGCCCAACCGCCCCGGACGAGCTGGTCCTGCTTACTCCTACTTTCGGCGCGGAAGTCGGCGCGGGATCCAGGCAGCTTGCCATTCGATTGGCCAACGTGGACCTGCCGGTGCGCATCGGCAAAACGGTTACAGCGGCCGTCGCGGCCATAGAGGAGAACGGCAAGGCGCTGCCCATCGCCCGGGACGAATGCTGGCTGGTGGCCGATGGCGCGGCGGCCGCGTGGGCGCGCGACAAGCTCCGCATTGGGGCGCCTGTTTCGCTGCGCTTCGAGGTGGCGGAAGCCGAGGGAGCGCCGGAAGCCTGGTCTCGGGTGGTTCAAGCCGTGGGCGGCGGACCGTGGCTGGTGCGCGGCGGCCAACTCTACATAGATGGCATGTCTGGCGGGTCTAACGAGACGGCTTTTGTGCAGGCACGGCACCCGCGCACGGCCGTGGGCGTAACCGCGGAGGGCCGATTAGTGCTCGTAGTGGTGGATGGCAGGCAGCCATTCAGCCAGGGCATGTCTCTGCCGGACCTGGCCCGTACCATGCTCGAGCTTGGCTGTGACCGCGCAATCAATCTCGACGGCGGCGGCTCAAGCAGCCTGGTGGTAGATGGGCTCTACATCAACGGCCCCTCCGATGGCCGCCCCCGGCCGGTCTCCAACGCCCTGCTGGTCTTTGCCCCCTCACGCCCTGAAAGGTCCATGGAGACCGCCGCGCCTCTTACGCTTCGCGCGGGCGAGACGGCCGACATACCGAAGCGCCTGGCTGGAATGACCCCGCTCGTCGAGCAAGGCATCTGGGGATCGGTGGAGGGCCTCTGCTACGTCAGCCAGGCAGGCCTCCTCACTTCCACGCGCACCTCGACAGGGTTCATCGAGGTTCGCGGCGCTGAGCGGATTCTGCGTATTCCCTACTCCATTGCGCCGCTCGATCCGGTGCGAATCAGGGCCACCCTGCAGCCCAACCCGGGCGGCGCCACGCTGACTGTGAGCGTGGTGGATCGTTACGGAAACGGCATCTCCGGCCAGCGCGTCGCTTATACAGCCCGGGGGGCGGAGCCCACGACCGACGAGGGTTACACCAGCGCGGACGGGTCCGCGAGATTCGAGCTCAGATGGGTGGAGGGAGTGGAGCCTTCAATCCAGGTGCGCAGCGGGTCGCTGCCGCCAGCTACGGTTCGTCCGGCCGCTCGATAGGCGTCACGGGCTGATCGCCCGGAATCAGCGCGCCGCATCGGCGGCATGTGATGGCCGTGGGGAAGTTGGTGGCACCGCATCCCGGACACACGAGGGCGGCTGCGGGACGTGGCGGCTGCTTCCTAGGATCCTCGCCGACACCCTTAGCAACGAACTGTCCCTCCCCATGATTCGCCCTGTCGCGAAGCCTGGTGGCCACCCTACCGTACAGCTCCCTGGCGCCGGAGTGCTGCGGTGCGAGCATGAGCACTACACGCGCCTCGCCGGATGCCTCTTCTAGGTTGCCGATCTTCTCCAGGAGCACGGCATAGTTATAGTGCGCGGATACGCGCCCCGGCTCGGCAATTGTCGCGCGCTCGAAAGCCCGCAGGGCCTCGTCGGGGCGATTGCCCTTGGCTGCGGCCACACCCAGGAGCTCCAGCGCCTCAGCGCTGTTGGGATGGCTTCCGCAGAGCTGCTGCAAGAGGTAGAGAGCCTGCCCAGAGCGGCCGGCGGCAATGAGTGCGCGTGCCTCTTGCAGACCGTCTTTCAGTTTCGACCGTGAGCCGGGCATACGCCTTCTCGAACGTTGGCGTCAAGGCTCATTATGCGGTCGTGAGTTCGCGATGTCAACCTTGCGCGAGGCGCGCGACGTTGAATGCGTCGGTCTCCGCGGCATGCGGCAGGGCGAGTCTGTCCCGGCAAACCGCCTTACTAGGCCGGCCGGTCCTCCAGGAGATGGGCGGCTATCAACCCCCTGCAGAGGTCCGGACGGCGCGCCAGGGCCGAAAGAACCGCGGCCGCAATCTCCTCCGGCTCGGCGATTATCCCCTGCGCCTTAAGTTCCTCCGCCACCCGCATGAAGGCGTTGCCCGGCCAATCCGGCATACGCAGGTGACCGCTCTTCGGAAGCGCAGGCCTTGCGATCTCCGGGGCACGGCGGTCCCGCGAGGCAGTCGGCGAGTCAGGCCGCCGGGCGGGCGTAAGCAGGCTCTGCATCGCTGCCCGGATGTCTTCTCGTCGTTGCATAGCTGCTGTCCTCCATCAGGACCTCTTGCGCCAGGGCGCGGTATGCGAATGCTCCGTTGGATTCGGAAGCGTACTCAAGGATTGTCTGACCAACCGCCGGCGCCTCCGCCAGGCGAATTGTGCGGGGAATGACGGACTCGAACACCAGCCCCGGCAAGGCTACGCGGGCCTCGCGCAGCACATCGTTGGCATGGATGGTGCGCTTATCGAACATGGTGGCCACCACGCGCATGCGCAGTCCCGGGTTGGTCGTCTCCTGCACCGCCGAAGCAATCTCCTGCACATCGGCGAGCCCGCGCAGCGAAAGGAACTCGCATTGCAAGGGCACCAGGGCCACGTGCGCGGCGGTCATCGCGTTGGTGGTGGCATGGCTGAGAGACGGCGGGCAATCTATCATCACGTAGTCAAACTGATCAGCGACGGCGTCGAGCGCGGCCATCAGCTGATAGGCCGGCGCCTCGGATTCGTCCAGCTCCAGGAAGACGTTCGCCAACCGTGCGGATGCGGTGATAACCTTCATCCCCCCGGCGCAGGGCAGTATGGCCTTGCCCGCAAGCGCGGGATTGGTGAGCACCTCGCCGATGGTGATCTCCGCGGCCGCACGCCCTACGGCAGCCGTAAGGCTTCCCTGCGGATCCAGATCCACCAGCAGGACCCGTTGGTTCGCCTCCGCAAGGGCGGCGCCAAGGTTCACAGCCGTGGTGGTCTTGCCAACCCCGCCCTTTTGACTTGTCACAGCATAAACAAGCATGGCCAGCCTCCGTATTGGCCGGCGCGCGCCTTGCGACGCAACCGCCGCTATTTCTCGTCAGGTGGCAGACGCCGCAGCCACTCCCTTAGCGTGCCGCGTCCCCACTCGTGCAGCCGGCGCGCGGTCTCCTCGTCCATCAGGCTCGCCTCGTAGCGCCCATGGAAGTAGGCCTCGCAGGTTTGCCAGCTAAGCGGCTGCAGCACGGTGTTCTGCGCCGGGATCGGCCGCGTATCCGGCACAAAGGCCCGCGCCGGCAGATCGGTCTGCGCATCAAAGCCGTTAAGCTTCTCGTGCAGCCTGCGGGCCTTCATGGTCGGGCTCAGGTGGGGCTCGTCGGCGAAGAGCTCGTCGAGCCTCCTCCTGCGCATATCGTCGCCGTGGTTGTTTCCGGAATCTCCCATGGCCGTAACCGTCGCGCCGCGCTCTACGCAGCGTCGGCATACCTCGACTTGCGGCTGGCGAGATCCGCCACCGCCCTCTCCACGTGCTCCGGCAGCAAGCGGTCCGAGTCACGCAGGAACGCCTCCTTCATCGTGGCCTCCGTGACAACGATGATGTCCCTGGGCACGCCTCCGCTGAACCGATAGATGGCCTGCATCGTCTCCGCCGGGAACAGCCGGATAGGATCCACGCAGCCCGCTCTTCGGAAACGATAGAGCAGCATGGCGTCCGTATCCTCCGGAGACAGCGGTTCGAGCGAACAGACGGAGGCTATCCGGCTCATGAGCGCTGGATAGTAGGAGAGCTTGCGATCAATGTTGGTCTGCGCCGCCAGCACAATCTGCAGCAGGATGCGCTCCCTGGTCTCGAGATTGAGCAGGTCGCGCAGGACGGGCATTGCCCGCGAATCGATGGATTGCGCCTCGTCAATGAAGAGGACTACAGTCTTCTCTTCCTCGTAGGATTGCTCCAGCAGCCAGTTCTCCAGGCGCGTGGCCATGTCGCGAGCGGAGTGCGACACTTCCAGTCCGAAGGCGCCCAACACCTCGGCAAGGAGCGCCCGCGGCGTGGAGATGGTGCCGGTGTTCTGCAGCTTCGCGCATCGCCAGCCGAACTGAGCTGGCCAGACTGTCATGAGGTACTCAACAAGGAAGGACTTGCCCATGCCCACATCGCCGCGGATGAGCGCGAGCCCGCCATGCTCTTCAATGGTCCAGCGGGTCTTAACGACCGCTTCCTTGTGCTGCGTCGAGAGGTAAAGCCACCTCGGATCATGGTTTCGCGCGAAGGGCGTCTCCGCCATTCCGAAGTGCCGCACATACTCCGTGGCCATCGGCCGGTCCTCCCACTAGATGACCGAAAACAGAAACAGAGTGGATGGCCGAGCGCGACCTGCTCGCGCTGCCCTTGCTAAAGAGCCTCGCCACCTGTTCCTTTCTTCCACAATCATCGGAGGATGTACCAGTAACGACCAGTGCCAAACGAAAAAACAGCATGCCGCCATTCCCATGGCGGCATGCCGAGGCGTCTCTCGGAGCATTCGCTAGAAGCGCATGCGCAGTCTTGTCTCCGCGCGGTAGTCCGGCGGCTCCGCCAGGCTGCCCGCGAGATACCTGTTTGTGACGGCGCCGTTCAGGCTCAGGTCCACCCTGTCACCAAAGCGGTGCACCAGACCAATGCCGTACACATCCGTGTTCCGCT
>CAZGLN010000005.1:6178-6473 GCA_964526545.1 uncultured Chthonomonadales bacterium
CCTTGAAGCTGCCGTACACGGTAGTATAGCGGCCGATGCTCACGCCGAGTTTCACATCGAGCAGGCGAGAGACGAGCGCAGCGGCGTGGGCGCTCTCCACCGAGTAGGCACCACTGAGCGTAGCCGCGCCCCAGGAGGACTGCAGGCCCACGGACTGCCGCATGACTCGCGCTACCGCCCCCTTGTCGTCCTCCGGATTGTTGCTGAACCCGCCGGTTACCTGAAGCGCCCTGCGGGCCAACTCCATGCGCACCTTCACATCCAGCGTATCTGGCTCCGAGGGATCGCTGACGCC
>CAZGLN010000005.1:6483-24974 GCA_964526545.1 uncultured Chthonomonadales bacterium
TCGCGAAGTTTGACCGCGCCGGTGAGCTCCAACGGCGGCGCCGGCCGGATTGTCGCGCCAACGGAACGGGCCACCGCATGCTCGCTGCCCTTGTCCGCCAGCGCCAGACCGCCGCGAAGCGCCACCGCGGGCGAAGCGCGGTACTCAAAGCCCGCCGTTCGCGACTGTGCCGCATACTGGGCCGTATATCGGTCGGAAACCTCCGCCGTTACGCGCGTTCGGCTCCCGGGTTCGGCCTCCACACGCAGGTAGGCGAAATCCTCGGGACCCGAAGGCAGAAGCTTGTTGCCATATCTGCCCAACAGGCTCAACTGGGGAACCGGTGCGGAGCGGATGTCCACACTGGAGGTCTGAAGAACTCTGCCCACGCCATCGGCTGTAGTCTCCACTCGCTCCAACAGCAGCGCCGCGGAGGAGTTGGCAGGCAGCGGCTGTTCACCCTGAAGCCGCAGTATCTCCTTGCTTGCCATGCTCTTCTGCGCGCCGGAGGCCGTTTCGGTTACAAGGTAGGAGGCGTTCACCCGTGTACCGGATGGCGTGCTCGCACTCAGCCGCTGGCCCACGGAGAGGGTCGAGGCACTTCCACCAGGAGCATTGGCGTCTTCGACATGCTGCAGGGTGGTGGTGGACTGGATCCGCGGCACGACATTGAGGGTGAGCTGCGCATCCGCCACCTGTCGGCCAGGCAGGAAGCCTGTCTCCGCCTGTCTGGCGAACTCCTTGCCCGCGTGGGTCAGCGACACCGCATACTGACCGTAGCGGAAGCGCCCGGCTTCCGAGAGCTGCAGCGCTCCGCGGTCCTCCAGCCGTCCGCCACGCTGGTCCAGGAAAAACCGGATATGCCCCTTTGAGAGGGCTGAATGCCGAAAGTTGCCCGTGAGCGTGAGTTCCAGACCGCCGGCGCCTGAGCCGACGGACGACCGCGCGTCTCCGATAGCCGGACGGTAGACAGCATCTAACGAAAGCAAGTTCCGCTGATCGGAAAAGAGAGTCAGCCCCAGCGGAATCGCCACCTGTGCGGGATTGCGCTGGGAGACTCCCGCGGTTATGCGATAGTCCACGCGAGCGATGTCGGTGGAGCGCAACGGCCGTGCGAATGTGATGACGCCGGCCGCGGCGTTGATCTGATAATCGGCACCACGCGCCAGGCGGGCGCCGTTGCGCGTAATCCGCTCGCTGTCCTGCGCAATCGCCCGCCAACTCAGCACATAGGGCCCTACGACGTTCCGGCCGGTGAAGACATCCGTTTCGGTGCGTGACTCCTGGGCGGCGGCAGCGCCAATCTGGGCGTGCGCGCCCACGCACACACCCACGACCAGAGCCACCATGCTCAGCGTTACCAGGTAAACGAAGCGGCGCATCACACAACCTGCCAATCCGAGACTCAAGAGATCCCTATCTACCAAAGACGCGCAGGAGCGCGCCGCCGTTCCGTGCGGCGGCTTCAGGGTACCCCGGGTCCCAACAGGCGCGATGTGATACGGGTCACACCAGCGCCTGGCTCGGACCCTGCAAGGGCGAAGAAGGTCAAGAAGAGGGCAGGGAGGGCAGATCGCGCAAGCGCCCGCCGGGAGCCGTGCTCAGGCTCGAGATCAGCGCGTTCGCGGCCTGCCTGTCCTCATCGGTGAGGGCATAGCGGGCAACATCGTTGAACACCGCCATAAGTTGCGGATGGGCCTCGTGAAATCGTGCGGCATCCTCCACGGAAAGTCCGGCAAAGAGCCTGCCAAGCGCGCGGACCGCGTCCAGCATCGAGACAAAGGCAGCCTCGGGCTCCTGCAGACGCGCCAGCACCCTGCCCTGCAGATAGTGCGCCTGCCACTCGAGCGCGGGCACATCCAGACCGCGCCCGGCGAAGACGCTTCGTATATCCAGACTGCCCTGCTTCAGGGTGTCCGGCAGGTTCTCTGCTTCGTCACCGAGGAGCCGAACGAGGCCGATGGCCCCACTCTCGGCGATCTCCACAGCGGCACGCGCCGCGGCTTCCGCTGCTTCGTCACGCCCGAGTTCCAGTTGCGCCCTGGCGAGGGTGATGTGCGCCACCATCATCTCACGGGCGGCATCGAGGCGACTCGCCGCAGCCAGTGCGCGATTTGCTTCTTCCAGCGCTTCCTCCAGAAGGGCCTGCCGGGAGCCATCCTCGGAGGCGATGCCGCGCTCCGCCAGGATGCGCGCGCGGAGGTTTCGGGCGGCCACAAGATCCAGACGGCGCGCGGCGCGCGAGGCCTCGCTGATGGCCTCCTCCGCGTGGGCCAGCGCCTGGTCGAACCGGCCCTGAGCCAGTGCTGACTCCGCAAGAGATAGGTTTGCGGATATCACTCCCCGCGGACCGCCTGAGCGCGAGGCAATGCGCATGGCCGCTCGCGCCTCGCGCTGGGAATCCTCCAGAGCGCCAAGCACACGCAATACATCGCTAAGCAGGGACCGCGCAACACTGAGCCGCTGCTGGTCGCTGTAGAGAAAACTCGCCAGCGCCACTGCCTGCTCGAGGCGCTGCCGCGCCTCGCTGATTCTCCCCACGTAGCTGCAGCACTCCGCGATATTGATCAGGGCCTCGATGTAGACATCGGCCTGGCGGTTCTCCGTGGATTGCGCGAGGGTCTGGTTCCAGAGACGGATGGCGGCGTTGTAGTGGCCGGTATCACGCGCAATGTCTGCAATTCCGGACATGATGAACGGCAGTCCCTCGGCTTCGCGCTCCTCCTCGCCCAAATCCTCCAGCGCGCGCGCCGCTTCGGCATACGCACGCAGGGCGTCCTCAAACCGATGCTGCCGGTAGTGCAGTCCGCCGACATTCACGAGGGCGTGCCATCGCAGTTTGTGCGTGCCGCAGGTGGCTACCTCACCATAGGCATGCAGGGCCGCCTCGGTATCGCCCAACTCCGCCTGCACCGCGGCTAAATCGAAGATGGCCCGCGTCCGGTAGTCCTCCAGCTCCAGCTCCGTAAAGAGATCGCGCGCGGCGATGAGATGGTCGCGCGCAGCCTCGAACTCACCCGCTTCGCGGAAGGCGTCGCCGAGCCGCCACTCCACCCAGGCTTCCCGCTTCCGGTCTCCACGCACGCGGCACAGCGCGAGGAGCTCATGGAGTGCATGCGTGAGGGCCGGAAGGTTGCGCGTGGAAGAATCGTAGGCATCGGCCAGCTCCTGCAGATGGCGCATATCCAGCGCTAGGCGCGCGGGATCGGCCAGAGCGGCCGCGTCCTTGTCCGCCTGGGCGGGAATCGCCAGAGCGGATCGTGTGTCCACATCCGGATCGAAAAACTCGAGCGTAACGCCCGTCGCCGAAGCCACGCGCTCCAGTACCTCCAGCGGCACGTTTGTGATCCCGCGGACATACTGATAGACGAGAGGCTGGTTGATGCCAATCGCCTCAGAGAGTGCCTTCAGCGTCATGCCGGCCTGAAGGGCGGCAAGCTTGATCCGCTCGCCGATCCTCGCCCGCTTTTCGGGAGAGGTCACCTTACGTTGCCTGTCTTTCATGCTCTTGCAACCATGCAGTCGGCCGCGCGAGCAATGAGCACCTCGCGCGCCATCGGGCGATTTGAGTAGGCCATTCGGTTACCTTGACACTCTTCAAGGCGAACTACTGGCACACCTATAGTATGCCGCTAGCCGCCCTGCTTCGTAAGTTTATGCCACCAAATTGGCACAAGAATCTTTGCCAATCACCTGTGAAACTCGGGGGCGACCCTCGTACTCCGCTAGGCCTCCATTGCGGCGTATCTGGAAAGCAGCGCGAGGCGGGTCGCATGATGATCTATCCGTGCATCCGCCCAGGCGAGCTGGGCTGGGCGCGAATACTGGCGCATTCCCTCACGCATCGTGCGAAGCACGCTCACGAGGGCGCGCAGCACCAGCGCCTCTCCCGCGGCGTTCTGGCCGTTGTGCCGCGACTTGATGACAGCGAGCAGCTTCTCGAGCTGCGCCAGGGCATCGTGATAGAGTGATACCTCGGCCTGGGCCAGCGCATCTACCACTGTTCGGTGCAGCGGATCCGTTATCTGCGCAATGCTGGGCCGAACCGCCTCGTAGCGAGCAAGATCGGCGTCTGGAAGCCTCCAGAACGCTCCCGCAACCGAAGCCTCGGCGGCCCCAGGAACCGAGATCGCCCACGTAACGCTCGAATCCGGTCGCAGGGGAAAGTTGACGGGCCAAAGCAGGCCCGCCCTGGCCGTCCGAAAGCGCGTCCGATAGGTTCCCGAACATATCTCCACTTGGTACGCGGCGGCCTCCGGCGCGTTCTTCCAGTAGAGCGCCTTCGGCGGCTGCCTTAGACCGCTATACGGTGCGGGAGATACCTGGGGCCACTTAGTGGCGGTACTCCTTCTGGGTGCCGACCATCCCTCCGGCCTGCTGGGCGAACCCAGCGGAAGCCGCGGGAGCTCGGGGGTTACCAATGCGCCCGATAGATTTGTTTGCACGGTGCCGTCCATTGCTCGGTTTGTGGCGTGGGGACGCCAACCACCCCGGGGGACAAACAATGGCGCAGTAGCGTGGGCTTCCAGGCCCTCTCGCGGTTCGCATCGCGGCGAGTACATTCGCGAAAGCATGGTGGGGACGCCACGCCTCGCACTTGGCCATCGCCAGCATGGTCGTTACGACGTGTGGGGACAGTATCTCGGGGCTCAGTCGGCCCGAGTTGGCACAATCGTGTGCCGGGTGCGACCTCCGCGCAGAGTGCCCGGCGCCGGGCGCCCGCGGCGAAGACGAGAGGGAGACGGTCCAGCCAGACTGACGACTACAGATGGCAGCCCTATGCATCGGCGTGTCCCTTGGGATCTACGCCGTTACTAAGCGAACGCTTAAGCGCTCGCCGGGCGTCCTGCAGGCGCGTGTAGGGAAAGAGTGTTGACGCAGCTGCCGCGCGTTCCCAATAGGTCGGCAATGGCGTCATGACTGAGACCGCCGAAGTAGTGAAACACCACTGCCTTGAACTGATGTTCCGATTGGAGGTCGGCCACCGCGCTCCGTACACGATCTATCGCACTGGTTTCGATCTCATCGGATCCGCCGAAGACATCGTCAGGCGCGATGCGTCCTTCCTCGACTAACTGGTTCCACAGCGGGACATCGCTGAAGCAGACCTGCTTCTGCTTGTACTTGCGGCGGAGCCAATCGGCAAAGAGACGCTTGGCGATGGCGCCAAGGAAAGTCCGCAATGTACAGGGTGGATGGGACGAATCCGCAGGGCGGCCAACGAAGCTGGGAAGTGATCGAAATACGGCGAGCCGACACTCGCTCAACAGATCCTCCGCTTCCTGGGCAGAACCTGTCTTGCGCGTGAAGAAGCGGAGAATCCACTCCTCGTGGTACTGCCAGAGATCTCCGAACGCCAGAGTATCGCCAGCGCGCAGACGATCTATCAGCTCCTGGTCGAGCCGATACTGTCGTGAAGACGTGCTCCGCGCGCGAGCGCGATGCGGCATTCCGAGTTCCTTCCCTGAACCGGTCGCAGCGGAGGCGCCTTCTCAAGAGCCCGGCTACGACTTCTCGGCGCGCCCTTAGCCGCGACAGGAGAATCTGGCCGCGTTCGCGCCTCTTGCCGGCTCGTTGCCCATCGCACAAGAGGCTCCCCCGGGCGCCGGCTCGCCGTAGAGAGATTCGTGACTCATGATTGCCAAAACTTCGTGCCAATCATATCACTGTATTTAGAATACGTCAAGCGGCCTATGGTGTGGGACGAGCACACGAACCGGTGTATGGCGCGGCAAGAGGCGCAGCGGCTGAGCGTTGCGCCGTGTCATGCGACGGAAGGGAAGAACGCGCGGGCACTTTCGCACATTATCTGTCTGGCTGTTGCCGAGGCCTCCGCCACATCCAGCCAGCCGTCCTCTACCAGGCCCACCAGAGCCTCCACAATTCCCTGGCGGGCCACGCGGCTGTGCCCGTAGACTGTTTCGACGCTGAGATAGTCGCCGCCGAACGCGAACAACTTGTTCGACGGTGCCGTGGTGAGGAATTCGCGGACAAACCGCACACTGGCCGTGGGCGAGATGATCCAGGCCCAACAGAGATCTATCCACGCGTTGGCGAAGTGTTTCGCGATGGCAATATACTCATCCTGATAGGGATAGCCGATGTGCATGAGGACGAAGCGCGCATCGGGAAAGTCTATGAGCAGACGGCACACGTCGCCCGCGTTCTGACGAACGCGCTCAAGCGGCATATAGCCCTGCCCTGCGTAGTATCCCGTGTGCAGCTTGATGGGCAGGCGGTACTCGGTAGCCTTTCGAATGACGTAGCGCATCAGGAAGTTCTGGAGGGAGCGCAATTCGTCCGGGTCCACCGGAAGGCGCCTTGCAAGCCGCTCAAAGACGGGCTCCACCTTCTCGCGAGGCGTCTCAAAATAGTCCAGGCGTCTCGCGTAGGCGCTCTGACTCTTCACGGCCACTGCGAGTGGTCCATATTCGGCAAAGTACCAGTCCACGATGCCAAGCCACTCGGAGAGGGTCGCCGCCGACCTGCCGGAGTCACGCCGAACAGCCTCCAGATCCACCCCGCTCGCCAGCGCAACTACACTCAAATCCTGCCGCAGCAGCCTTGGATGGTCAGAGCGCATGAAGATGCGTTCCAGGGAGTTCACCTGACAGTGCTCGAGATTCGCCTTGTTCACCAGCACTTCATGATAGAAGCCTGGGCGAACAAGTTGTCGGTACCGTTCCGCCAGTTGGTGAACAGTGCGCCCATCCAGGCGGTCAAGACCATATAGCCCCTTGAGCGTGTGCCGCACCGCCATCCCATAGCCCGTGTGCTGTACCTGCCGCCAGTAGGGCTCGAGGGCTCTATACTTCTCGTCCGTGCTCGCGTTCGGCGAGAAGAGGATGCCACGCTGCGCGGCCGGCATGCCGGCAACGGCGAGATCGTCACCCAGGTAGTGCATGAAGAGGTAGGCCCAGTCATCGCACGGAAAGAGGCCTTGCACCGTCTCGCCAGCGACTCGGCGCCGCTCTTCCAGAAGATGCTCGTGCGTATCAACGAAAGGCGTGCTCTCCACCACCTCGCGGATGCGGGATTTCACCGACCGGGTGGACTGGGGCATTCTGTTCCTTCTCCTAGGGCGCGCGCTCGTCGGCACGTGCGGGAGCCGCACCCGCCTTCTCGTAGATCTTCCGCAAGGCATCCACGGAGAGCAGCGCCTGCCTACCGTCCACAATCGGCGGTCGCCCCTCCCGCGCGGCCTCGACGAAGTCGGCGAGCAGTACTTCATGCCCGCGCATGCTGATGGCCATCGGTTCCGAGCGTCCGCCAACTCTCTCGGCGGGCTCGTGAATGGCGGCGAGCCGGTCCTGCCCATTCACGCCGAAGGCAACGGCCGTGGCATCATCGAAGGCAGCGGCTCCGTGCTCACACACCAGCTCCAGCCGAGAACAGAGAGGCGGATTGCATGCGGTGGTGGCCTCTATCACCCCGCGACCGCCGCCGATGAACCGTACAACAGCGATCACCAGATCCTCGGCCTCCATCGCGTGGCACTCCGTGGCAATGTGGGCGTATTCGACCTCGGCAACCGGACCTGCCGTCCACACCATGTGGTCTAGGGCATGCACCGCCTGGTTAGCCAGCACTCCGCCGTCCAGCCTCCATGTGCCGCGCCAGCCCGCGCTATCGTAGTACGACTGCGGCCGCCACCACTTGATGTCCACGGAGCAGGAGAGCACGCGGCCCATCTCGCCGGAGTGCACGGCCTCTGCCACGGCCCTCGGCCACTCGTACGTGCGTCGCTGAAAGATGCATGCGAGCGTCAGACCGCGGCTTTCGCACTCCTCCACGAGTTCCAGTGCCTTCCCATAGTCCAGGTCCAGGGGCTTCTCGCAGAGCACGTGCAGCCCGGCCCGTGCTGCAACCAGGCCCTGCTCCGCATGCAGGCCGGAGGGAGTACAGATATCCACGGCGTCAATTGCCCCGGAGCCGCACATTTCCACGAGATCGTCGAAGGCCAACGCTCCGGCGGCATCCGCCGTAGCACGCGCGCGATCGAGCACAGCATCACACACGGCCGTCACTCGCGCTCCGGGAGTGCGCTGCCACACCTGCAGATGGCCCTGCCCCATCGCGCCGCAACCCACGAGACCTACCCGCAACAACCCTCCCATCCGTCACCTCCAGTTGCCCATTCCTCGATCTGCCCCGCCATTCCTCCCCGGCGCCCGGCCATGCGATGCCGGCTATCCAGGCCGGTATACTAGCGGGTACTTTCCGCTACAGGAGCCCTCCGTGAGCATCGTCCGCTCTCTCCTCGTCGCGACCTGCCTTCTGGCAGCGCCGGCCCTCTCGAACGCACAAGGCGAGCTGCTGCCCCTCCCCGCGCCGAAGCCGATTGTGGGCATCAACACGCCCGGCATTTCACCGGACGGCAGCCAGATCGCCTTCACGTACCGCGGAGATATCTGGACCGTACCCAGCAGCGGCGGCACAGCCACTCGGCTGACCGTGCATCCTTCCGTAGACCTCTTCCCGCGGTGGTCGCCCGACGGCAAGTGGATCGCCTTCTCCTCCAACCGCGAGGGGCAGTTCGAGATCTACACGATGCCGTCAACGGGCGGCGAGCCCAGACGGCTCACCTACCACACCGCAAACGACTACGTGATGGACTGGTCGCCGGACGGCACCAAGATACTCTTCTATGGCCGCAGATCCACGGAATCCTGGCAGCAGTATGCGCTCGACATCAAGTCCGGCCATGTGTCGCAGCTTACCGATGACCGCCTTCAGCTCCGTTTCAGCGCCTGGTCGCCGGACGGCGAGCGAATAGCCTACAGCCGGAGCGTGGGCGGGTTCACATGGTATCGGCCGCTCTACCACGGCTCGGGAAGCTCGCAGATCTACGTGAAGAACCTCGCGTCCAAGGCCATCACGAGGGTGAGCACGCATGACGGCACGGATATCTTTCCCCTCTTCTCGTCCGACGGCAAGGAGATCTTCTACGTCACGGACCAGCTCTCGCCTGGAAGCCCGAATATCGTGCGCAAGAGCCTGCCCAACGGCAGGCTCGCACAGGTAACCAGGCACCAGCGCGACGCCGTCCGATTCCCTTCCATCGCCAGGAATGGTTCGCTCATCGCCTACCAGGTGGCCGGCGCTCTATGGACGGTTCGGCCCGACGGAAGCAGGCCGACTCAGCTCACGGTCTATGCCCCAACGGATACCAAGCAGAATCTGACACTGCGGCAGACTCTCACGGGCTCGGCCACCGAGGTGGAGATCTCCCCGGACGGGCGCACGTTGGCTCTGGTGATCAGGGGCGACATCTGGACCATTCCGGCCGATCGCGGAGGCGAGGCTCGCCGACTGGTCGGCGGGCCCTCTAACGATCACGATATCTTCTGGTCCCCGGATAGCTCACGGCTCAGTTTCGTCAGCGATCGCAACGGCAACTGGGATATCTTCCTGGTGGATGTGAAGTCTGGCGAAGTCAAGCCGCTGACTTCCGATCCGAACGACGAGCGCCACCCTCTCTGGTCTCCCGACGGCAAGCACATCGGCTTCCTCCGCAGCGGTTCCGATGGCGGGCTCTTTGTACAGAGCGCCGATGGCGCCGCGCCGGCACGCAAGATTGCCGATTCGTACGGACCGAACGACCTGGGCATCGGTATCGAGAGTTTCTCCTGGTCGCCGGACTCCCGTTGGATAGCCTTCTCGCGCAGCGATACGCTCAACAACAACGATATCTACATTGTCCCCTCGAACGGCGGCGAGGTGCGCAATATCACCTACTTCCCGGCCGACGACACCTCGCCCGCATGGACCTCGGACGGCAAGCATCTCGTCTTTCTCTCCTCGCGGGAGCGCGGCCCCCTGCCCGATCTCTTCGTGCTTCCTCTCCAGAAGCCAGCCGGAGAGCAGGCTGCCGGGGAGCAGGCGGCCGGCGGCCAGGAGGTCAAGATTGACTTTGATGAGATCGAGGATAGGGCGCGGAGGCTGACCACCCAGGGGGTCGGCAGGTTTCAGCCGGGTCCCGACGGCCGGAGCTCTGTTGCCCTGGCGAGCTTCGGGCTGACTGCCGATGGCCGCACGGCGATCTTCGTCAGCGGTCCTGGCGGGGGCCCGCCCGACTACTACGCGGTCCCCATCGGCGGCGGACCCGCCCAGCGGCTCACCGCAACGGGCGACGCCTCCGGCCCGCCGCGCATCGGCCATGAAGCCAACCGCTTCTACGCGTTAGGGCCTGGAGGCACTCTTCGCGCCATCTCGCGCATGGGTCCTGCCTGGAACTCGCAGAACGTCTCCTTCTCCGCCCGGATGGAGATTGATTTGCTCGCCGAGCGCCGGCAGGTGTTTGCCGAATTCTGGCGGCGCATCAACACCGGATTCTACGATCCCAAGATGCACGGCGTGAACTGGAAGGAAGTCCGCGACCGCTACGAGCCTCTGCTGGACGGTGTGGACACCCAGGACGAGTTCGCAACTTACCTGCT
Source organism: uncultured Chthonomonadales bacterium (assembly GCA_964526545.1). Classification (GTDB taxonomy): domain Bacteria; phylum Armatimonadota; class Chthonomonadetes; order Chthonomonadales; family CAJBBX01; genus CAZGLN01. Next base: position 16,902 of record CAZGLN010000005.1, read on the forward strand.
GGCGCCCATGGTGGGCGAGCTGAACGCCTCGCACACCGAGGTCTCACCGCCCATTCCCTCGGGTCCACAGACGGCGGAACTTGGGCTCACCTTCGACCAGCAGTACACCGGACCCGGCATCAAGGTGACAGGCTATCTTCCCCGCGGACCAAATGACGACAACGGACCACGCATCAAGCCGGGCGAATTCATCATCGCGGTGGATGGTCAGGATGTGCGCCTGAACGAGGCGTTTCACGAGCTCCTGCTGGACAAGGCCGGCAAGAGCGTGGAGCTCCTTGTGAACGGCACCGCCGCGCGCGACGGAGCGCGCACGGTCAAACTGACGCCGATAACCTACGCGCAGTGGACCGATCTCAAATACGAGGATCAGGTGCGCAAGAACCGCGCCACGGTGGAGAAGATGGGGGGCTCGCGGCTGGTCTACATCCACATCAAAGCGATGGACCAGGCGTCGCTCAGGCGGTTCGAACGCGAGCTTTGGGGCCGCGGCAAGGAGCGGGAGGCTCTCGTGCTCGACGTGCGCGGCAACGGCGGCGGCAATATCCACGACAGTCTTCTGGAGCAGCTGAGCCGGCCGGCCTACACCTACATCCAGCCGCGCGATGCCCAGCGGCAAACCCAGCCCTACCGGGCGTGGGGCAAGCCCATCGTGCTCCTCATTGACGAAAACTCGCTCTCGGATGCCGAGGTCTTCCCAGCCGGTTTCCGTACCCTCAAGCTGGGCAAACTCGTAGGCCAGAAGACTCCGGGATATGTCATTGGCACGCAGAGCTTCACGCTGCAAGACGGCACAAACGCCCGGCTGCCCTTCGTGGGCTTCTACGGTCTGGATGGCAAGACGTTAGAGAACAACGGCGTCGCGCCGGATGTGGTTGTAGAGAATACGCCCGAGGACATCGAGGCTGGACGCGACAGACAGTTGGAGGCCGCCGTGGAGATTCTCCTGAAGGCCCTACCGAAGGCGGGGGCGCAACGATGAAGGCCCTTATGCTCCTTGTGGCGGCGCGCCTCCTTCTCGCGCCGCCGGCGCCCCAGGAGACCCAGGCCGTTCTCGGCGCGCACTATCCCGCGCTCTCGCCGGATGCCTCGCGCATATGCTTCTCATACCAGGGCGACCTGTGGGTGGCTCCAACGTCTGGTGGCAGTCCCACGCGGCTAACCGTTCATCGGGCCTACGATGCGTACCCCCGATGGTCTCCGGACGGCCGCTGGATCGCCTTCTCCTCCAACCGCGAGGGCAATCTCGATGTCTACGTGATCCCATCAAGCGGGGGCGAGGCGCGCCAGATAACCTTTCACAGCGCGGATGATGTGGTGCAGGATTGGTCGCCAGACGGTACGGCCCTGCTCTTCGCCTCTATTCGCGATGGACGCTACACCGAACTATGGACCGTCGCCATAAAGGACGGGCGCCTCCGCCGATTGACGAACGACCGTTCACCATGCCGCTACGGTGCGTTTTCGCCCGATGGCTCCAGCATCGTCTACGCGCGGGGTCCCTCGGCATGGTGGCGCCCGAAGTATCGCGGCAGCCAGAACCCCGAGATATACAGACTGGCGCTCGGTGGAGGGTCCCCAACCCGACTAACCCGGTACGACGGATTCGACTCCTGGCCATGCTTCACCCAGGATGGCCGCCACATCCTGTTTGTCAGCCATCGGCCGGATGGATCGGGCATCTACCGCATGCGCCCGGATGGAAGCCAGGTGGAGCTGCTCATCAACGACGGCGGAGAGCCCATTCGCAACCCGAGTGTCTCGCGAAATGGCTCCACCATCGTCTACGAACAGGGCCTTCGGCTGGTCGCGGCGCCGCTCAACGGACAGAGCGCCAATCGCCCACGTGTGCTCGGTCTCTCCCTGGCCGCCGATAGGCTGGAGAACGATACACGGCGTGAGACGCTCACAACCGGTGCAACGGACATGGCCCTGGCACCGGACGGCAAGACTCTGGCACTCGTCATCCGTGGGGAGATATGGACGTGCCCTGCGGAAGGCGGCGATCTCACCCGCTTGACCAACACGCTCTCCCAGGAGGCGGATCCGGCGTGGTCGGTGGACGGCGCCAGGCTGGCCTACTCCTCGGCGCGCTCAGGCAGCCAGGGCATCTTTGTGATGGATGTGAAGAGCAGAGCCGAAATCGCCGTTGCGGATTCCCCAGCCGACGAGGTTCGGCCGCAATGGTCACCGGACGGCAGATTCCTGGCATTCGTGCGTACCGGAGGGTCCGAGCCCGGACTCTGCGTGTTGCCGTCCGCGCAGGAGGGCAATGGCCGTCTGGAGCCCGTGGTGGTTCTTGCTGGAACGGGTGTGCGCGAATACACCTGGTCTCCGGACGGACGATGGCTTGCCTGCGTCAGGCGAGACAAGACGGGAGCATCCGACCTCTGGATCGCGCCGAGCGTGGGCGGAACCGCGGTCAACGTAACCCGGTATCCGGGTTTCTACTCCCGTCCCGTGTGGGCACGCGACGGTAGGCACCTAGTGTTCGCCGCCGTGCGCGGTTCGGAGACCGCGGCAGTCGCGCCAACCATCTATGCGCTGCCGCTTCTGCCGCCTTCGCCGCGCGAAGGGGCGGCCGGAGCGCAGTCTGGACAGACCGGTCCTGATCAGGAGGAGACCTTCTTACCGGACGACCGGGAGCCGGAAGCGCAGAGAAGGCGGCCCACGGCGCCGGATGGGCAACCTTCCGGGGCGGCTCCGCAGCCGGGACAGGCACCCGGGCTTCCGCCGCTCATGCCGGCCTCTCGAAGCACCCAGGTTCGAATTGAGTTTGACAACATCGAGAACCGCGCCCGCCCCGTACTGCAGACTCGCGACCGCGTGGCGGGCGGCATCCTCGCGCCGGACGGCCGCTCGCTGCTCTATTTCGTGCCGCAGGGCGCGGAGGGCGGCTGGTGGCTGCTGGACATCGAACGCGGCAATAGGCTGCGGCTGACGACGGATACTGCCTCGCCGGCCGACTCCATCGCCTTCAGTCCGGAAGCCGACCGCGTCTACTATCGCACCGCCGCCGGCGAAGTCCGGGTGTTGTCGCGAGGATCGCCCGAGACGCGTGCTATCGCCTTCAGCGGGGTCTACATCGCGGATAGGCGGCTGGTATCCCGCGAGGCCTTCGACCAGGCCTGGCGCACGCTTCGCACACGCTTCTACGACCCGCAGATGCACGGCGTGGATTGGTTGGCTGTGCGCAAACGGTACGAGCCCGCGCTGCCGCAGGTGGTGGCTCGAGAGGACTTCGCCTGGCTGCTGCAGGCGATGATTGGCGAGCTGAATGCATCGCATATGGGCGCCACGGCGGCCACCGACGCGGGAGTCAGCACGAACACCGCCTATCTCGGGCTGGAGATAGACCAGGCACACGAAGGTCCCGGCCTGCGCATTGCCGGGGTGCTGCCCAGAGGTCCGGCGGACCAGCCGGGAAAGAAGATCGCGCCTGGCGAGTACGTTCTCGCCGTGGACGGGCAGGACGTACGCTACTCCGAGGACCTCTTCAAGATCCTGCGTGATAAAGTTGGGACGCAGGTCGAGCTCCTGGTGAACGTGCGGCCCGAGAAGCCGGGTGCGCGCACCGTCCAGATCCGCGGAGCGAGCCGTGCCGAGGTGGAGAATCTGGAGTACGAACGCTGGGTAGCGGAGCGGCGCGAGCGGGTGGATCGCCTCTCAGGGGGAGCGCTCGCCTACATCCACATCCGCGCCATGGATCGGCCCTCGTTGGAGCGGTTTCAGCGCGAACTCTTTGGCGATGCCCAGTCGAAGCGCGGCCTGGTGTTGGACGTGCGCTACAACCCGGGCGGGCGCATTCACGATGAGCTCCTGGGCATCCTGACACGCCGGGCGCATGCCTACGAGACTCCGCGCGACTCCGAGCGCTCTACCCAGCCGTTCCAGATGTGGGGGAGGCCCATCGTCCTGCTCATCAATGAGTTCTCCGCCAGCGACGCGGAGATATTCCCGAATGGCTTCCGTTTCTTCGGCCTGGGGCCGATAGTCGGGGTGCCCACTGCCGGAGCCGTCATCGGCACTAGCGATATCACTCTGGTGGACGGCACGCGGTTCCGCGTGCCCGCAACCGGCTGGGAGACCGCGGATGGCAAGCCGCTCGAGAACGTGGGCGTGGCTCCGGATGTGATGGTGGAGATGAGTCCGGAGGATCTCGCCACGGATAACGATCGGCAACTGGCGGAGGCCGTCCGCCTGCTTCTAGAGAAGCTCAGCCAGACAGCACCGGGTCCAGGCTAAATCTCGCCTAACCTGCAGCCGAATGAACGTGCCGCCGCTCTACGCCTATAGCAGCGTGCCCTGGGTCGCCTCCGTCTGACCTGCCGGCAGGGCGGCGCCGAGGTGGCGGTAGGCGAGGGCCGTCGCGCAGCGGCCTCGCGGGGTCCGATTGAGGAAGCCCAGCTTGAGCAAGTACGGCTCGTAGACATCCTCCAGGTTGCCGCGCTCCTCGCCCAGCATAGCGGCTAGGGTCTCCACCCCCACGGGCCCCCCGTTGTGCTTCTCGATAATGGCCAGGAGATATTTGCGGTCAAACTCATCCAGGCCCAGAGCGTCAATGCTCAAGAGCCGCATGGCGGCATCGGCGGCCGCCGCATCCACCACGCCCCTTCCACGAACCTGCGCGAAGTCGCGGCAGCGCCGCAGCAGGCGGTTGGCAATCCGCGGAGTGCCGCGCGACCGCGAGGCAATCTCCTGGGCGCCATCCTCCGTGATGGGGATGCCCAGCACCTCCGCGGATCGGCGCACGATGGTCAGCAGCTCGCCCTCGGCGTAGAAATCGAAGCAGTGGTGCAGTCCAAACCGATCTCGCAGAGGCGAAGAGACGATGCCCGCCTGCGTGGTGGCGCCAATCAGGGTGAAAGGGGGCAGCGGGAGCCGCATGGTGCGCGCGCTTGGTCCCTTGCCTATCACCAGGTCCAGCACGAAGTCCTCCATGGCTGGATAGAGAATCTCCTCCACCGCACGGCTGAGCCGGTGGATCTCGTCAATGAACAAGATGTCTCCGCGCTCCAGATTGGTGAGGATCGCGGCAAGATCGCCCGGCCGCTCGATGGCGGGTCCCGAGGTGGTGCGGACCGCGGTATCCATCTCGCGCCCGCAAACAAGCGCAAGGGTGGTCTTGCCGAGGCCGGGCGGCCCGAAGAAGAGAGCATGCTCCAGCGCGTCCCCTCGGGCGCGGGCCGCCTCGATAGCGATCTGAAGATTCTCCCGCAGGCGCGCCTGGCCGATGAACTCGCGCAGCCGCTTGGGCCGGAGCGAGAGCTCGCCCTCGTCCTGTTCTCCAGCCCTCGGATCCATCTCGCGTGCAGTGGTCATCGTGGCAGCGCGTCCTTCGCGGCGCATTTTAGCAGACATTCGTGGACCTGCAAAGGCCCCTTGTCAAGTAGCACGCCGCAGTGTATCGTATCCACATGATACCGAGAATCGCGCGTACGCACTGGCGAGCATTGCCCCTTGCGCTTCTTGTTCTCGTCCCGGCGGTCCGCGCCGCCAGTCAATCTGTCTGGCGGCAAGAAGAGGCGGCTCAAAAGCGCCTAAAGGTGGATGCGCGGGGAGTCACCGTGAAGTCGCTGCTGGATGCCATCGGCGCCGCCAGCGGCATGCGGCTTGAGGCGCGGCGGGATGTCGCCGGATTGAAGGCTGCCGTCTTCGCGAAGGACGCCGCCGCCGGCGAGCTGTTGGACGCATTGGCCGCACTCTTTGGAGCCGGCTGGCGGCGGGTAGAGGACCCGCAGGGAGCGCGGTACGTCCTGGACCTCGAGCCGACCACCCGCAGCCTCATCGCCAGAAGACACGAGGCCCTGCTCGCCGCGCAGATGCAGTCGCTGGAAGCCTATGTGGCGGCTCTGGGATGGCCGGAGGAGCGACTTGCGACGCTTCCGGAGAGCGACCCCATCCGTCAGTACCTCTCCCAACCGGCAAGCCGCGCAGGTCTGGCCTTCTACGCCGCCCTCTCGGCGAACGAGCGCTCCCGTCTCTGGAGCCGCAGGCGCCTCTCCCTGCCATTTCGCGCGCTGCCTCCTCTGCAGCAGCAGACCGCGCTGGCCATTGCCCGCCACATCGCCGACAGCGCGGCCGCCCGTCCACCCACTGCCGTCCGCCAGGGCATGTCGCAGGAGCTGGACCCCGAGGCGCTGCAGCGCGGCAGCGTACAGCTCAGGCTCCGCACTCTGGCCGGGCAGCGCATGCTCTTTCTCACGCTGCCAAATGGGGGGATACCGGTTGCACTGGCCCACCTGGCCCCAGCGTCTCCCTATCATGTCTCGGGTAACCCGTACAATGCCGCGACAGGTCCCCTGACAGCGCCGGCGGATACAGCGAAACCTGCCGAGCAGGCCCTGCTGCTGTCCGATGCATTCGAGGCGGCGCGAGCGCTTGCCGAGGGCACGGGCAGGCCCGTGCTCCGCGACTTCTACCGCTTCGCCAGGACACCGCCTCCCGCGCAGGACTCCATAACAAACCCGCCAGAGTCCCCCCTGGATCGGCTGGCGGAGCGCAGCCACGCAACCTGGTGGTTGTCCGGCTCCGCGCTGCTGTTTCGCTCGCACGATTGGCACCTGCTGGACCTGCGGGAGCCTTCGGACGAGTCCCTGGTCCGCGTGGCACGCCTGATGCCCCGGCCTCCGGACCGCCTGTCCATAGGCGCGCTGCAGGAGTATGCGCGCCTTCCGCTGGAGCAGATTACCGGCGTCAACCGGCGCTGTGGTCCTCACCACGCTCAACGTGGGCGAGAGCCTCTACGACGGGCTCCCGGAACTCATCGCGCTCATGGCGGCAATGCCAGGAATCCAGGAGCGGCTGGCAGCCTCGGAACCCGTGGAAATGGCGATTGGCGCACTGCCGGCAGGGGCGCAGGCAAGCCTCTTGCGATTCGCGGAGGCCGTGGGCGAGGTCGCGCCACTCACGCGGGAGGACCGCCTGCGGCTGCAGGCGCAGGTTACGCCATTCCCGCCCCGCTCCGCGGGCGATCCAGCCATGGCGAGGGTCGCCATTCAGTGGGGCGTTGGACGCTCGGCGGGTGCCTTCACCTTCTTCATGCCGACCAGTCCTGAGCAGCTCGAGCCGCCTCCCATCCAGTTAGAGCGTCTGCCCTAGGACATGCGTCGGCCCGCGGCTTGCGCGGCACCCGCCCCTGACGCAAGGCCTCGGGTACCGGTGCCGTTTATGTATCGGTGGAGCGCGCTAAAGGGACGTCAGAACCAGTGCTCGAAGCACTTCGGCCACGCTCCATGCCTGCGCGATACATCCATCGGCCCGATGAGGCGCGGATCCGCTAAAAATCTCCGAGATATGGCCGATGCCTGCCTCCGCAAGGTGCTCCTCAAATGCAGCCAGCAGGCTCCGCGCCCGCTCCCTGTCGCCATGGACCCGCAGATGCGCTTCGATGAACGCGCCGATGAGCCACGGCCACACGGTTCCCTGATGATAGGCGCCGTCGCGGCTCCTCTGGTCGCCGCCATACGTGCCCTGGTATGCCGGATCGCCGGGCGCCAGAGTCCGAAGTCCGTAGGGGGTGAGCAGATGACGGCTCACCACCGAAACCACGCGGGCGGCCTGGCGCTTCGTGAGCAGACCCTCGGTGGCCGCGGCGAGAATCTGGTTGGGGCGGATGGCTCCATCCGGGCCATGCTCCCCGATGTAGTCATACAGACCCAGGCCGTCCGGTCTCACGTAGAGCCTGCGGAAGCTCTCCCGCGCGCGGCGCGCCTGCCGCGCATAGGCTGCTCGCCTGGCCGGCTTGAGGAACGGCGCAGACGCCAGGAGATCGAGCGCCCGGTACCATAGCGCATTCACCTCCACGGGCTTGCCCACCCGCGGAGTAACCACCCAATCACCCACGCGCGCATCCATCCAGGTGAGCTGCGTGCCCGGCTGGCCGGCCCACAACAGGCCGTCCGCCGGATCCACTCGGATGCCGTAGCGCGTTCCCTTGAAGTGCCACTCGGCTATCTCCTCGAGAACCGGCAGCAGTTCGCGCAGCAGCTCGCCCCCGTCCGGCGCGGCCTGCCAATAGTGCCTCACCGCATCGAACATCCAGAGCGTCGCATCCACGGTGTTGTAGGCGGC
>CAZGLN010000005.1:24995-25263 GCA_964526545.1 uncultured Chthonomonadales bacterium
CCCTGGCTCACATGCAACGCGAAACTGCGCAGTATCTCTCGCGCAATGCGGTAACGCCCGGTTACGAGGCAGAGACCTGGAAGCGCGATCATCGTGTCCCGGCCCCAGTCCGTAAACCAGGGGTAGCCCGCGATGATGGTGGACCGGATTCCACGCCTGGCTCGGGCATCCACAACGTAGGCATCCGCCGCGACGGCAAGTTTGCGCGCAAAGGCGTGCGGCAGAGGGGAAGTGCGCACCAGGCGGGCGCAACGTGCGGTGCGCTCTC
>CAZGLN010000005.1:25273-34802 GCA_964526545.1 uncultured Chthonomonadales bacterium
GCAACAGCGTAGCACCCGTGCTAGTTGCTCGCCTGCGGCTCCAGCGAAGCGGAGAACGTCACACTGCGACCCGGCAGCAGCCGGATGCGCGCCTCCGCGGGGCAGTAGAGATCCTCGTGCCAATCCAGGCCGCGTTCCCGCTCCCGCTCATGTTCGATGCGCTCGTGCCAATAGCCCGCCAGACGCCACTCACAGCCGGGCAGCTCCATTCGCAGCGCGGCTTCGCCGCCCGCAATCCGTACGAGCAGCCTGTCGCCGGCCGCCTCTGCAGGAAAGTGACCGTCGGCACAGCGATGCATCTCGGAGTGGTAGTCCTTCCAGCAGATGAGCGGGACTAGCGTGAGAAGCGGCTCTCCCTCGCCCGCCCACTCATAGCGAACATGGACAGTGTTCGCGCCCTGCGGCATGTAGACGCACTTCGTGAGGGTACCGCCGAGGACATCATAAGTCCAGCTTGGCGCGGGGTAGTGGGAATAGCCGCTCAGGTACCGATAGCCGGTGGGATGCAGAGTGCCCGGATACTGGTTCACCGCCAGCTCCGCCGCGCCTCCCTCCCGTTCCAGAGTCTCTTCCAGTTTGGAGAGAACCACGCGTCGGTCGGAGGGCGGGCGCCAGGCAGCCACGAGGAGACCGTGGTATCTGCGCGTATTCGCGCCAGCCAGGGTGCCGGACGCATAGCCGCCGATGCCGTTGGTCTCCAGCCACTCCCTGCTGGATGCCGCCGGATAGTCCTGCAGGATACGGCGGTCAAAGGTTAGCGTGATGTTGCGCGTGTTGCGGGAGCGAGGGGCCAACTCAGGCATGGCCGGGCCGCTCACTGCAGCGGTAACGCCCGCCTAGTAAATAGGCGGGCGTCGAAGAGCTTGAGGGCATTCTACAGAGGTCCTAGGCGAAGCGGAGCATCAGCTTGGTTAGGTCGCCGGACCCGCCCAAACGATCGCGGAGTGACTTCTGCTCGTCGAGCAGGCTCATCTTGCCCTCGCGCTTGTAGATGACTCCAATTGGATAGCCATCGGAGCGCAATGCCAGTTCGAACGCCTTCACCCTGTCCGACGGATCGTGATCCTCGGGCACATCGAAGGTATGGTCCTTGTAGTAGTCGTCGGTCTGATCCTGGTTGAAGGTTGGACAAGGCGAGAAGGCATCTATGAGCGAGAAGCCTTTATGCTCGATGGCCTGCGCGATTATCTCCGCCAGCTGATTTGGCCGGTAGCTGAACCCGCGCGCCACAAACGAAACGTCCCACGCGATGGCCTGCGCAATCGGGTTGAGCGTGTCCTCCATCATGCCGTACGGGGTGGTCTTCCAGCGCTTCGGATCAATCTTGTAGGCGAGCGACGCGAGCGGGACCATGGAAGTCGGCGAGACCTGGCCCTTCGTCAGCCCGTACGTGTTGTTATTCATGATGAGGTAGGTGATATCCGGGTTGCGCCGCGCACAGTGGGGAAAGTGCCCTGCCCCGATGGAGTATCCGTCGCCGTCGCCTCCCACCACAATCACGTTGAGATCCGGCCGGGCGGACTTGATGCCGGTGGCGGTGGGCAGCGCGCGCCCGTGCACTCCATGGAAGCCGTAGGTGGAGACGAAACCCGGCAGCCGCGACGAGCACCCGATTCCGGAGACTACGACCGTCTTCTCCGGCACCAATCCGCACATGCTCATCGCCTTGTAGAGTGCGTTTAGCACTCCGAAATCGCCGCAACCCGGGCACCATATCGGCTTCAGGTCGCTCTTGAAGTCCTTGGGCGCGTACTCCAGCTGCGCTGTTGTCATCTAGTCGCTCCAGATAGGTTCGGAAATGGGCGCGGCCAGCGCCCTACCAGGCCCTACGTTGCACGCGAACAGGTCATTTCCCCGCGAGCGAGACAACCTGCCCGTAGATCTCGTTGGGAACGAATGGAATGCCCTCGTCCTTGTGGTACGCCGTGAACGAGACATCCGCGTTGGCGCGGATCCAGCCTGCCAGTTGGCCGGACCAGTTGAGCTCAACCACAAGAAGGTGTCGGCACCGCGCCGCGAAGGTATTGATGGCTGCGACGTTCAGCGGATTCAGCAGGCGCAGGTGCATGTGGGCAACCTTGAAGCCTTCGGCACGCGCGCGCTCCGTGGCTTCGCGTATCACGCCTTCGGTTGAGCCCCATCCGATGATGCCGACTTCCGCCTTGCCGGTCTCCCCCCAGTGCCGCACGAAGTTGGCCCCCTGCTCGCGCAGCAGCGTCTCGAACTTGCGGAAACGCTTGGCCTTCATCTTGACGGCCAGTTGGGGCGAGTATCCCGGGTTGCCCTCCTCGTCATGCTCGATGCCGGTGCTCACGTATTCGCCGCCCTTCGTGCCGGGCACGCTCATGGGAGAAACGCCGCTCTCGGTATCCAGGTAGCGAAGATATCCTGCCTTGAGCTGCTCCTCAGTGGGTTGCAGCCTGTCCACGGTGCGCACACGCTCGAAGTCGGGCGGCACGATGGTGCACTTGCGCGTGGCCAATGCCTGGTCGGAGAGCAGCAGCACGGGGCACTGATACTGCTCGGCGAGGTTGACCGCGTCAATGGTTGTCCAGAAGCAGTCCTCCACGCTGGTGGCGGCAAGAACGATGCGCGGGCTCTCGTTGTGCACGCCATAGATGGCCAGGTTCAAGTCGCCCTGGCTGGTCTTGGTGGGGAGTCCCGTGCTGGCTCCGCCCCGCTGCACATCCACGATAACGACCGGAATCTCCGCCTGGCCGGCCAGGTTTATCTGCTCGACCATCAGGCTGATGCCCGGCCCGGAAGAGGCCGTCATGGATTTCTTTCCCGCAAAGCTCGCGCCGATGGTCATGCCCAGCGCGGCTATCTCGTCCTCCGCCTGAATCACATCGCCTCCGTAGGCGGGGAGCTCCTTCGCCAGGAACTCCATAATCTCCGAGGCGGGAGTGATGGGGTAGCCCGCGTAGAAGCGCACACCCGCGGCAATGGCGCCGAGACACACCATCTGATTGCCATTGACGGTAATGACCGGCGCCGCGCGCTCGACGGGATAGATGCGCGCGGTGCGCTTGGCTCCTATCTGCTTCTCCACATGGGCCGCGCCGGTGCGCAGGGCGCTGATGTTCATCTGGACGATGGCATCGCCCTTGCGGCCGAAGAGCTGCCGGATGTAGTTCTCCGCGGGATCCAGGGGAGCACCCACCAGGCGCATCAACGCACCCAGTCCGATGATGTTCTTGGGAGGAGGCAGCCGCTTGAGCTGCTCACCTTCCACCAGGTGGCGCACGGTCTCTTTCTCTGCGCGTGCAAGCGTGGAGATGGGCAGCGCATAGTCGGTGCGGCCGGGATCAGGCTTGGGCGTGAAGGCATCCGAGTCATAGAGGAGGATGCCGTCCTCGCGGAGGGAGTCGCCAAAGAGGTCAAAGCCCTCATCGTTCAGGGCAACCAACACGTCCACGGAATCCCCGTGTGAGAGCACCGTGCCCGATCGGGCGCGGATCTGATACATCACGGTTCCGCCCTTGATCTCGGCTGGAAACGTCTGGAAGGTATAGATGTCCAGCCCTAGCTCGGCAAACATCTGAACGGCGAGATCCCCCAGACTCACCGTTCCCTCGCCGGACTCACCTACCAGACGAATCACGACATCCGTGGTCTTCGTTGACGCAGCGGTCTGCTGGCTCATTTTGCTAAGCGCTCCCGGGAAATGCCCTGCTCCGCTCTCGTTTGGATGACGAATAAGCGATAGATTATACCTTAGCGACCAAGGCACGCAGACAAGAGACTACCTTGACTTGCGCCGCACCCTGAACGCAGCCGTTCTGATTGCCGTTCCCAAGGCTCCGAACCTGCACACCCTCCATGCGAAGGAGCCTGGCGACGCGATAAGCGTTCCGCCAGGCTCCTCGATATGTCTCCCTGCTGGCAGCTACGGACCGCCGGGACCGCCTCCCCGCGACCCGTGCGGGCGCGGAGGCATGCGCTTACTCCACTCCTCCTTCATCAGCGCCCGCATCTTGTCAAACTGCTCCTTGGTCAGGATCTTGCGTATCTTCTCCTCGGCCTCGAGGTGCAGCATCATGGTACGGGCATGCAGACCCACAATCTCTCGCCGTATGGCGCGCGCCTGCTCGCGGTCGAAGTCGTAGCTGTCGTACAGCTCGCCAAGTCTCTTCAGCGCGTCACGCATCTTCTCCATGATTTCGCGACGCTTTGGGCCCTGCTCGGTCCACAGCGCGTCCAGCTGGGCCTCCTGCTCCTTGGTTATTCCTATCCGAAGGCGCCGCCGCTCCTTCTCTTCGTCCTGAGCGGCCTTCGAGGGGCCCTGCGGCGCGCCGATGAGCACGGCATAGGTCGAGGTAAGGCGATCCGCCGCCGCGTGGCTCGCTAAAACAGCCAGCACGGCGCCCACGGCGGCAAGGGTGAGCAAGCGCATGGCCTACTCCTCACTTCCCGCAAAATGACCGGCCGACGCGACGGAGCTTCGCAGCCAGAGATCGGAAGTCTCCGGCTCCGGCAGAGTCTGCATGTCAGCCACCATCCGCACGATGCGGCGCTCGTCCACTCCGCTCTCGTTGCGCACGGTTTTGTTCTCCATGCCCGGCCTCAGCACGAACACAAGGGCCAGGCAGGCAGCGGCGGTTGCAAGAGCGCCGGAGAAAGCCCAGCGGCGCCCCAGCCACGCATGCCGGCGATCCTGCTTGGATATGCGCTCGAACAGGTCGGGCCAGACGTCGCGGCAGGCAGGCGGCTGAGGCACCGCATCAAAGAGCTTCAGCAGAGCACGCTCTTCCTCGGCAACAGCCTGGCACTCAGCGCACGCGGCACAATGCTGCGCCACCTGAGCTGCTCGCTCCTCCGAGAGCCGTCCCCGCAGCCACGGGGTAATATCCTCGCGCACCAGATTGCACTTCATGTTCGCGCCCCTCCGCTCTCCGACTCCAGCAACTGCCGCAAACGCCGTCGAGCCCGCGCCAGCCTCGTCTTCAACACTGTGTAGCTCAGGCCTGTAATGGCCTTTATCTCATCATATTCTCGGTCGTCCAGGTAGTACATCACCAACAACGCCCTGTCGTTCGGGTTCAACTTCGCCAGGGCCCTCTGCAGGGCCTCTGATGCCTCCTCGCGATGGAGGCTACGAAGAGCATCCTCCTCGGCGCTTCCAACACCCAGCCTTTCAAGCTGCGACTGATCAGGCCACGGCGCCTGAGGCCGCGCCTTTTTTCGGCTGTGAGCATCGCGGGCCGCGTTGATGGCAATGCGGTACAGCCAGGTCGCTACCTTTGCTTGATACTTGAATCTACCCGCATGCTGCCACGCTTTCACAAAGACATCCAGAACAGCTTCTTCCGCATCCTCATGCGATCCCATCAACCGATAGAGAAAGCGGTACAGAGGAGTCTGGTAACGGTACGTGAGCTCGCGAAGCGCCTCCCGCTCGCCGCGCGCGCAGGCGCGCAGAAGGTCCTCATCGGCGACGGCCGATAAGTCCCGTTCCACGGAGGTCCTCGCATCCGGCGCACTCAACAGCGTGCCCATGGTGCCAACGCCCACGTTCGACATGGCCGCGCTACGCTCATCCCCTCCTGAAGCGCTCGCGACCTGAATAGATGGTATCTCACATCGCGAGCCTCCGCAAATGTAGACGGCGGCGCGCGCAAACGGCAACAACACAGGTTGCCGACGACGGAGAGCGAAACCTGTATTGCCGGGGACTCGTAAAACCCTCGGCTTCTCCGGCAATACAGGATATCATCAACGCATGGTACGTAAGATCGCTCTCGGCTGTGTTCTGCCGATTGTTGTTCTCGGTCTAGTGGGTTGGTGGTGGGTTCGGCGCGCCATTGCCACCGAACCGCAACCGGTGCGATATGAGACCGTGGACGTGGGTGACGTGGAGATCCGCGTTACCGAGACGGGAACCATCGAGCCGGTCAAGAAGGTGGAGGTGAAATCCAAGGTCGCGGGGCGCATCGCGCGGCTCCTCGTTCAGGAAGGCTCCCGCGTGAGCGTGGGCGACCTCCTCGCCGAGATTGACCCCACCGAGATTAACAGCCAGGCTGCGCAAGTGCAGGCGCAACTAGACGGGGCGCGCGCGCGGCTCGAACAGGCGCGGCGGGGAGTCTCCTACCAGGAGCAGCAGACCTCCACCACGATCAAGCAGTACGAGGAGGCGGTACGGGCAGCGGAGGCCCGCCTGCGTGCCGCGCAGGAAGAGAGCCGCACTCAGCCCGCACTCTCCGAAAGCGATATCCAGCAAGCGCAGGCTAGCCTCCAATCGGCGCGCGACGCCCAGGAGCTCCTCGAGAAATCCACCCATCCGCAGAGCCTGGTTCAGGCCCAGACCAGCCTTGCCGAAGCCCAGGCGGCGGCCGACACGGCCAGGCGCAACCTGGACCGGCAGAAGAACCTTCTGGAGCGGGGGTTTGTTTCGGAGCAAGTAGTGGATGCGGCGCGCACCGAGCTCGCATCGGCCGAGGCCCGCCTGGAGCAGGCGCGGAAGCGGCAGGAGCTCATCGTGGAGCAGAACCGCCTGGAGCTTGCCAATGCGCGCAACCGCGTGAAGGAAGCCGAGGCATTCCTCGCGCGTGCTCAGGCCGCCCGCACGACCGTGCGCGTGCGCGAGCTCGATGTGGCTTCGGCCCAGGCTGCTCTAGATCAGGCCAGGGCGCAGTTGGCGGCGGCGCGGGCGGGCATTCAGCAGAATGCCATGCGCAGGGACGAAGTAGATCAGGCACGTTCCGCTGTGGTCCAGATTGAGAACCAGCTCAAGGAGTTCGCAGTGCGGCAGGGAGATACCAATCTTCTGGCACCGATGTCGGGCGTGGTAACCAAGCGTTACATCGAGCAGGGCGAGCTGGTTACTTCGGGCGTAAGTACCTTCTCGACGGGCACACCCGTGCTTCAGATTGCCGATCTCAGCCGCATGCTCGTGAAGATGACGGTGAACGAGGTGGACGTTCACAAGATCAAACTCGGTCTGCCGGTGGAGATCAACATAGACGGAGCCCGCGGCGCGGTGTTCCGCGGCCATGTGCGCAAGGTGGCTCCTGCCGCTCTAGATGCCGGACCCGGCGGCGGCGCGCAGGGTGCGGGGGTCATTCGCTTTGCCGTGGAGGTGGAGATAGACAAACCCGACATCCGCCTGCGGCCAGGAATGAGCGCACGGTGCAGAATCATCATTGACCGCAGGTCTGGCGTCCTGCGCGTTCCGGTTGCCTGTGTTCAAGGAGCGGGCGCCGAGCGCACAGTGCAGTTGGTTGTCACCCCAGCCGGCAAGGATGGCAGCGGCGAGAAGACGGAAGCACGCAAGATCAAGGTCGGCCTGGCAGGCGATACCCACGTCGAAGTGCTCTCGGGACTGCAGCGGGGCGACAAACTGAAGCCGCAGCCCTTCACGGGTCCCAAGAGGCAGGGTGTAGAGATTCGCATGGGCGAGGACAACCGCCGATCGGAAGAACGTTAGCATGACCCTCTCTACTGCGGCAGTTGTTCGCGCGGCAACCGTCCTGCCCCATGCTCCGCAATTCTCGCGCGCGTCAGATCCGCCCACATATGTTGCGCTCGGTGGCCCATGGAAACGGTAACGCGCCTGCTTCTCGTGCGGCACGGCGTCACGGAGATGAACGCGGTGGGCCGACTGCAGGGCCACATGCACACTCCGCTCTCGGCGGAAGGGCGCCGGCAGGCCGCCCAGGTCGCACGGCGCCTCGCCGATGATCCGATATCGGCGGTCTGGACGAGCGATCTGCCGCGGGCCCTGGAGACTGCGGAGGCCATCGCCCGCATACATGAGTTAGCCCCCATCAGCACCCCGCTCCTGCGGGAGTGCGCCTGCGGTGAATGGGAGGGGCTTACGCGTGAGGAGATCATCGCCCGGGGAGACGGCGAATTGCTGGAGGCCCGCCGCCGCGATCCCGCCGGCGTGCCCGCTCCGGGCGGCGAAACGCTTGCGCAGATGTGGCAGCGGGTAGTACAGTGCCGTGAGCAGATTCTTCAGCAGCACGCAGGCCAGAGTGTGGTTGTCGTGGGCCACATGGGCAGCTTGCGCGTCCTCTTCTGCGATGCACTGGGCCTCGGCATAGAGTGCTGGCGCAGCGTCTGGCTGGAAAACTGCTCGCTCACCATACTGGAGCACGGCCCGCGAGCCACCCCAATTAGACTGGTGAACGACACATGCCACCTGCGCCATGCTGCATCGGCACGCACGGAACATCCGACCTACACCTGACGTCGTAGGAGAAACGCCGGAGGCCGTCCAGGCTCATCCCGACCGTCGCGGCAGCGCCGAGTGCCCATCGCCTTGGATGTTTAGAAGGGCCGGACGCGCAACAGAATTCCGTGAGGCCCACTTCGCCCACCGGGCGGCGTCGGCCGGCGCCCTCGGGGATATACTAATGTGTGAGCGGCCGCGATCGCGGCTGATGGCGCGGCTCCCAGAAACCCGGGCGGGAACATGGATTGGACGCACGTCCTGAGCGTGCTCAAGGGCTTCGACTACCGAGTAGCCATTGACATCCTCGCGGTGTCCTGGCTCATCTACCGCCTGCTCCTCCTCGCGAAAGGCACCCGGGCCTGGCAGATCATCATCGGGCTCACCATCTTCTTCATTGCCGTGGTGGTCTCGGAGTGGCTGGGACTGCTCTCGCTCAACTGGCTGCTTCGCCAGGCATTTCCCCTGGGCCCTGTCGCCCTTGTCATCCTCTTCCTGCCGGAGCTCCGCCACGCGCTGGAGGAGTTCGGCCGGCCGCGCTTCTGGGGTAGAAGCCTGGGCCTTCTGGCTCGCGAACAGATGACCGACATGGTGGACGCGGTGGTTGCCGCAGTCTCCACCCTCTCCGTCAAGCGCATCGGCGCGCTCATTGTGTTTGAGCGCAACACCGGGCTCGATGATATTGTGGAGACCGGCACCGTGCTCAACGCGGAAGCCAGCCAGGCGCTCCTGTGCACCATCTTTTACAAGGGCACCCCGCTGCACGATGGCGCCGTCGTCATTCGGCAAGGCAAGATTGCCGCCGCTGCCTGCACTCTTCCGCTCACCGCGAGCCCTCGCGTGGATGCCACGGTCCATACCCGCCACAAGGCCGCGCTGGGTATGTCGGAACAGAGCGATGCGGTCATTGTGGTGGTCTCCGAAGAGACGGGCACCGTCTCCATTGCCACGGCGGGCAAGCTGATCCGCGGCCTCAGAGACGACACGCTGCGCGAGCGGTTGATTATCCTCCTCGCACTGGCCGATACGCGCGGACTGGCTGCCACACCCATCGGCCTTGTCGCCAGCCGGGTGGGCGATGCCATCAAGACCGCTCGGCGTGAGAAGGTGGAGCGCAAATGACCTGGCCGCTCCGCGCCCTTCGCGAAAACTTCCTGCTTAAGACGCTCGCGCTCGCGCTCTCGGTCATGATATGGGCCTATGTGGGTATCTCCGAGAAGCCGCCTACAACCAGCCGCGAATTCATGGCCGAGGTCGTGGCGATCAATACTCCACCGCCGGACCTGATTGTGCGCGTTCGGCCGGAGCCCGTGCCCGTCGAGGTTACCGGCCCCAAACCGGAGGTCGATTCCATTC
>CAZGLN010000005.1:34818-40053 GCA_964526545.1 uncultured Chthonomonadales bacterium
CCGCCAACGGCATCCGCGCCGTGGTGGATCTCTCGACAGCCCGGGCGGGCACGAACCAGCTCCGCATTGTGGGCTACCGAGGCCCGCGCGAGGGCATGTCCCTTAGCTTTCGCGAGAGGCGGATGTATGCCTACGTGGACGTGGAGCCGAAACTGCGCAAACGCATGCGCATTGAACTTGGATTTGTGGATCGCCCCCCCTTCGGCCAGCAATTCGCGCCGCCCAGAATCACGCCGAGTGCCGTGGACGTGGTCGGGTCCAAGGCGCGATTGGACCGCGTGGCAAGGGTAGTGGCCTATGTCTCCACGCAGGCGGGCAGCGTACGCGAGGAGATCGAGGTGCATGCGCTGGATAAGAGCGGTGTGCTTGTGGAGGATGTGGAGGTCGTGCCGCGTGCCGCGCTTGTCGAACTCACGCTGGTGGATGCTCCGGCTACCCGCACGCTGGTCGTAAGCCCGTCGCTTCGTGGGAGGCCTCAAGCACCGTACGTGGTCAGCGATGTGCTTGTGGATCCAAGCCAGGTAACGGTCATCGGCAAGTCCGAGGACCTTGTGCCGCTCACGAATGTGCCCACCGCGGATGTGCCCGTGGACGGCATTCGGGCCGACCTCGTGCGGGATGTTCCGCTGCGCCTGCCGCCCGGAGTGCGCGTGCGGGACGATCGAGAGACCGTGCGCGTCATTGTCCGGGTGATGGATGTTTCGCGCCCTCAAAACTGATGCAGCCCAGCCTCGTGCCGCTCTCAATCGGCGATGTCTTCGATGAGGCCTTCGACCTCTACAAGGCCAACTTCGGCCTCTTCGCTGGCATCGTGGCCGTACTGCATGTGCCCACACAAATCGGCATGGCTATTCTGCTTCAGGCCAGTGGCATTCCGGCAATGATGGACCGATTGGGTCGCCGGGACATCGGCGAGTCCGTGAGCACAATGACCTCTGTCCTGGTTACCGCGTTTTCAGTCCACTTCCTGGTGTGGTGCCTGCAGGCGTTCTCCTTTGCCGTACAGAGTGCCGCGCTCACCCTGGCCGTGTCCGAACGCTACCTGGGCCGGCAGGTGAGTGTGCGCGACGTCTACCGCGCCGCACTGCGCCGCCTGATACCGCTCTTGGGCACGTGGCTGCTCGTGGTGATGGCCGTAGTGGGCACCGTGTTCGGCATGCTGTGGGCCGGCCTCATTGCTCTCTTCGCGGCTGCAAGCGGAGTGCCGGAGAATGCGCCTTCGGAACAGACGATGCTGATTGGCGGTATTCTGGCCCTCGCAGCCGCAGGAGTGGCGGGGCTGTTCAGCCTGGTGGCGTTCGGAACCTTCGTAACTCAGGAAGTCGTGCTGGAAAAAGTAGCCTACCGCGAGGCCATCATTCGCAATTGGCGGCTCATCCGCAGGCGCTTTCTGCCCGTCTGCGGTGCGATACTGCTGTGCGCGCTCTTCGTGGGCTGCTACTTCTTCACAATCTACGGCACGATGCTCTACGCAATCTGGACAGCGTCATCGCTGTTCCCTCTCATTGAAAGCCTTTCCACGGATTGGCTCATCTCCGGCCTGGCCGCCCTGGTCTGGCTCTTCATCCAGCCCTTCCCGATGATCTGCATCACCCTGCTCTACTACGACCAGCGAGTGCGGCGTGAAGGGCTGGACATCACCATGCTGGAACGCCACCTGGCCGCCGCACATGGAGTGCGCGCGTGATCTTTGAGGAGGCGCTGCGCCCCCCGCCGCCAAGAGCGCGCCGTGGTCTGCGCATCGGAGTGCACTGGTGCTGCGGCTTCGGGCCGATACTCCTTCTCTTGTGCCTGCTTATAGGTCCCTCGTTAGCATCCGGGCAGCCGCCAGCAAGTCCCCGAGCGGCGGAGATACATCAGCGCCTGCAGGCCATCCTTGCCAGACCAGAGTATGCCCCGCAGCCCGGCGGCGCCACGCTGGCGGAGCGAATGGGTGAGGCCATTCGCCGCGTTCTGGAGCGGTTCTTTCGGTCGCTCACTTTCGAGGGTCCCATCTCCAGTTCAGGCACACTGATCACCTACGTGCTGATGGTGGCTCTGGTCGCGGGCCTCCTGGCAGCCGTTGCGCATGCTGCCGTTCTGGTGCTGCGTCGTGCGCGGCTCCGGACCGAGGCAAGTCGCGGGCAGCGTGACCCATTGCACGACGAGGTGGAAGTTGAAGCAATGGGCAGTGACCCGGAGAGCTTGCTGCGCGCGGCGCGGGCCGCGCGCAGCCGAGGAGATCTGGAGAAGGCCTACAGGCTCTATTTCCTGGCCCTGCTCTTCCGGCTGGACGCGGCAGGGCTGATTCGGTATGACCGCTCGCGCACAAATGGCGACTACTTGCGCGCTCTGCGCGGCAGCACGCTGACTGGGCGCCTGCGCGCCGCCATGAGCGCCTTCGACTCCATTCGGTACGGAGGCAGGCGAATTGATGAGAGAGACCTGGAGACCGTGGCTGCGCTTCTTGAATCCCTCACAATGCCGGTAAGTACGAGGGCTTCCGGCTAGCCTGCCCGGGCGCAATCGCCTAGAAAGCACGCCAGATCATGTGCGCATGCGAGCGGCGCTGCGCCAACGAAGTCCCAGTGAGTGAGTTCTGCCATGGCCCTGGTTGATACGCACTGCCACCTGAACCACGAGAGTCTGCGCCACGAGATAGAACCGGCGCTGGAACGTGCTCGCGCCGCGGGCGTGGAGCGCATTCTGGTGGTGGGCTACAACATCGCCTCCAGCCGGGAAGCCATCGCTCTTGCGGAAATCCACGACTGCCTGTGGGCAGTGGTTGGGCTGCATCCGCACGAAGCCTCCTCGCTAGACAGCCGTGCGCTGGACGCGCTGCGAGAGCTCGCGAGACACGACCGCGTGGTCGCCTACGGCGAGATTGGTCTCGATTACCACTACGACCACTCCCCTCGAGATGCGCAGCAGACGGCCTTTCGAATGCAGCTCGAGGTGGCCCTCGCCGAGGACCTTCCCGTGGTCATTCATTGCAGATCCGCCTATGGCGAAACCCTGCGCATACTTGGGGAAGCAGGAGTCCGCCGCGGCGTCATGCACTGCTGGGGAGGAACCGTGGCGGAAGCCGAGCAAGCGCTCTCTCTCGGTCTTCACCTCGGCATTGGAGGCACCATCACGTTCAAGAACGCGGGCGAGGTGCGCTCCGCGGCAGCCCTCGCTCCGGCTGACCGTCTTCTGCTCGAGACGGACGCTCCCTATCTTGCCCCGGTTCCGTTGCGGGGCAAGCGCAATGAGCCCGCGTTCCTCATCCATGTGCGCGATGCGTTGGCCGGTGTGCGGACCGTCCCTGCCAGGCAGATTGATGAAGAGACGAGCAGGAATGCACGACGCCTGTTTTGGGGCGAGAACAGTGCAGATGATGCCTAATGCAGGTTAGCTGCCGAATGGGCTCTGCGCCAGGGCCGCCCTCTCGGCTACTACGGCCGTGTCCTCTTCGACCGGCATCTTGAAGAAGGCTCGGGCCGTGTTCGAGTCAATGAGGCACACCGATACCAGCTCCCAGCCCTTCTCCCCCTCGGCATTAAGCTTGGATTCCGCGATGGAGAGGTCCCGCAACAACATGGTGTGGTAGCGCCACTGGGTCATGGAGGCGTCTCCTTTGCAACCCCACGGAGCAGAAAACCCCTTCACGAGTAACTATAAATGCGAAGTGCTATAGACTGCCGAGTCTCTATTTCTCGAAGCGCCGCCGGTATTCCTCGAAACGTGTCCTGAGCTGCCCAAATGCAGCCCGCGCGGCATCTACTACCAACTGCTCGTCGGTCAAAAGCCGTGCCCGTCCCCGAAAGTACTCCGTCCGCGACACGAAGTGGGCAGCGCCTGTGTCACGCCAGAGCACCGCGCCATCCCTGGCGCGCACGAACGCTGCTTCCGCCTGCAGCACAATCTCGCGTTCCAGTCCATCGCGCCGCGCGGCGCCGTCCATCGCCACGATGGGCCGCTCGCTCAGCCGTACATCAGTAACCTTGCTAACGAAGACGTACGCAGCGCGCAGTTCGTTCGCAATACTTGCAATGGCGATAACATCCGGATCTCCGTCGGCCGTCCAGAGCCTGGCGCCATCCGGGCGTATGTCCGTCAGCAAGTTGTCCGTAACGGTCGCGGGCATCAGTTTCACCACGGGTCCTGCATCCGGCTGGAGCAGCACATCGGCCTGGCGACGCAGCGCCGGCAGCTTGCGCGATATCTCCGCGCCGCCGGCCAGCATCTTAGGAATGGCATCGGGCAGTTCGGCGGGCAGCACCGCTACTCGGTGGGGAAAAGCGAACGGCGAGGACTCACCTGTGAGCAGTGTGTGGACAAGCTGACGGGCCGCTGAGCGCGCAGCGGCGGCGAGCAGATCCTCATCCGGACGCTGATATCCCTTGCCCACAAGCTTGCGAAACGCTCTAGCCCAGCCCGCTGCATCGTATGGGCCATGTATCTGCCCGGTATCCACTCGTGCTAAATAAGCGATACAGCGGATCCATACGGTGCGCTCCAGCCCGCCGGAAACCCCGAACTCCTCCACGGCGGTGAACAAGAGGCCATCAACGGCTTCCACCTGTCGCATCGCGGCGATGACCTGGTCGCTTGCCGGCAGAATCAGGCCTGAAGGATCACGGCCGATCTCCGGCTCGCCCGGCGGTGACGCCCCCTCCTCGGCGTGCCGCCACAAACGGCGCGCGGTCTCATTGCCCTCAATGCGTGCGATGGCCAGACCGGGCTCACCGCGAAGCCGTTCGACCAACGCCGAAGTAAGAATGGCGGCCGAAGCGCTCCGCAAACGTGCCAGCCCCTGGCGCGCGGCCTCTCGCCGGTCCCATGCCTCCCTCTCCGCCCGAGACGCCCCCTTAGGTGCGGGCTTCGGAGCCTCCGCGGGCAGGGTCGCGAGCACGGCCGGCGCCACGGCAAGCCTCCGGATGTACGCGAGCGGGCGCTGTGCATCCTGTGCCGTCGCCACCGTACACACGGTTAACCAGACCAGCATAATCGCGGCATGGAGCCAGCCGTTACGCATGCAGAGGGTGCTCACCCGGACCGAAATCTTGTGAAGGAAGGTGAGGATCATTGGCTAACCATCTAGAGCGCTTTGCGCTCGCCTCTCGGAAGGCCAAATCGAAAAAGACGCTGCTCCGTATGCATCGCGTCCTCGGTGCGAAAAGACTGCGGCTCCGCCGACCCTTCCTCCCGGCTGCCAGGTCTCCGCCTCCAGCCCGTCAGGATCCTACCAGAACCACCGTTTGCTGAAGGCCA
>CAZGLN010000006.1:0-13952 GCA_964526545.1 uncultured Chthonomonadales bacterium
AAGGCCCGCGAGAAGGCCCGGCAGACCTCCTGTCTGAACAACTGTAAGCAGCTTATCCTGGCCGTCCTGCAGTACTCGCAGGACTACGATGAGAAGTATCCGTTTGGCGGCTGGTTGCCCAACGGCAACATCGGCACGGGCGAGTGGCAGAACACAGTGGCTCCTTACATCAAGAATAAGGGTCTCTACTACTGCCCGAGCTCCGGGGACATGGACGAGAATCCCAACAATCCGCAGGAGTGGCACTGGAACCGGAACCCGGTGAGCTACCTGTACAACAACCACCTGGCCCGCGATCGCAACCCGATCTCGGACGCGCAGGTGAAGTCCCCCGCCGATTGTTTCATGCTGCTGGATGGTCACTCCGACTGGGGCGGTATGCAGGGCGTTGACTGGATGGGCCGGCCGAACACCGTGTGGCTGATGGAAGACACGATCTTCGGCGATCGCGCCGCTCTGGTAACCGGATGGCTCTCGTGGCAGGGCTTCACCTGGGGTCTGCCCCGCCATGGCGGCCAGGCGAACGTTGCCTATGCCGATGGTCACGTGAAGGTGATCAAGATCGCTCCGCGCGGCACGAACCTCTCGGTGGCTGAGGGCAACGCGTTCTACGGCGGACCCGGCGCCCGCGATGGCTACATCGAGCGCACCTATCCGCTGAACAAGCACGTTATCCCGCGGCAGGACGATCCGAACTGGCGGTGGGGCAGCGACTAGTTCTTGCTCCCGAAGCTTAGCAAGCATCGCGAGGGCCCGCCGGATGGTTCGGTGGGCCCTTCGTGTACCCGGGCGTAGAGCAAGTTCTCTGGCCAGGTCCGTGCCCGATCCAGCCGTGCCCAACTCGCGAGGTCTTCCACCAGGCCGTCCAGCGAGGCCCAGCGGCTGCCAGAACCCAAGGGACGGAGTTGAATGGCGGCCGGTAGGCCGGGCATCTCCGGCTGGCAGGAAAGCCGAGGGGAGCCCTGGAAACTGCTTAGGCACAGGTTTCCGTATTCGCGCGTAGCATACATTGCACGATCGTTTTCCGCACTCTCCTCTCCATACGCACATGAGTTCGTCCCATCAACCTGCGGTCGGCAAGCCCAATCGGCGCCTTCTCGCCCTCATCGCACTGGGCGTCGCGGCGGTTGTTGCCGCCCTGGCCTTTCGCTACAGTCCCGGGCAGCAGGAGCGGTTTCTCAAATCGCTCAATATGGAGGAGCTGGCGCTCGTCATCCACGACCGTCCCAACGACAGCCGGGCCTTCACCTACTTTGGCGAGGCGCTGGCCAAGGATGGCGCCTTGCCGAATGCCGCCGCCGTTCTGGAGCACGCCGTCAAGCTGAATCCGCGCAACGTGGAGGCCCAGTTGGCGCGCGGCGACGTGCTGGCGAGGCAGAACGATCTGCTGGGAGCAGTGGCGGCCTTCGATGCGGCTCTTAAGGTGGATCCGAACAACGTGCGTGCCAATATGGCCGCCGCGCAGGCCTACCAGCTGACGGGACGGCCGAGCCGTGCCATCACCGCGCTGACCCGGGTCACCCAGCTTCAGCCGCGCAACGCCCAGGCATGGCACCTGCTTGGCAGGATGTACGGCGATGCCAACCAGGCCGACAAGGCCACCGAGTGCATCCAGAAGGCCCTGGAGATTGACGACACCAAGGCGGTCTATTGGCGGGACCTTGGCCATCTGCAGCGCCATTACGGCAAGTATCAGGAGGCGCGGGACAGCCTTCTGAAGTCCATCAAGCTGGACCCCGAGGATGCCATCGCCTACTACTGGCTCGGGCAGGTCTACACGCAGCTTGGCAACACGCCCTTTTTGCGGAACCATGCGGAGCACTACTTCGCTTCCGCGCTCAACCGCGATCCCACCCTCGCTCGCTGCCACTTTGAACTCGGTCTGCTGTATGAGCGTGCCGGCAACACGCGCATGGCCGCGGCGCGCTACCGGCAGGCGATTGAGCTGGAACCAACCGACGCGCGCAGCCTCTACAACCTGGGCCAACTGCTCCTCCGCTCCGGCAAGAAGGAGGAAGGGCAGCGGATGGTGGAGCAGTCGCACAAGCTGACCACCATGGAGAAAGAGATTCAGGCCATGCGCAACCGGGTAGTGGCCGCGCCGGAGGATAGGCCGCTGCGGCTGCGTCTGGCTCGCGTGCTGGCCAAGTACGGGCAGGTAGAGCGCGCGACCTCGCAATATCTGGCCTACCAGCAGATGGGACCTCCGGACGAGGCCGTGCAGCGCGAGATGGATGAATTGCGATCCAGTGCCATGGCGAAGGCCGTGCAGCGCAAAGTGAGCGAGGAGGCGCAGCCATGATTGCCTGGCCCAGCCGCCTGGGGATTCTCGCCATTGCCGGCGTCTTGACCCTCTCCATGGGCTGCGGCCCGCGCTCCGAGAGCGACGCGAAGGAGGCGAAGAAGCCCAGTTTCATCAAGCGGCAGGTGGAGCAGGATACCAAGTTGCCGGATGTCCCCGTGCCCACCTTTGAGGACCGCACGGCGCAGGCAGGCATCACGTGGAGGCTGGGCTACAAGCCGCGTCCGAAGCCCCTCACCCTGCTGGAGATAGTGCCGGGAGGCTGCGCCGCGGTGGATCTGGACGGCGACGGAAACACCGACCTGCTCTTCCTGGGTATTGAGGGCGTGGGAAATACGGGCAAGTGCGCGCTCTACAAAGGCAAGGGCGACGGCACCTTTACGGATGTTACGGCGGGCAGCGGCATCGAGACGCCAGGCTTCTACATGGGCTGCGCGGTGGCGGATATCCAGAACGACGGCAAGCCCGACATTGTGCTGACCGGCTATGGCGTGGTGCGGCTCTACATCAATCTCGGCAACCTGCGATTTCGCGACGCCACGGCAGGGTCCGGCCTGGAGGCGCCGACAAAGACGACCTTCAACTCCAGCGCGGGCTTCGCGGACTATGATCGCGACGGCCTGCCCGATCTCTACATCGGCCGCTACGCAAAGTTCGATTCCACAGTAACGCAGTGGTGCAACTACAGCGGCGTGGAATCCGGCTGCGGACCCCTGATGTACGACGCGGAGATCGGTTCCCTTTACAGGAATCTCGGCAACGGCAAGTTTCAGGATGTAACCGTCAAAGTCGGCATGGACTCTGCGCACGGAAAGTGCCTGGGCGTGGTCTGGTGCGACTACAACAACGATGGCTGGCCGGATCTCTACCTGGGCAACGACGAGATGACGGGCGATCTCTTCCTCAACGAAAAGGGGAAGCGCTTCAAGAACGTGGGCGTAATGGCAGGCGTTGCGTTGACCGAGGAGGGGCAGTTCCACGGCGCGATGGGTGTGGATTTTGGGGACTTCGACCGCGACGGCAAGTTCGACCTCGTGGTTACCACCTTCCAGAACGAAGCCACCGCTCTCTACCGCAACAACGGCGATGGACTCTTCACCAACTTGAGCCGGCCCTCCGGCGTGGATATGGCCACGCGGCCGCTAGTGGGGTTCGGCGTGCGGTTCGTGGATCTGGATAACGACGGCTGGCTGGACTTGCCGATTGCCAATGGACACATCTACAGCAACGCGGAGCAGGTGGATAAGAACATCACCTACGCGCAGCCCATGCATCTGCTGATGAACTTCAAGGGCGAGCGATTCTACGACCGCGCCAAGGATGCGGGACCGGGATTCGCGGGCGGATTCGTGGGACGGGCGCTGGCCGCCTCCGATCTGAACAACGACGGCCTGGTGGACCTGGTGGCCGTGGACCTGGAGGGCGCGCCGCGCGTCCTCATCAACACCACCAAGAATCCGCGAAAGTGGCTGCGCGTCACGCTGGAGGGCAGAAAGAGCAATCGCATGGCCCTCGGCGCGGTAGTAACCGTGAAGGCCGGACAGGCGCATTGGGTGGCCCAATGCACTACTTCGGGCAGTTACCTCACCGGCAACGACCCACGCGTACACTTCGGGCTGGGTGATATCGAGCGCGTGGACAGCGTGGAAGTGCGCTGGCCGAACGGCGCCGTCAGCTCGGTCAAGAACCCGAAGGTGCCTGGCGACCTCAAGATGGTGGAGCCATGAGCCTCAGGGAGCATCGGGAGTACCTTGCGCGCAAGCGGAACGCCCGCATCTTCTGGGTGCTCGTGCTTGTTGCGGCCGCTTTTTTCACGATGCGTTGGATGGGTGTGGCCGAACGCGAGCGGAAGCTCAACTCGGCCTCGCTGGAAGACCTGGAGCTGATGGCGCAGTCGCAGCCGACCGATCCGGACGTGCGCTATCGCCTCGCGTTTCGCTATACCAAGCAGTTTCAGTTCGCAAAGGCATACCCGATTATGGAGGAGCTGGCGGCGCGCGACCCGCGCTCGTTCGAGTACCAGTTCGGGTATGCGAATGTTGCCGCGGGCATGGGAAAGGCGCGGCTCGCCGTGGAGCAGTACCTGAAGGCGCTCGCCCTGCGGCCGAACGTGGCCTCGGCGCACTTCGCCATCGCCCGCATCTTCACCGAGGCGGGCCTGCATCACAACGCGCTGCCTCACTACGAGAAGGGGGCCAGGCTGGATCCCAAGCCGCGGGCGGACTATGCGCTGTGGGCGCGCAGCCTTACGGCACTGGGGCGCGAGGAGGAGGCCCTGCAGCGGCTGATGGCCTGCCTCATGGTGAGCAACCGCAACGACGATGCGGCCCAGCTCTTTGTTGAGCTCTGCATCCGACGTAAGGATTGGCGCACAGCCACCCAGTTTCTCGAGGGCAAGATAAACTCCATGCGCGCCTATCCCATGGGACTGGAACGCGCCCTGCTGGCCCGCGTGCTGCTGGCGCAATCGCAGGATGAGCGCACCGTGGGCTACGCGGATGATCTGTGCAAGGTTGCCCTCACCGACGAAGCGCGGCGCGCCATCGTATACGCCACGGCGGCACGGTGCCGCCTGCTGCTGGGCGACCCGAAGGCGGCGCGTGCCCTGCTGCAGATGGCCGCCGCAACGGATCCCGCGTACGAGGAGGCCCAGGAGCTCCTGATTGAGGCGAACAAGGCGCTGGGCGACCAGAAGGCCGCCCGGGCCGCCGAGGCGCGCCTGGCCCAACTGACCGCGGCAAGGCGCGAGGAGGAGCGCATCCGCTCCAGCGCGGCGGCGGGGGACCATCAGGCGCTTGGGCGCGCGCTTCAAGCCGCGGGACTTCATGGGGCGGCCGCCGAGGAGTTCCGATTGGCCCTTGCCAAGAAGCCGGGAACCGCCGAGTTGGAGAAGCTGCTCACTCAGAGCCAGATGGAGGCGCTCGCCGACCTGGAGAAGAGAAAGACCGAGGAGATTGCCCGCAAGGATGCCGAGGCCGAGGCGGCCTTTCCGCTCATCTCGAAGTAGCATCTCGGCACCAGCACAGGGCGGCCGCCGAGCCCTGAGTGCCTCCCAACAGCAATACCATGACCTCAAGCAATCCGGATACTCCCGATAGAGCAGGACGACCGCCCCGCGCGCGCCTACTCGCGACTCTCGCAGGGCTTGTGATTGCCGCGGTTGTTGCCTTCGGCGTGTGGTACGTGGGACCGTGGAGCCGGGCCTGGCGTTACGAGCGCTCCTCCTTTCTAGGGTTGCGGCAGCACCTCTACCGCAATCCGGAGGACTTCCTGGCCTGGAAAATACTGGGCCTCAAACTGGCCCGCAGCGGCGACGGCCGCATGGCCGAGCCGATGCTGGCGCAGGCCTACAGCCTCAACAAGAACGATCCGGAGGTTACCACCGCCCTCGGCGAAGTGCTTATGGCCAACGGCAACGTGGACGACGCCTTCCAGTTTCTTAAGTCCGTAACCGCAAGCCATCCCAACTTCGCCACCGGCCACATGGCGCTTGCGCAGCTCTACATGCGGCGCGGCTCCTACCATAATGCCGCCAACGCGCTGGAGACCGTGGCGAAGCTGGACCCTGACTTCCCCGATGTGTGGCACGACCTGGCCATCTGCTACCTCCAGATGCAGCAGGCGGCCAAGGCGCAGGCAGCCATCGAGAAAGCGCTTAAGGCCCAGCCGAACAATCCCCGCTACCTGGCGCTGAAGGGCAGCGTGGATGTGGCCGTGGGGAATATGGATGCCGGCATCGCCGCCGCCACGCGCGCCGCCGAGCTGGCTCCTCGCAACATGCGCATCCAGTCCAGCCTCATTACCATGCTCCTGGCCCATGGCCGTGACGAGGCGGACCTGAAAACAGCGGAAGAGGCCATCGCCCGCGTGGAGAAGGCGAATCCCAGCTTCCCGCTGCTCAAGTTCCACAAAGGCGAGCTCGCCAGGAAGCGGGGCAACAGCCAGGAGGCCGTCAAGTGGCTGGAGGAGGCGCTGGTCGCCAATCCCACGCAGGACGAGATCTACTACTCTCTCTACCTGGCTTATCGCCGCGCCGGCAAGGCGAAGGAAGCCGAGCAGGCGCTGGCCGCCTACCGGAAGCGGCAGGACCTGCGCCGCCAGATTGACGAAGTGCGCATCGCGCTGGCCAACGCTCCGGACAAGGCCGGGCTCTATGTGAGGCTCGCCCACCTTCAGTTCCGGCAAGGCGACCGCAAGTCCGCGCTGGAATCGATGGAGAAGGCCATCCAGCTGGATCCCAACCACAAGGATATCCCTCCCGAGGCCCGGCGGTTGGTAGAGGAGCGGCGCCGCGCCGCCCAGGGCCAATGATCATGCGGTTCGCCCTCTTGGCGGCGGCCCTCTGGCTGCTGTGGGGCTGCGGGCCGCGCTCTGCCCCCTCCACCTCGACCAACTCGCAGGCGGGGAAAGCCGCCGAGCCCTCACCCATCAGGCTCCGGAACGTAACCGAGGAGGCGGGCATACGCTTCGAGCTGGGCAACGGCGGCAAGACGCCCCTCACCATCCTGGAGACGGGCGGCGCGGGATGCGCCTTCCTCGATTTCGATGCGGATGGCAAGCTGGACATCCTGCTCGCGGGGCCCTTCCGGGTTGGTCTCTTTCGGAACGTGGGAGGCGGAAAGTTCGAGGATGTTACCGGCGCGAGCGGCCTCCATTCCAATCGCCACTGGCAGGGCTGCGCGGTAGGCGATTATGACGGCGACGGACTGCCGGATATCTTCCTGAGCGGATACCACTGTCACGCCCTCTACCGAAATGTCGGCGGCGGCAAGTTTCGGGACGTTACCGCGCAGGCCGGCATCGGCGGGCTCACCTGGTCCATGAGCGGCGCCTTCGCCGATCTCACCGGAGATGGCCGGCTGGATCTCTACGTGGCGCAGTATCTGCGCTTCGACAAGACCACGCGCCAGCTCTGCAAAGTCGGCGACGTGCTATCCGCCTGTGGTCCGGAGGTGTACGACCCGCTCTCCGGCAGGCTCTTTGTGAATGCCGGCAATGGACGCTTCACCGCGCCGCCGTGGAAGGATACCGGCAAGACCTGGGGCGCCCTCGCCTCCGACCTGGCCAACACCGGCAGGCCCGCGCTCTACCTGGCCAACGACATGATGCCGGGCGACCTATGGCAGTGGGAGGGCGGAAAGTGGCACAACGTAGGACCCGCAAGCGGTACGGCGTTTGACGGCCAGGGGCACCTTCAGGGAGGAATGGGAGTCGACTCCGGCGACTACGACAACGACGGCCTGCTCGACCTCATTGTAACCACCTACTTCGCCCAGGCCGTAAGCCTGTACCACAACGATGGCGACGGCCTCTTCACCGTTACCAGCAGCACCACCGGAATCGGTCCGCCCACCACGCCGCTGGTCGGCTTCGGCGTGCTCTTCGTGGATCTGGACTGCGACGGATGGCTCGACGTGGTGATAACCAACGGCCACGTGCGCGACAATGTGCACGATTTCGACACGTCGCAGACCTATGCGCAGCCCATCCAGGTGTTCCGCAATCAGGGCGGCAAGCGCTTCACGGATGTCTCCGCAGCCGCGGGTGTGAGCGGCGAGCGGCTTGTGGGGCGCGGCATGGCAGTGGGCGATTACGATGGCGACGGCAAGCCGGACCTGCTCATCGCGAACTTGGAGGGCCGCTCCCTCCTTCTGCGCAACGAGAGCGAGACCGGCTCATGGCTTGCGGTAACGCTCAAAGACCGCGGCCCGAACCGATTCGGGCTCGGCGCGCGGCTCACGCTGAAGGCGGGCGATACCAAGCAGATTCGCGAGATACGCACCTCCGGCAGCGTGCTCTCCGCCAACGAACCCGCTGCCTACTTCGGCCTGGGCGCCTACACCGGGCCGGCAACCCTGGAGGTGCGATGGCCGGACGGTCGAAAACAGACCGTTGCCGTGCCGGAAGTGAATCGCCGGATTACCGTATCGCGGCCGCCTCCCTAGGACCCCGTGCGGGTGCGGTGCGTGCCTACGCCTTTGGCGCTTCTGCAGGGGTCCACCCCCGCGCGGGATACGGGATGTGTGTTGCCGCCTCGTAGGCGGCCCTGCGGGCGGCAAACTGGGCGTAGGAGTGGACCTGCTCGGGGTGTGCGCGGCTCCGCACCACGAAATCCCCTTCCGGCGGGTAGCACGCCCACGTGGTGCGCGGAGCATCGCTATCGAACTCCTCCGGCAATTCAAAGGCGTTGGTGGGGGCCGACCGGCTCTGGTAGCGCAGGTCCACGCTCCAGCGGATAGTATCCGAAGTGTTCGGCGTGGAGCAGTGCGGCGCCAGATTCGAGAGCAGCAGCGCGCCGCCCTTGGGCACGGGCACTGTGACCACCTCGCCGGAAGGCAAGTCCGCGTCCTCTATCACGAGGTATCCTCCCGGGCCGCCGGTATGGTGCGGGAAAACGCCCTGGCGGTGGGTGCGCGGCAGCACCTGGAGGCAGCCATTCTCCGGCGTCGCATCCACCAGCGGTATCCAGACCGTCAGCACCAGGTAGGCATCGCAGTGCGGCGCGAAGTAGCCGGAATCCTGATGCCAGGGCACTACCCCGCGCTCCAAGCCGGGCACCTTGGGGCGTATGCGGTACACGCTGGAGCCCACGATCTCCGGGCCCAGAAGCTGCTCCGCCATATCCAGCACGTTGGGATGGGTGATGAGCCCATACATCGCCTTGCCCGCGTGCCCGCCTCCTCCCCGCCCTTCGATGGCGCGCAGGTAGTCGCGGGTCAGCTCGGGGTGGTCCTCCAGCAGCCGCGTCAGGCGCGTCTCGAATGGCTCGGCCTCATGCGTTCGCTCGATGCGTCCCTCTGCCTGGAAGCGCAGAGCAGCCTCGTGCACCAGCGAGGCAATCTCTCTGCGCACCGGCTCCAGGTCGTCCGGAGGCAGGAGGGAGGGCACGGCGAGGTAGCCCTCTTCGTGGAAGAAGGCAACCTGCGCATCGGTCAGGATGTTCGGCATGATGGTGCGCTCCTTGTTCCGCCCGTGAGCCCCAGGGACGGACCGCCGCTTCGGACTGCTGCCGGCGGTCAGTCCGGGGTGATCATGGTGCCTATTCCGGCGCTGGTAAACATCTCCACCAGGATGGCGTGCGGGTTGCGGCCGTCAATAAGGTGTGCGCGGGGCACCCCTCCCTCCACGGCGCGTATGCAGGCCTCGAGTTTGGGAATCATGCCGCGGTCGGCCCGGCCGCTCTGAAGCATGGCGCGCGCTTCGGATACACGCAGCTGGCTGATGAGCGAGCCTGCATCCTCCTTGTCGCGCAGCACGCCGCTCACATCCGTGAGTACCAGCAGCTTCTCGGCCCGCAGTTCCGCCGCGATGGCTCCCGCCGCATGATCGGCGTTCACGTTGTAGCTCTCGCCTTGCGCTCCGGAGGCTACCGAAGAGATAACAGGCACGTAGCCGTTCTCGGTCAGCAGATGCAGCAGGGCTCCATTCACGCGCTCTACCTCGCCCACGAAGCCGAGGTCGCCATGGGGCGATTCCATCTTGCGCGCCACCAGCAGTTGGGCATCCTTGCCGCTGAGGCCCACGGCGCGCGCGCCCTGCCTGTTCAGCAAGGAGACGATGGATTTGTTGGTTTTGCCTGTGAGGGCCATCTCCACAATCTCCATCGTCGCAGCGTCCGTTACGCGGAGACCGCCGACGAACGCGGTCTCGTGGCCGAGCTGCTTCATCAGGGCGGTGATTTCGGGGCCCCCGCCATGCACCAGGACGGGCCGTATGCCCACGTAGTGGA
This sequence comes from uncultured Chthonomonadales bacterium, assembly GCA_964526545.1. Taxonomy (GTDB): domain Bacteria; phylum Armatimonadota; class Chthonomonadetes; order Chthonomonadales; family CAJBBX01; genus CAZGLN01. Next base: position 10,032 of record CAZGLN010000006.1, read on the forward strand.
GCAGGGCCACATCCTCCATCACCTGAGACTTCAGCGTCTCGTCCGTCATGGCGTTACCGCCGTACTTCACCACGACGGTCTTGCCGAAGAAGGCGCGCAGGTAGGGCAGGGCATCCACTAGCACGGCCGCCGATGCGGCGGGATCCGTACGCGCGGGCCGCGGTTCTTGGTCTCTGGTCACTGTGAGAAAGCCTCCCGTGCGATGGGCTCGCGAGCCACGGCGTCCGTTCGCTTCTTCACTTCGCGGGCTCCGTCTGCTGGGCACCCGGGGAGTAGATCCCCCAGCGTCGGCGCAGAAATCCCTCGTAGATGGCGAATCGCTCGCGCGTGCGGATATCACCGCCCAGCCCGTGGCCGCCCGTTGGGTCAATCACCAGCTCAACCAGCGGTCCCTTGCCGGCCTTCAGCAGTTCACGATACACCATGACCGTATCCTGGAAGAGCACATTCGTATCCTCCACGCCGTGCATCAGCATGAGTGGGGACTTGAGATTCGTGCAGACCTTTGTTAGCGAATACTTGTCGAGGTCATCCGGCTGGCCGATGCGCGACTTGCCGATGACTCCGCCGCTGTACCACTGGTTGTAGTTCTGCCACTGCGTGGGGCCGGCCCCCGCGATGCCCAGAGTGAAGACCTCCGGCGCGGTGTAGAGGCACATCTGCGTCTGGAAGCCGCCGAACGACCAGCCGTGGATGCCAATGCGCGCGGGGTCCGCCCCGTAGCTCTCCTGGATGTGTTTCACGCCATCCACCAGGTCCTCCACCTGCGCCTTGCCCGGGGCCTCCCAGTTGGCGTTGCCGAAGAGCGCTCCATATCCGGAGGTCCCTCGCGGATCAATCACTGCCACCAGGTATCCGAGCTTGAGTGCCGCGTACATGCCGAAGACGTAGCCATCCGGCGAGAAGGAACCATCCAGCACCTGGCGGCCGGTGCCCAGCGGGCCGCCGTAGACGTAGACGAGCAGCGGCCGCTTCTCGCCCTGTTTCCAGCCCGCGGGTTTGATAAGGTAGCCATGGATGGTGTGGCCGTGCCGGTTTTTGTAGGTGAAGAGCTCCGGCTGAGCGCGATAGACCTTTGAGATGTCCTCCGCGTGGCTCTGGGTGATGCGGTACTCCTCGGTCCTGCCGTCCGGTGCGGTGGCGTAGAGCTCCACCGGGCTCCTCCAGTTGGCGAAGGTCATCGCCACGCGCGTGAAGCCGGGGCCGATCTCCAGCCGGTCATAGCGGCCGTCGCGCCGCGAGATGCGCTTCATCTCACCCGTGGCCATCTCCACGGCATACACATCCTGCCAGGCGGGCTGCCGGCTGGGCGAGAGGGCGTAGAGCGTCTTGCCGTCCGGGGTGATCTTCTCCGGGTAGACCTCGAAGTTGCCGCGCGTGATGGGGTTGACCGTGCCCGCCACGGGGTCCAGCAGCCAGGGGTGCCGAAATCCGCTCCTCTCCAGAAGCGCTACCACTCTGGCGCCGTCCGGCGTGAAGAAGGGCCGGGTCATGCTCGGGGTGGTGTGCTCACCGTTGTGCGTATCCTTGAGGATTTGGGTCACCTTGCGCGCCTCGGCGTCCGCGATGAGTACCTCAATCTCGCGCTTGTCGCGCTTCCAGGTAGCGTAGACTACGCGTCGGGAGTCGGGCGCCCAGGGCTCCTCGTGCACGCTGGCGAAGCCAAACTCCTCGCCCGCGGGCCACTTGTAGATCTCCCACGGCTTGCCGTCGCCCTTCGGGTTCTCGCCGGGCTCATCCGCTAAGTCGTGGATGTAGAGGTAACTCTCCGTCTTGAAGGGGTCGTCGGCAACGGCTCGCTGGGTCTTGCGTGCCTGTGCGAACCGGTCGCGGTAGGTGATGTAGTCCACCTCGCGCGGCGGGCCGGTGGTCTTGCTGGCCGAGATGAGCATGCGCTTCTCGTCAGGCGAGAGCCAGTAGCCGCCCATCTGCACGCCGGTGGGCAGTTCCGGGTTTAGCTGGCGCACCTCGGGCGAGGAGAAGCTGGCGCGAAACAGACCGGACCCCCTGCGGAAGTAGAAGCCCGCGTCATCCCGCGTATAGCGGAGGCCGCTCTCGGCTTCTTGTGTACGGGTGATGCGCGTGGGCTTCTCGTCGGCCAGTTTCAAGCGAAAGATATCGCCCTTGTAGGTGAAGAGAAGCTCATGCGACTTCCAGGCCCAGGCGAACTCGCCCACGCCCTCGTACTCCTTCAATGGCTCCTTTCGGGCCTGCTCTTTCTGAAAGTCTTCCTCCTCCAGCTTCATGCGCTCCTCGCGCGAGAGGCCCTTACGCCGCTCGTTCTCCTCCTTCTCCTTTTTGTAGCGCTCCAGTATCTCCGGCAGCGTGCGGTCGTAGGGCAGGAAGGTCTCCGGGCTGGTCAATCGGCGCGTAGTGCGCTCCTTGCTGTCGAAGATCCAGAGGTCGAGGCTCTTATCGGCGTAGGCGTTCCAGCGATAGGCCAGGTACCTATCGTCATAGGACCAGCGGAGGCCGGCCGCGGTCTTGCCGAAGCGGCTCTTGCGAGGAAAGAGCGTCTCCAGGCTGATCTCCGCCTGCTCGTCGGCGCGTTGCGCCTGCACGGAGGCGAGCGTGGGAAGCATCGCGAGGAGGAAGCCGAGGATGAGGACAGAACGACGCATACGTTGCACTCCAGGAGATAGTAGACGGCGCGGCGGTAGCACGGCATCGTTGCCGAGGAACTTATCCGGCGGCCGAAGGATGGGCGGGAAAGCGAGCGGTGCAATCGGCGGGTCTATGTGTGGTACTCCGCGTTGATACGGACGTAATCGTAGGAGAGATCGCACGTCCAGAAGGTTGCCTCACTCGCGCCACGGCCCAGGTCGAGGGTGATCCGGACCTCCTCGCCCGAGATGGCGCGCCGAGCCTCTTCGGCGCTGTACTGGGCGCGTTCTCCTCCCGCATAGACGGTAACCGGCCCCACCGCGACGGAGGCCGTCTCGGGACAGAGCGACGCACCGGAGCGCCCGGCGGCGGCCAGAATGCGGCCCCAGTTCGGATCGTTGCCGAAGAGGGCGGTCTTCACCAGCGGCGACTCGGCGATGGCCCGCGCGGCGCGCTCGGCGTCCTCCTCCGTCTCGGCGCCGCGCACATGGACCTCCACCAACTTTGTCGCACCCTCCCCATCGCGCGCCACGGAGCGAGCGAGATAGGCGCAGAGCTCGGTGAGCGCCGCGCCGAATAGGGCGAAGCCCTCCTCGCTCTGAATGTGCGTGCCGGAAGCCCCGTTGGCAAGCAGCAGAACCATGTCGTTGGTGCTGGTATCGCCATCCACGGTCACGCGATTGAAGGTAACCCGGACGGCTTCCACGAGCGCCTGCCGCAATGGGGCCGGCGCAACGGCTGCATCGGTGGTGAGGAAGCAGAGCATGGTGGCATGGGGCGGCGCAAGCCGAGGGGCGATCATGCCGGACCCTTTGCAGATGCCCCCGATGCGAAAGCGCGCCCCGGGCTGATCCACCTCGACGGCCGCCAGTTTCGGCGCGAGATCCGTGGTCATGATGGCAGCGGCCGCACGCGTATCGGCCTCGGCACCGGCGGTGAGCGCCGAGACCAGCAGCGGTGCCGCACCCTCGATGCGCTCCACCGGCAGCGGATGGCCGATTACTCCCGTCGAGGCTGTGAGGACCTGCTCCTCCGGCAGTCCAAGGAGGGCGGCCGCGGATGCGGCCATGCGCCGGTCGCTCTCCGCGCCGTGCGGTCCATTGCAGGCGTTGGCATTGCCCGCGTTCACGAGGATGGCGCGGGCTTCGCCGCGGGCTGTTACCTCCCGGCCGCGCCCTACACAGTGCGCGTACACCTGGTTCGTGGTGAAGACTCCCGCCGCCGCGGAAGGCGCATCGCTCACGATGAGCGCAACATCCTCCCCGGCGCTCTTGAGGCCGCAGCGCGCGGATGCAACGCGGAAACCGAGCGGAGACG
>CAZGLN010000006.1:13991-18670 GCA_964526545.1 uncultured Chthonomonadales bacterium
AATCGCGCCGGGGAGCTCACCGCCGGTCCCCTCGCCGCGAACAGGGAGCCCGTCGCTTCGCGAGGCAGCGGAAGGCTCGCGAGGAACCGCGGGCAACGGCCTGGATGGGGCGGATAGGCGCTACGGCCACAGGGCGGCTCCCTCCAGTCCCGCCGTCTCGTCAAACCCGGCCATGACGTTCATGTTCTGCACGGCCTGCCCGGCCATGCCCTTGCCCAGGTTGTCTATGGCGGAAACCACGGTGAGGCGCGACGTACGCGCATCCACGGCGATGCCGATGTGGCACATATTGCTGCCAAGCGTGTGTTTGCTGGAAGGCAGTCCGTCGGCGACGTGCACGAAGGGTTCGCCCCGGTAGAAATCGCGATAAAGCGCGCGCACCTCCTCCGGGCTGGCTGGTTGGTGAAGGCGGGCGTAGCAGGTGGCCAGGATGCCGCGTGTCATCGGGATGAGGTGCGGCGTGAAGGAGACCGTAATCGGCCGGCCGGCCACTTCCGCCAGCTCCTGCTCGATCTCCGGCGTGTGGCGATGCGTTCCTCCCGCCTTGTAGGCGGTAACGCTCTCGTTGGCCTCGGAGAAGTGGTAGTCCAGGCCGAACTTGCTCCGCCCGGCCCCGGAGATTCCGGACTTGCCGTCTATCACGATGGTGTCCGGGTCAATCAGGTCGGAGCGGAGAGCCGGCGCAAGGGCAAGGATGGAGCAGGTGGTGTAGCACCCCGGGTTGCCCACCACGCGGGCGGACCGGATGGCCTCGCGGTGCAGCTCGGGCAGGCCGTAGACCGCCTCGCGGGCGATGCCGGGGCAGGCATGCGGACCGGCATACCACTGGTCATAGATCGCCGCATCGCGAAAGCGGAAGTCCGCGCTCAAATCTATCACCCGGCAGCCCTGGGCCAGCAGATCCGGCGCCAGACGCATGGCCACGCCGTTATCCCGCGCCAGGAATACCAGGCCGCATGCGCCGAGTTCCTCCGCCGAAAGAGCCCCGCTGAATCGCAGCGCAACGCGGCCCGCCAGGCTGGGGAATGCCGCCTCCACCGGCTTGGCGGAGTACGTCTCGGAGACCGCATGGCGGATGCGCACGTGTGGATGGAGGCTCAGCAGCCGGAGAAGCTCTCCGCCGCCGTAGCCCGAGGCGCCCAGTATGGCTACATCCATCTCGCCGATCCTTCACTCCCTTTCCGCGCGGCCATGTGCTGCACCTGCCGCAAAAAGAGATTCCGGTCCAACCATCGCGGAGCCGAAAGTATAACGCGGAGTGTAACCGCCCGTCAACGCGCGGAGGTGGCGTGCGCTCACGGGGCATCTGCCGCCAACAGCACCCGGCCACATTCCCGTTGACAAAATGGCACAGACGACGTTATAGTGATTCAGGATGCGGAACAGGAGCCGATGATCGAGGCCGTTGAGCCTGCTGGAGGCTCCTGTGGGGAGGGTGCATGCCCACCAAGGTCAAACCGCCGCCGGCGGTGACATTTGCGCATCCCAGTGAAGCCGAGATAGCCAGGCTGCTCGATTTCTACGGCGTTCGCTGGGAGTACGAACCGCGCCAGTTTCCCCTCGAATGGGCCGAGGATGGCAGGCCCACCAAGCACTTCACTCCAGACTTCTATCTCCCCGACTTCGATCTCTACATCGAGATCACCACGCTGAAGTCCTCGCTGGCCAACCGCAAGAATCGCAAGCTCCGCAGACTCCGCGAGCTCTATCCGGACATCCAGATCAAGCTGCTGAATGCGCGGGACGTGGAGGCGCTCTTCACCAAGTACGGCCGGCGCGGCGAGGAGATGAACGCAACGAAGGCGGAGAAGTGACGGCGGGAGAGGAGCCATAGACGCGAGCGGGGCGGCGCGGGTCGTCTCGTTGACTCCGCCGCTGCTTCCCGATGGGCTCCGTTTTCACTCGAACGCCTGACGGACCTTGCGACCCCTCAGATGCCCGGGTGACCCGGTGGCTTCTCGAGCGCTTTTCGGCGTCGCCCGTTCGGGCAACCCTCCACGGCTCTGCTTGCTCCGTCGCTTTGCTAATCCAACGACCTACCTTGCGGCATTTCGTTGAACCAGCTTTGCGGCTTTGCAGCGCGGCCGCTTCACCGGGCTATCAACGCAGCGCGTCTCGCACCGCCCCTGCTCTCCGCCCATCGAACAGCGGCCTTCTTAGCCGCCTCGGAATCTTGCGGTTCCGCCGTAGCCTCCCTACTGTTCGACTGCGGGTGCACCTTACGGAGTATTCCGCTTGGTGCATGCTTAGTATAGGGTAGGTGTTGGGTATTGTCAAGGACGGTCCGCAACTTTTTTTGAAGATTTTTCGGCGCGCTTGGGTGCCACGATGCTTGAGGACATAGACCAGGTGCTGATAAGCCAGGCGCAGCTGCGCACCCGCGTACGCGCTCTTGGTCGGCGCATCACCCGCGATTACCGGGCGAGCGACCTGCATCTGGTGACGGTACTGCGCGGGAGCCTCTTCTTTCTTACGGATCTTGCCCGCGCCATAGAGGCGCCGCTCTCGTTGGACTGCCTGGCCATCACCAGCTACGCGGGAAGCCAGGGCGGCTCGGTGCGCATCACGAAGGACCTGGATGACAGCATACGGGGCCGGAACGTGCTGCTCATCGAGGATATCATAGATACGGGCCTCACGCTCGGCTACATTCGGCGCAACCTGCTGGTGCGCGAGCCCGCCAGTCTGCGCATCTGCACCCTGCTGGATAGACCCTATCGGCGCATCGTGGATATCCCAGTGGACTACACCGGGTTCGAGATTCCCGATACCTTCGTTGTGGGCTATGGGCTGGATTGGCGGGGCCGGTACCGCAACCTGCCCTACATCGCCACGCTGAAGCCCGAGGCGATGCGCTGATGCCTCGAAGGAGTGCGGCCGTTCCGCGCGGAATACACCCCTAGCCCATGAGCGAATCCGAGAACCTGGGTGTTGTCGTCAGCGGCTCGCTGTCCGAAGGCCTGCAGATGCGCCTGGCCGAGGGGCGCTCCATCGAGGACCTCCGCGCGGGGCGCTTCGTGGTGGTGCGCGGTCAGCATCATCGCTTCTTTGCGATGATCACGGACGTGCGCCTGCAGGCGGTGAGCCCCGACTACCTGCGCCACTCCGTCGCCCTTACCACCGATGCTCAGCGCGAGGTGGTGCGCGCTGCCGGCACCTACGCGCTGGTCGAGCTCCGGCCCATGCTGATGTTGGAGGAGCAGGCCGGCGAGCCGACCCTGCGCCCTGTCAAGACCGTGCCGGTCCACTTCAGCACAGTCCACGAGGCCTCCGCCGAGGATGTCGCCCGAATCTTCGGCTCGGAGGGCCAGGAAGCCTACTTCAGCGTGGGCACGCCGCTGGAGATGGAGGCCTCGCCGGTCTGCCTGGACCTGGTACGGTTCGCGGAGCGCTCCAACGCGGTTTTCGGCAAATCAGGCACGGGCAAGACCTTCCTTACGCGGCTGCTGCTCGCGGGGCTCATCCGCCATCGCGTTGCCGTCAACCTCGTGTTCGACATGCACAGCGAGTATGGATGGCAGGCGGATAGCGAGGGCGGCGGAAGGGTGAAGGGGCTGAAGCAGCTCTTTCAGGACCGGGTGGCGGTCTACGCGCTGGACGAGGGCTCCGCCAAGCGGCGCGGGGTGAAGGTGGAGAAGGTGCTCCGCATACCCCTGAAGGAAGTAGACGTGGAGGATGTCATCCTCCTCGCCGGCGAGCTGAACCTGAACCCGACCGCGGTCGAGACCTCGAACCTTCTGGAGAACCGGTATGGCAGGCAGTGGCTGCCGGACTTCCTGGCGGTGGAGACCGGCGGCCTCAAGGCCCTTGCGGAGGAGATCGGTGCCCATGCGGGAGCACTCAGTTCGCTGCACCGCAAGCTGCGTACCCTCCGAGACCGCTGCAGGGGCTTCCTCGTGGACGATCTGCCCAGGGAAGATGATGCCGTCGCGCGCATACTGGACCATCTGCGGCAGGGAGTCAGTGTGGTCGTGGAGTTCGGCAGCTACGCGCGGCCACTGCAGTACATGCTGGTTGTCAACATGCTCACGCGGCGCATCCATGAGGAGTATGTAAAGCGCACGGAGGAATCGCAGGGAGGCGGGAGCGACCGCCCGCAGCCGCTCGTCATCACCATCGAGGAGGCGCACAAGTTCCTCTCGCCCCAGTTGGCGGGCCAGACCATTTTCGGCACCATCGCGCGGGAGCTGCGCAAGTACAGCGTTACCCTGCTCATCGTGGACCAGCGGCCGAGCGGCATTGACGACGAGGTGCTCTCGCAGGTGGGCACCAAGCTGCTCTGCCTGCTGGATGACGAGCGCGACGTGCAGGCCGCGCTCAGCGGCACGCCCGCCTCGGCGGGCCTTCGCGGTATCCTCGCCAGGCTGGAGACGCGTCAGCAGGCGCTTGTGCTCGGGCACGCGGTGCCCATGCCCGTGGTGCTCCGCACCCGCACCTATGGAGATGAGGAGTTTCTGAAGGCCATGGTTCTACCCTCCCAACGGCCGCTGACGGCGGAAGACCGCGACAGGGACTTCGCGTGACCCCGCTCCATCGCTTCCTTCGTCGGCTGTCGCTCGCGGCGGTGCTGGCGCTCCCTCTCCTCCTTGGCCGCGGGCACGCGCTCGCGATGGATGGAGGCGACCAGATTCCCGAAGAGCCCAAGATCACGGGAATCTGGCCTCCTCCTTGCCCGCGGC
>CAZGLN010000006.1:18680-31669 GCA_964526545.1 uncultured Chthonomonadales bacterium
TGGACCGCTTCCGCCGGCTCATCTGGCGTCCGCTGGACAACTACTTCCGCACCCCGGACCCGGTGCGCATCGTCATCGAGGATGTAGAGCCCTCACGCAATATCACGCTCATCGCCGATGACGCCGAGGGCACCATGAATGGCGACATCGTGGTTAAGGGGCGCATCCGTCTAGAGCGCACGGAGGGCTACATCGAGGGGACCGGCCTCACGTACAAGGCCCTCGACAACACCGGCTCCGTTTCGGATGCCCGAGCGCTCTTCGGCTCGTTCAGGGTGCGTGGGCAGGAGTTGGAGCTGCTGCCCAAGCAGGTACTTCAAGCACGGGGCGCCAGCTTCACCACCTGCAGCCAGGAGCGGACTCATTTTCACATCACGGCCCGCGAGATTCGCGTGGAGGCCTCTGGCCGCGTAACGGCGCGCAACATCGGCTTTCATATCGGCCGCACGCGCCTGCTGAACGTGCCCTACTTCGTGCGGACCTTCGGCAGAACGGTGCGCAACCCTATCCCCATTCCCACCTACACAAAGCAGGGCGGCCTCCAGTACCGCTTCACGGGAGAGCCCGTGAGTGAGCGTGACTTGCTGGTGGATTTCAGCTTCCTGTTAGGCACCCGGCTCGCCCCGCAAGGCAGCCTGGGCGTGCTGAAGAGCCTGGGAAACGGTAAGACCGAGGTCGCGCTGGAGCAGACGCGTTCGCAAGTGGCGGCCGATCCGCTGCGCAGTCCGTTGGAGACCAATCCGCCCCTCGGGCAAGACCCTGGAGCGCCCGCGGTCGGGCGCACGGTGAGCGCCTTCGGGCTCGTAAATGTCGGCACGCATGTGTACAACCGCAACCGTACCGACCTGCAGGTGTCGCGCCTGCCGGAAGTAGGTCTCACCTTCGGCAACCTGCTGAATCGCGGACCCATGCCTTCTCCGGGAGGCAACGGCAACGGCGCCCAGTCCATCCAGTCCGCCTTCGGCAGGGGATTCCTCTCTCCCGCGGAGTGGCTGGTGAACGCCGAACTCACCGCGGGCTACTTCGACGAGCGGCCTACGCGTGCGCGCAGCGGCAGGCTTAGCGCCCGAGCGGATGCCACGAGCCCGTTGTTCAGCATCGCGCGCCCGCTCTATGTGCGCTATGGCGGGGTGGCAAGCCAGGCGGTCTATTCCGGCGGAGAGAGTTACACGCTGCTCGCGCCGGAGGTCGAGCTCGATCTGCTCCTGACCAGGGAGATGCTGGTCGGCGCCGCCTATCGCTACCAGCATCGCTTCGGCCGTACTCCCTTTCTCTTCGACCGACTGGACGTGCGCCACGAGCTGCGGCTGGTGTATGGGTACTCCGGCTCAAAATGGGCCTATGACCTCCAGGTGAGCTACGACATGGAGCGCGTGAGAGCCTACGATACGGGCGTATCCATCCGCCGCCGGCTGGACTGCATGGAGTTCGGCCTGGCCTACCGCGCGCGTCAGCAGAGCCTGGGAGTCGTGCTGAACCTCCTTCCGGGTCAGCGGCCGCACACCTCCGCCACGCCATGAGGACGCGTGCCGGCGCCTAGCAGGAATAGCCGGGGTTCCAGCGAAATCTCCCACCGTTCATCTCGAGCACGGGAGTTGCCAGTATGCGCCATGCTCCTCTCCTCCTTGCCGCCATCCTGCCGTTATTGACCTCCTGCACGAAGTCGTCCGGGCCGGCAGGGCAGCAGGAGCCGCCGCCCTCGGCGGGCGGCCCTCCCGCACAGATCACCATCGGCGTCTCGCTGCTCACCATGGCCAATCCCTTCTTCAAGGAGATCGCGGAAGCCATGGAGGAGGAGGGCAAGAAACACGGCTACCGGTTTCTCATTACCGCGGGCGAGATGGACGCGGCCCGCCAGAAAGACCAGGTGAAGGATTTCATCGTTAAGCGGGTGAGTGCCATCGTGTTGGCACCATGCGATTCGCGCGCCATCGGCGCATCCATCGCCGAAGCCAATGCCGCCGGCATACCGGTCTTCACCGCCGATATTGCCTGCCTGGATAAGAACGCGAAGGTCGTTTCACACATCGCCACCGATAACTACGCCGGAGGCAAGTTGGCCGCCCAGGCGATGATTGAGGCCATCGGGGAGCGCGGCAAGGTTGCCATCATTGATCACCCGGAGGTGGAATCCGTTCTGCTGCGCACCAAGGGGTTTCGGGAGGTCATGGCACGGCACAAGGGCATCGAGATTGTCGCGCAGCTTCCCGGCGGCGCCGCGCGTGACTCGGCCTACAAGACGGCACAGGACATCCTGGAGAAGCATGCGGACCTGGACGGCATCTTCTGCATCAATGATCCCACGGCGTTCGGCGCCATCGCCGCGCTGGAGAAGGCGGGCAGGCTGGACCGCGTGAAGATTGTGAGCTTCGATGGCCAGCTGGAGGCTCTCCAGGCCATCAAGGAGGGCAAGATCTACGCGGACGCCATCCAGTACCCGCGCAAAATCGGGCAGATGACCGTGCTGGCCATCGCCAAGTACCTTGCCGGCGAGAAGGTGCCGCCCGAAACCCTCATCCCCACGGGTCTCTACCGCAAGCAAGACGCAGAGGCCGATCCGCGCCTCAACTAGGGCGGGCGAAGCCCTTCCTACCATGCGCGCCCCGCCCGTGCTCCTCCGCCTGCTCGATTCCTACGGCATGGTGGGGGTGCTGGCGCTGCTCTGCGCCTATTTCGCGCTGGCGACCCTGCAGGAAGAAGTGCCGACCGGCGCTCGCGGAGGCCAGTTGGCGGCGGCAATGGCCCGGCAGCGCGGCGCTGCCCCGGATGCGCTGCTGGTGGCGGCTGAGCCAGGGCGGGACGGAGAGGAGTTCGCCCGGGCCGCTGTGGAGGCTCTCCGCCCGCTGGGAGAGTGTGAAGCCGTGGTCGGCGCACCGCCGGACGTGGCCGAGGCCCTGAGACGGCGCGCGGAGGCCGGCCGGCCCGTGCGCCTTGCCGTTACCACCCAGGCCGCAGGTGCTTGGGCCGTGTGGGCGAGCGGCGCGAGCGGGGCGGTGCAGACCATCACGCCCCCCGCCGTGCGCCGGTCCGCCTTCCTCTCGCCCAACAACCTGCGCAACGTGGCCGACCAGATTGCGGTTATCGCCATCATCGCGGTGGGCATGACGCTGGTCATCATCACGGGCGGCATTGACCTGAGCGTGGGCAGCCTGGTGGCTCTCTCGGCGGTCGCCACGGCCTGGGCAGTGCGTGCGCTGGGCGGTGAGCACGCCGGATCTCTGGCGGTGTGCGCCGCCTTCGCCGCGGCGATCGTCCTCTGCGGCGGGGTGGGCCTCTTCTCGGGGCTGATGATTACGGCGTTCCGCATACCGCCTTTCATCGCCACGCTGGCCATGATGCAGGTGGCAGGCGGCCTGGCCTTCATCCTGGCGCAGGGCCAGACCATCTACGGCATGCCGCCTGGCTTCGATGCGCTAGGTAGGGGCGCCTCGCTGCTCGGCCTGCCCAACGCAGTCAGCCTGATGCTCGCCATCTATGCCGCGGCGCACGTGGTGATGGCGCGCGCGGAGATCGGGCGGCGGATATACGCGGTGGGCGGCAACGCGGAGGCGGCGCGTCTGTCCGGCATCTCCATCCGGCGCACGCTCCTGCTTGTCTATGTGCTCTCCGGTCTGGCCGCCGGCCTTGGCGGCGTGATAACGGCCTCGCAGCTGCGGGCGGGAGCGCCAACCTACGGCCTGATGTACGAGCTCTACGTCATCGCGGCCGTGGTGGTGGGAGGCGCGAGCCTCTCCGGAGGGCAGGGCAGGGTCCTCGGCACGCTGATTGGAGCGCTCATCATCGCCGTGATCCGCAACGGCATGAATCTGACCGGTGTGGAAGCCTACACGCAGAAGGTCGTGCTCGGTCTGGTGATCCTCGGGGCCGTACTGCTGGATTCCTTGAAGAGGCGCTACTGGCGCCACACGGCTTCCCTCGGTTGAGCGGCCCTCAAGCGGCTGGCATCTGGGGCGGCTACTTCAACACGGGCCTAACACACCTCCGCGTCTGACTCCGCGCCTTCGTCGGGAGAGCGGGCGGCCCGGAAATCACGCCACGGCCCACAGTTTTTTCGGCCCACCGGAATCTTTTTGCAGGAATGCCGTTGCCCGGTGTTATAATAACGGATATTCGTATCCGATTATCCACTTATACCCATGGCATCCCTCGCGCGGGGTGCTGCATCAGGCATTCGGAGTGCAACGATGACAACTACCGAGAGAGCCTACGTACCGGTGGACTATGCCGCGCCGATTGAGAGCCCGGCGCGCATGCGCGTGCTCTGGCTCTCCTTCATAGGCTTCGCGCTGCTCTTCGCGGCGTGGACCATGTTCGGAGTGCTGGGCGTTCTCATCAAGAAGGAGATGCGCCTGACAGAGGTGCAGTTCTCCTGGCTCACGGCGGTCGCCATCCTGAACGGTGCGGTGTGGCGGCTGCCGCTGGGCATCCTGACCGACCGGCTCGGCGGCCGGACGGTGTTTCTGGCGAACCTGCTCTTCGCGGGAATCGCCTGCTTTCTGGTGGTCTTCGCGCGCAACTACACCCAACTGCTCCTCTGCGCCTTCCTGGTGGGCATGGCGGGCAATGCCTTCTCGGTTGGATCCGCCTGGAATGCCGCCTGGTTTCCGCCGCGGCTGCACGGCTTCGCCATGGGCCTCTTCGGCGCGGGCAACGTAGGCGCCTCGGTTACCAAGTTCATTGGCCCCGCGCTCATTGCGATGGTGCCGGCGAGCGGCCTCCTGGGCGGCTTCGTGCCGGGAGGCTGGCGGTTCATTCCGTTCCTGTACGGCGTGCTCATCCTGCTGATGGCGGCCGTGGTGTGGCTGGCGGCGCCGCGTCCGGACCACAAGCCCGCAGCGGGCCGCACCCTCAGGGAGATGAACCGCCCGCTCCGCGAGATACGGGTGTGGCGCTTCAGCCTCTACTACACCGTGGTCTTCGGCGCTTACGTGGCGCTCTCGGTCACTCTTCCGAACTACTACGTTACGGTCTACGGCTTGCCGCTCGCCGAGGCTGCTCTGCTCACCACGCCGTTCATCCTTGCCTCCAGCCTGCTTCGGCCGCTTGGCGGCGTGCTCTCGGATCGGTTCGGCCCGCGCAGGGTTACGTATGCCGTCTTCATCGTTGGCGCGCTCTGTTCGCTGGCTCTCTTCCTGCCGATGAGCGTCGCGGCTTTCACCGCGCTGGTGCTGGCCATTGGTGTGACTCAGGGCATCGGAAAGGCCTCGACCATCAAGTACATCCCGGAGTACTACCCCAGGGATGTGGGGGTGGTGGTCGGCCTGGTAGGTGCGCTCGCGGCCATCGGCGGTTTCGCGATGCCGCCCCTCTTCGCCTATCTGCGCGAGTGGACGGGCCAGCCGGAGTCCATGTTCTGGGTTGTATTCGGCATCACCGCTGTCAGCCTGGCGTGGCTGCATCTGGTTGTGTTGGGCATTCACAAACAGGAGCGAACCAGCATCTAGTCCGCCGCTGGGCGGCTAGCCTGGCCTATCGGGAGACCAATTGCCATGACCGCGACCGAGGCACGTGCAGGCGTGGGCTGGATGACGGACTGGCGACCGGAGGAGGAGACGTTCTGGCGCGAGGAGGGTTCGCGCATCGCCTGGCGCACCCTCTGCATCACCACATTCAACCTGCTGCTCGCCTTCTCCACCTGGTTCATGGTGAGCGCCATCGTGGTGAAGCTCACCGGCATCGGGTTCAAATTGACGGAAGCGCAGAAGTTCTGGCTGGCAGCGATGCCGGGCCTGGCGGGAGGGTCGCTGCGGATCCTTCACACCTTCCTGATTCCCATCTACGGCACGCGGCGCACGGTTACTCTCTCCACCCTGCTTCTGCTCGTGCCCTGCATCGCCTGGACCTGGGCGGTGCAGCATCCCGAAACCTCCTTCGCTCTGCTTATGCTCTTTGCGTTCACCGCCGGTTTCGGCGGCGGCAACTTCTCCTCGTTTATGCCGAGCACGAGCCTCTTCTTCCCGAAGCGCCTGCAGGGGACGGCGCTCGCTATTCAGGCCGGCGTGGGCAACTTCGGAGTGAGCGTGGCGCAGTTCGTCATCCCGTGGGTCATCGGAATCTCGCTGCTGGGCGCGTCGCAGACCTTCACCAAGGGCGGAGCCTCCAGCCAGATCTATCTGCAGAACGCGGCGTTCATCTGGATTCCATTCATCCTGGTCGGCGCCGTGGCGGCCCACTTCCTGCTGCGCAACGTGCCGGTAAGGGCCAGTTTCCGCGAGCAGACCGACATCTTCAAGGACCGCCACACCTGGCTGATGACTTCGCTCTACATCATGACCTTCGGCTCGTTCTCGGGCTATGCCGCCTCCTTCCCGCTGCTGATAGACCGTGTCTACGGCCACTTCGATGGCGCGCCGGATCCGCTGCGCTATGCCTTCCTGGGACCGCTGGTGGGGGCCGCCTCGCGGGTGGTCTTTGGTCCCGTGAGCGATTGGCTGGGAGGAGGGCGGGTGACCATGCTGAGCGGTGTGGGAATGCTCGCCTGCGCGCTCCTGGTGTGCTTCTACACGCATCCCTCCAGCGTGGCCGAGTTCAGCGGTTTTCTCTGGGCGATGCTGGGCCTCTTCTTCTTCTCCGGAGTGGGCAACGCCTCGACCTTCAAGCAGATACCTATGATCTTTCCGCCGCGGCAGGCGGGCGGAGTGCTCGGCTGGACGGCGGCCATCGGAGCCTACGGCCCCTTCGTCTTCAGCTCTCTCTTCGGCACGATTATCGCCGCCACCGGTTCGCCCACGGCGTTCTTCTACGGAGCGGCGGCGTTCTATCTGGTCAACATCGGCATCAACTGGTGGTTCTACACGCGGCCGGGCGCCGAGAAGCCCTGCTAAGACAACGTTCCCCGGCGCCTTGCGCCGGTTGGATGGGGAGAAACGACTGATGGCTACGCGTTACGCGGTCCCGGGGCGCGCACCCTCAAAGGAGCCGGAGGGCGAGGCGCGGGTGGTGCGCACGACGGACAGCCCAAACTGCACGGGAGCCTGCGGCTGGCTGGCGACAGTGGTCAACGATACCATCGTGGACTTGAAGCCCGCAGCAGACTACCCCTGCGAAGATTACAACCCTCGCGGCTGCCTGCGCGGCATGTCCATGACCCACATGATCTATGGGCCGGACCGCATCAAGACGCCGCTCATTCGCCAGGGCGCCCGCGGCGAGGGCAAGTGGAAGGAAGCCTCCTGGGACGAGGCGCTGGACCTCATCGCCGACAAGCTGAAGCACATACGCGCCAACTACGGGATGGAGAGCGTGATGCTCTTCAACCAGGTCGTGGGCACTGGCTACGTGCAGAAGGGCGCGCAGATACGTATGGCGGCGCTCACCGGCATGTCCTTCGCAACCGCCTACGACTACAACGGCGATATCTCCATGGGCTTTACCCAGACCGTGGGCATAGACAGCGTGGAGTGCGAGACACGAAGCTGGGGCTTCGCCAAGTATGCGATTCTCTGGTCCGCTAACGTCTTCCAGACCCGCATACCGGATGCACAGTTCCTCACGCGCATGGCCAAGCAGCAGAACAACTGCAAGATCGTGGCCATTGACCCGCGGTGCAGCCAGACAGCGAAGGGCGCGGACCTCTGGCTGCCTGTGAACCCCGGCACCGATGGCGCGCTTGCCCTCGCGATGTGCCACACGCTCATCGAGGAAGAGCTGGTGGACTGGGCCTTCCTGCGCAAGTACACGGATTGCGCCACCCTCGTGCGCGAGGACAACGGCCAGAGGCTGCGCGCCTCCGATGTGGGCATGGGCGGTGACCGCGAGTTTCTGGTATGGGACGAGGCCGCCGATGCGCTGGCCAAGCTGCCTTCCGATACGCTGAAGCTGCCGGAGGCGCTGCGGCCGGCCTTCCGCGGAACCCGCAAGGTAACCATTGACGGCCGAGAGGTGGCCGTTACGCCCGTCTTCCAGCACCTGGAAGACATCATCATGCGCGAGGAGTATCGGCCGGAGAACGTCGCCAGACACACCGATATCCCCGCCGAGACCATCAAGCAGGTGGCCCGCGAGTATGCCACCACCAAACCGGCATCCATCATCATCGGGATGGGGATCAACCATCGCCTGCATGGCGATCTCACCATCCGCTCCATCCTGCTGCTGAGCGCCCTGGCCGGCAATCACGGCACGCCCGGCGCGGGAGTCACCATCTACTCGGGGCAGCACCACTTCCGCATTGATGTCAGCGGGTTCTGGTTTCCGGAGGGCAAGCGCCCCAACGTCTGCCCGCTCCACTACTTCGTGCTTGGAAAGCCCACCGAGACCATCAATCCCAAGATCAAGTTCCCGAAGAACGGCTTCAAGGCCCTGATTGTCTCCCACGCCAACCCGCTGGTTACCGAGTTCTCGGGCCCGATGCGCCAGGCGATAGACAACCTGGACCTCTTCGTGGCTGTTGATTTCTCCATGTCGCCCACGTGCGAATACGCCGACGTGGTGCTGCCCGCGCCTACTTTCTGGGAGAAGTACGAGTTGGTGGGCACCGGCTGCCATCCCTACCTGCAGATTCAGCAGCCGGTCATCCGGCCTCAGTTCGACAGCCGCACCGAGTGGTGGATGGTGCAGCAGCTGGTGCAGCGCATTGCGCCGGAGCTCTATCCCTACTTCGACATGACCGAGCTGGACGCCATGAAGATTCTGCTGGAGACTGGCGGCAAGGAGTGCGCGCACATCACCGTGGATCAACTGCTCCAGGGCCCCGTGCGCCTGAAGGTGCACGATCCGGAGATAGGCTGCGACGAGCAGTTCTACGAGGACGTGCCCTTCCCGCCGCGGGCCTATCCCTTCAAGCTGGAGCAGCAGCTGGAGTACCACAAGACCGGCCGCATGGAGTTCTTCAAGGAGGAGCCCATCTATGCGAAGCTGGGCGAGGCCTTCCCGCTCTACAAACCCTCCTTCTCGCACCTCACGGAAGAGGAGCAGCGCCTGCCGCTCTCCATCGTCACTCCCCACTCCAAGTGGCGCGTGCACTCCACGCACAGCAACAACCCGCTGCTTCTCAACCTGAACCGCAAGCCCGTGGTGGAGATCAATCCCCGCGATGCCGCCCTGCGGGGCATTCAGGATGGCGACATGGTGGAGATCTTCAACGGCAACGGCGCCTACCGCCTGTGGGCCCTGGTTACGGAGACCATCAAGCCGGGGGTGCTCTGCGTGGATCACGCCTGGTGGGATCGCTACCTGGCGGGCGGAAAATACCACGCCGTCCACACCCACCAGAAGATCAAGCCGACACATGAGGCCTACTATCTGCCCGCCGTCTACGCGCCCGGCCAGCACTGGAAAGACACACGCGTGGACGTGAGAAAGGTGTCCTGAGATGGCGCGCCTCGCTATGCTCATTGATTTGACGCGCTGCATTGGGTGCGACGCCTGCACCGTGGCCTGCAAGCAGGAAAACGGCACGCCGGCCGACGTCTTCTTTGCACGGGTGCTGAACGTGGAGGCAGGAACATATCCCAACGTCAAGCGTGTGTACATACCGGTCCTCTGCAACCACTGCGACAACCCGGCGTGCCTGAAGGCCTGCCCGAACAAGGCCATCTTCCGCCGCGACGACGGCATCGTCCTCATTGACCAGGACCGGTGCCGCGGAACAGGGGCCTGTGTCTCGGCATGTCCCTACGGCAACATCATCCTGCAGAGCGAGGACCGTTGGTACCTGCCCGATGACCGCGCCTATGAGCGCGACTTCGTTCGACCTCGCCTTAAGCAGAACGTCGCGCGTAAGTGCACCTTCTGCGCGCAGCGGGTGGACCGCGGCCTCAAGCCGGCCTGCGTTGTGGCATGTCCTACGACTGCCCGCATCTTCGGCGACGTGGAGGACGCGGAGAGCGAGATCAGCCGCTACGTGGCCGAGCAGGCGGAGGCTACCGGCCGCGAGGCCTTCCCCTTGCTGCCGGAGTGCGGCACCGAGCCCGCCAATCTCTACCTGGGCACAATGGCTGCGCAGGACGTGGGCACGCTTGGCGGCGCCGCGGAACCGCCGATTGCCGCCGACGAGCCGAAGCCCCGCGCGGGAGTTCAAGGGGGCGTGGTGGCGCTCCTGGCGCTGCTCTTCCTGCTCTTCAGCCTGAGAGGAGTTGCGCAGCCCGCCGGCTCTCAGGCATTGGACGGCGCGGAGGTCTACAGCTCCTCCTCGTGCGCGGGCTGCCATGGCGTTACGGCCATGGGCGGCTTTGGTCCGCCGCTGGCCGAGTTCAAGGAGCCTCTGCACAAGTATCTGAGCCTGGAGGAGTTTCGCAAGATCGTGCGCAGCGGCAAGGGCATGATGCCCGCCACGCCGCCCTCCGAGCTCTCCGACGCCGAGGTGGCCGCGATACACACCTTCGCGAAGGAGACCAAACTCGACCCGGCGCAGATTCCCGTGGCCTACAAGGTGTCCTCGCTGCTCACCACGCGCAACGTCGGGCTCATCTTCATGGTCATCAGCGTGGTGGCCCTGCTGTTGGCGCTGCGCGTGCTGGCCTACTGGGTGGATTGCACGGGCATGCGCCAGCTTCTGCCCTATGTGGGGCGATTCGGCTGGGGGCGCGCCGTGGGCCTGGTGGTGAAGTCGCTCATCGTAGATGGGTTCTTGGTGGCCTCGCTCTGGAAGAAGGATAAGTTCCGGTGGGCCATGCACGGACTGCTCATCTATGGCTTCTTCGGCCTGGGTTTCGCCGACTTCCTCATGCAGGTGGTGAACCCCACGCGCGAGACCCTGCCGCTCACGCATCCGCTCAAAATCCTGCCGAACCTCTCCGGCCTGCTGATGCTGGCGGGCATCGTCTACGTACGGCACAGGTACCGGCGAGATGAGTTCATAGACAACGGATTGACTCTCGGCCGCGACTTTGCCTTTCTGAACATCCTGACCATCACGCTGGTGAGCGGCTTTCTGGTCGAGATACTGCGGAGAGGCGGCGTGGTGGAGTATGTGCTGCCCATGTACGTGCTCCACCTGCTCAGTGTGTGGGTTCTGCTGGTTACCGCTCCGTATACGCGCTTCCAGCATGCGTTCGTGGTGCCCGTGCTGGTGGCGCTCACCAAGCTGGCCGCGGCCATTGCCGAGAGCGGCGCATCGCTTCAGTTCCTCTACGAGCCCTCGCCTGGCCGGCACCACAAATCGGAGCGCATCGCGGCCGGCGTGATGGCGCGGATAGATCCGGACTTCAACGGCAAGATACGCCTGCGCTACTACCCGTAGCGGGGCCGATGGGAGGAGAGACTCATGGCGCAGTCATCTGCACCAATGCATACCGCCGCCGAGAACGGCGTACCGCGGCGACGGCTGCTGGGAACGCTGGTCGGAGTGATAAACGCAGTGGTGGTCGGCGCAATACTGGCGCCCACGCTGGCGTTCGTGGCGGCGCCGATGCTCAACCGGAAGAAGCGCTCCGGCAAGTGGATTGACGTGCTGGACGAGAAGGCCCTGCCTGAGGGAGTCACGCGCGCGGTTACCTACGAGGTCGAGGTTCCGGATGGCTACACCACGAGCCGCCGGCGCTATAGCATCTACGTGAGCCGAAAGGAGGGTGTGGTGAGCGCGCTCGACCCGACGTGTCCACACCTCGGCTGCCACGTGGAGTACAAGGAGCCTCGCAAGCGCTTCATCTGTCCCTGCCACGGCGGAGTCTTCGATAACGAGGGCAACCACGTCTCCGGCCCGCCGCCCCGCGGCCTGGACAGGGTGGAGGCGAAAGTCGAGAACGGGCGCATCTGGATCTACAAGGTGTAGCGACCATGAGCCAAACCACACTGCCTCCACCGCCGAAGAGGGATACCAACGGCCATGCGGCCGAGACTCTGGAAGAGCTGAAGCGAAGCAGACCATCGCTGGCGGACTGGATGGAGCTCCGCCTGGGTTGGTGGGGCTTCGTGCGCAAGAATCTGGACGAGCCGATGCCGCCCGGAGTGGGCTGGTGGCAGACTCTGGGCAACCTGCTCATCACGCTGCTGCTCTTCCAGACAATCACCGGCGTGGCGCTGGCGATGTTCTACGTGCCGAGCCCGGATCACGCCTACCAGAGCGTGCAGTTCATCACGGACAGAGTGACGCTTGGGGGCGTGGTGCGCGGAATCCACCACTACGGTGCCTCGGCCATTGTCATCGTTATCACCCTGCACCTGCTGCGCGCCTTCTTCTGGGGCACCTACAAGAAGCCGCGCGAGCTCACCTGGGTGGTCGGCGTAATCATCTTCCAGGTCGTACTCGCCTTCTCTTTCACCGGATACCTGCTGCCCTGGGACCAGAAGGCCTACTGGGCCACCGTGGTGGGCACGCGCATCGCGGGCACCATGCCGTTGATAGGCGAGGATGTCATCCGGCTCATCCGCGGGGGCGACGAGGTAGGCGCCCTCACGCTGACCCGGTTCTACGCCATGCACATCATGGTGCTGCCGTTCGCACTCTTCACGCTGATGGCCGCGCATCTCTACCTGGTGCGGCGGCTGCACATCGCTGGGCCCGTGGTGCCCCAGAAGGGCAAGCCCACGCCCTTCTATCCCACCCAGCTCTTCCGGGATGCCGTGGTGGTGCTGGTCGGCATCGGGATAGTCTTCACGCTGGCTATCGTGGCGAAGCCGGGACTCATGCCCGTCGCGGATCCTGCTCGGGCGGATTTCACACCCAGGCCGGAGTGGTACTTCCTCGGCCTCTACGAGCTGCTCAAGCTGCTGCCGCCCTCGTTGGAGGTGCTGGGCACCATTGTGATACCAGGCCTTGTGACTCTCGGGATGCTGCTGCTGCCGTGGCTGGATCGCTCGGATTCGCGGCACCCGGCCAAGCGACGCTGGGTGATAGACGTGGCGGTCGTGCTGATTCTCACCATCGGCACCCTCACCCTGAAGGGCATCCTCACCGAGCCGCCTCCGCCGCCACCGGCCCATCACACGGCCTCGACAGCACCCTAGCCATCCAACTCCGAGACGAAGCCGCCATCGGCGCGGAAGGAACGCGCCGATGGCGGCTTCACATTACTTGGCCTGCAAGCCCTCGGGCGGTCTTTGGGCCA
>CAZGLN010000006.1:31690-33842 GCA_964526545.1 uncultured Chthonomonadales bacterium
GACCTGCCGGCACATGCCAGGTCAGGTCTGGACACCAGGCGTCAGTGGGGCAAGGTGTTCATTGTATGACGCCGCTGACCGCGCTTTCCCTAGACCTCTGCGCATCGCCCTGCACCAACGGCTTCTCCAGGAACAAGACACGTCTTATCATCCGCGGTCCTGCACGATGGTTGACAAATCCTCATCCTTATCATAAACTTGTCAACCGTAAGTCCGATTGTCAGAGAGGATAAATGTGTGATTGGTGACCGCATCAGGCAGGTACGCGTCGCTCGTGGATTGTCTCTCGAAGAGCTCGCCGCCGCGATGGGCGGAGTGGTTTCGCGTCAGGCGCTCTGGAAATACGAACACGGCATGGCGCGTCCGTCTGCCCGCGTATTGGCAGCGTTATCCAGTGCACTGCAGACACCTGCCGCTGCATTGTGGTGCGCACCTGAGTATACGGTCGAGTTCGTTGCCTATAGGAAAGGTTCAGGCCTCCGCAAGCGCGATCAGGCCAGGGTCGAGGCTATGGTTGCGTTGGCACTCCAGGAACGTCTTCAGCTAAGGGATAGGGCGGGAGTGGAGAGTGGTCCCATGGTGACGAGCCGGCGGTACCTGGTTTCAGACTTGACCGACGCGGAGACCGCCGCCCGTGAGCTACGAAGCCAGTGGGCCCTTGGTGAGGATCCGATCGCCAACGTGGTTGACGTGCTCGAAGCCAATGGCGTGCACGTCCTCGAGATCGAGGCACCGGAAAAGTTCGATGGTATCTCCGCAGTCGCTTACGACCAGACAGGTCAGGTTCAAGGTGCTGCCGTTGTAACGCGGCGGGGACTTCCAGGCGAGCGGCAGCGGCTCGATCTTGCTCATGAGCTTGGACACCTTGTGCTCGATGTGGCAGCCGAGGTTGATGAAGAGAAGGCGGCCTTCCGATTCGCTGGTGCCTTCCTCGCGCCGGCAAGTACGTTGCGCAAAGAGATGGGGGCCAAGCGCGCCAAAGTACAGTTAACCGAACTGCGTTTGCTCAAGCGTCGCTTCGGGATGAGCATTCAGGCTCTGCTTAAGCGGCTGTATGAGTTGGAGATAATCACCATGATGCACTACCGAGAATGGTGCATCACCATCAATCGCCTCGGATATCGCAAGGACGAGCCGGACAGACTCGCAGCAGAGCAGCCACAGTGGCTACGGCGTACTGCCCTACGTGCTCTTGCGGAAGGGCAGATTAGCCCAACAGAGGCGCAGCAACTAACTGGTCAAGCGATCGTCTCGGAGCAGCCCTTGTCACTGGTCGAACGTCGCGCGCTCCTTAGGCTGCCGCTAAGTGAGCGTCGGCGAGTCTTGGCAGAACAGGCTGCAAGGATCGCTCACCATTACGACGGCGACCCGGAATGGCGCGAACTGGGAGGGGGAGAGATGGAAGATGGCTAGCCTCCTGGCGCCTCGCCGTGGTGAGGTTTGGCTGGTGAACTTCGATCCTTCCATTGGCAATGAGATACGGAAAGCGCGCCCCGCCGTTGTCATCGGTTCGGACGCCTTGGGCCGGCTGCCCATTAAACTGGTCGCCCCTATTACCGCGTGGAAAGCACACTTTGCCGGCAACGTCTGGCATGTGCGCATCCATCCGGACTCGACCAACGGTCTGTCTAAGGAGTCTGCGGTGGACGTACTCCAAGTCCGGGGCGTTGATACAAAGCGCTTCATAGAGAGGATTGGTACTGTCTCTGCGGACCTGCTAGACGAGATCATCACATCGTTGATGCTTGTCGTCGAGTTCCAGTAACGACCCGTCTGGGGCGGCAATACCAAACGCTTCGTCCCCGATTGGCGTTTCGGAGGGTGTAGACAATGGCCAAGCGAAACCAACACGTCGTGCCCCATCCTCGTGGATGGGCGGTGAGACCGGAGGGAGGGAGGTGGCCTACCTCTGTGCACTCCACGCAGAAGGCAGCGATTGACAGGGGCAGAGCGCTAGCCGAACGTCAAGGATCAGAGCTCTTCATCCACGGGCGTGACGGGCGGATTCGGCAGCGTGACAGTCACGGGCATGATCCACACCCGCCAGAAGGATAGTTGGCCTGGGGTAAGCTGCGTGCAGCGCGATTATCGTGTGTTAGAAGCTACGATTGCTGCACCCGGAAACTTGCCTTAGGCTTGGCGGCGGCATTTC
>CAZGLN010000007.1:0-14601 GCA_964526545.1 uncultured Chthonomonadales bacterium
GGGATCGGGCGGCGGCGAGGCAGCCCGCGTCGCCGCGCCGCGGATCACCACCCCGAGGGCGGCTGCCACCCATCGGCGCCGCTCCTCCGGCAGCGGCGCAACGCGCATCTGGCCGAAGACGCGCTTGCCCGCCTTGCGCGCCGCTGCATACTCCTCCGCCTCGGTTACCAGCGCGATGTGGAGGTCGTAGGCCTCTTTGGCTGTCTCCCCCCACGTGATGAAGCCGTGGTGCATGAGGACCATGGCGCGGACATCGGGCGACTGCGCGGCGGCCGCGCCCACCGAGCGCGACAGGCCGAAGCCGGGCCGCACGTAATCTTCAATGAGCACCCGTTCGCCGAAGCACTCGCGCACGCAGTCGCGGCCGCGGCTGTTGTTGGTCAGGGCTACAATGGCATCCGCGTGGGTGTGCGCCACGCTCTTGAAGGGCACGAAGCCGTGCAGGAGGGTCTCGATGCTGGGCCTGGGTGAGTTGGGCTCCATCAGGGTCTGCGCCAGATATGCCACCATCTCCTCGTCGGACATCGTCTCCCGTGCCTGCAGGGGCAGGATATCCTCCATGCGCACGCCGGCGAAGTGCTTGCGCTCGATCGTCTTCATGTCGGAGCCGCTTCCCTTCACGCGCAGCACATGCGTGGGGCGTCCGCGGAAGTCCGTCTCCACCGTCTTGATGGAGGTGTTGCCGCCGCCGTGCAGCACCAGCGAGGGCTCCGCGCCGAGCAGGCGGCTCTGGTACACCAGCAGGCCGAGATCGTCCAGACCGCGCGCCTCCTCCTCATCCCATCTGTTGAGCATCTCTGTTTCCTTTCAGGGGTGCAGACTCCGTCAGTTCCGAAGGCGCCGGAATGCGCGCGCGGGAGGGGAACAGCCGATCTCGCAGGGCCAATACGGGCCGCTCCACCGCCACGCTCATGGCCACGCCGCCGCAAATAGCCGCCACGGCATAGATGAACCAACCGGTAAGCCACAGGAAGGAGTTCATCAGGGCGCCCTCCATCCCGAAATCGAGCAGCGGCCGCATCGGCACGGCGGGCATGTCCAGGTGCCATAGGTATATCGGGTAGCTGTAGACGCCTACCCAGGCCAGACCCCGCCCGGCGGATCCCGCCAGCAGCCTGCCGAGCAGCGATTTCGCTGGATCGGCATAGAGACAGCCGAGCAGCAGGCAGGCATAGGCGAGGGTGAGCGCCTCCCAGTAGATGCTGACCCGCAGCGAGCCGATGTGGAAGCTGGTGCCGAGGCGGAAGGCGATGAGGCCGAGCATGACAAGGGCGGTGAGGACCAGCAGGGCGGGCCAGCGCGCCGCCCGGGCCAGCCGCTCGGGGTAGTAGTGGTAGAAGTAGGCGATGAGCACTCCAAACATCAGCTGGTGTGCGCGCAGATGTGTCGCCTGCCACCAGTTGGGGCTCAGGCTCAGGCGGTTGATGGTCCACGTGCCCAGGCTGAAGCAGACCAGGAAAATGGCGATCATCGTGAAGGGCACGCCGGGTATCGCCCTCCGCGGGTTGCGCGTGAAGCGCGCCATCACCAGCAGCAGGAACGGAAGCACGAGGTAGAAGTGCTCCTCTATGGCCAGGCTCCACGTGTGCGGCAGCATCTCCGTGGTGTGCTTGTAGTTCTGGTAGTGGAAGATGTTCGGAGCCAGCTCGCGAAACGTGAGGGCCGCATCACCCCCGGACGTAACCAGCCGCAGAACCACCGTGAAGAGCACCAGCACGTAGTAGGAGGGCCATATCTTGAGCATGCGCCGCACAAGAAATCGCTTCACATCCAGCCCGCCGGTCGTGCGGATTTCGCGGAAGAGCAGCCCCCCAATCAGAAAGCCGCTGAGGACAAAGAAGAGATCGTTTCCGGAGAGCCCGATGCGGTGAAAGAGGCCGTCCACCGGCCAAAAGATGCCCGCGCGGTTCGGATGCCACGGGAAGTGGTAGCCCATCACCATGAGGACCGCGACTCCACGGAGCACATCCAACTGCTGGATGCGCCTGGCCCCCGAACTGCCGCTATCCATGCCGAGTGGTTTCCATAATGCGACCGCGTAGATGCAAGCCGGCCAGGGTGCTGCACGGCGAAGTTCCCTGTGCGGCGGACTGAGGTCAGGTTCCGACTTCGCGGTGCAGCACAGGTCCATTATGGGCACATTCGTACTACTGGCGCAGTGAGCAGCGGCCAGCGCGCCATTCGGCCGCCGTGGTCCCGCCGCGCGCCGCAGCGAGTCTCGAACCGAGGCAGGCCGCCTTCCCGCCGCAGGAGGAATGCACACCCGCTCCGAAGTCGGTAGAGACTGCCGCTCGGAGGTGCGCCGATGCCGTCCCTACCCCTGCTGCTGCTGGCTCTTGTCTCCTCGCGAGACCTGCCCATCGTCTTCCGCGATAACTTTCAGGCCTATACGGCGGCCCAGCCGGTGGAGACCCGGGGGTACGTCGCCGGCGGGGCGATGGAGGTGCGCGGCGGCCGATTGCGCGCGGAGACGGGCAACGTGCAGGCGTACCCGATGGACGCGCCGGACAGCGGCCGCCAGACGGTGGAGTGCCTCATCACGCCGCGCGCCCGTGCCCGCAAGGGCACCTGGTCCGCGGCCGGCCTGATGATCTACCAGGACCCCGCCAACCACTGGCGCGTGGCCGTGGTGGAGTCGCCAGGCGGCGAGCGCTACTTCGAGCTGGTGGAGATGTTCTCCAGCGTGTGGCAGGCACAGGACGACGCGGCCACCCGCCTGCCGGAGAAGGGCACGACCCTGCGCGGAACCTGGGAATACGGCCAGACCTACCGGCTGCGCCTGAGCATACAGCCCGGGAGCGTGGAGGCCGAGGCGCTGCCTGCGGCGGGCGGCCAGGCGCTGTTCCGCAAGGGCTTCGAGCTGCCCGCGCGCATCGGAGCCGTGCGTTCCGGCAGGGTGAGCCTGCAGGCAGTGGAGATGGTGGCGGATTTCGATGATGTGGTGGTTCGCAGCATGGATAAGCCGAGTACGGGCCGCTTCGGCACGCGTGGGCCCTACCGTGTCGCCGTACACGATGGCGGAACCGGCAAGGCAAACGCCATGGCGGCCGCGGCGTGCCGGCTACGCATCGCGCGTCCTCTCCAGCGACGACGTGGCGAAGCCCGCGGCACTCTCCCGTGCCCAGTTCGATGCCGTTCTCTTCCTCAACGGCGCGCGCGCTCCCATCGCAGCCAAGGAGAACCTGCTGCGATTCTTCAGCAACGGCGGCGATATGGTGGTGGTGGGCGGCCCGCTCTTCGAGGAGAGCATCCAGGAGGCCTTGACAACCTGGGAGCGCCGGCTGGCCGTGCTGACCGCCGATCGGGACCTGCTGCGGCTGGATGGCGGCGAACCGCCGGTCTTCCGCCGCGCCTCCAACAACATGGCCGCCAATACGGTGTGGAGGGTGGAGCCGACCGGGCCCCCCGCCGCGCGGCAAGCCCTGCGCGTCCATATGCCCGCCTATGATGGCTGGGACAACATAGGCACCGACCTGCCGGAGGGCTTCGGCGAAGGCTCGGACCTGCTGATGTTCTGGGCGAAGGGCAGCGCGCGCACCACCGCGCTGGCGGTTGAGCTGCGCGAGCGCGATGGCTCGCGGTGGATCGGCACCGTGCCGCTCACGGCGGAATGGCGCCGCATCGTGATGACTCCCGCGGATTTCCCGTACTGGCGGGACAATCCGTCCACGGGCAGGGGCCAGGGCGGCGACCGCGTGCGGCCCGCCGAGGTGCGCGAGATCACCTTCGGGCTGGCGCAGAGCCACACCAACGTGCCCGCGGGGGAGCACACCTTCTGGGTGGCGGGCGTGCAGGCGGGCAAGCTGCCCGCGAACCTCCAGCGGCCAGATACCACCCCTCCCACCCTGGAGGCCTTTTCGCCCTTCTACAAGTGGTACAAGCTGCCCTCGCTCAAGCCCACGCCGGAGCAGTTGCGGCAGGTGGCGGAGACGGGGCATCAGAAGGGCCCGATTGTCTCGCCGATCGAGCGCCCGCGCGGTCTCGGCACGGCGGGCACGCGCCGCGGACGCTGGATTCCGCTGGCGGCGATCTTCGACACCACGGGCAAGCGCCGAGGCGAACGTGTCTCGATGTACGTGAACCTGAGGCCGCCCTATGTGGGGTCCATCTGGGCGCACCTGGCAGCACCGGAAGCGCCGGCGACCCTGGAGCGAGAGATTCTTGGGCTCATTGCGCGCAGCGCGCGCGGCCAGTTCCTGGCATTCGCGGGCGCGGAGCAGTTCAGCTACTTCGTTGGCGAGCGTGTGCCGCTGGGCGCCGCAATCGTCAACTACGGTTCCGCCCCCATCCGGGCCACCGTGCGTCAGCGCCTGCTGGGTTCTCAAAACCAGGCGCTGACGCAGTGGAGCTCAACGCTCGAGGTGAAGCCGGGACGCGAAGGACGCATCCGCAACACCTGGCAGGCCGCTGCGCAGGCGGCAGGGGAGTGCCGGGTGATAACGGATCTGCTGGTTGGCGGCAGACAGGTGGATCAGATTGTGCAGCCCATCACCATCCTGCAGACTCCGAAGGCGCCGGCGGAGGCCCTCGTCAGGGTGCGTGGAGGTGACTTTGTGGCGCCGGAGCTGGTGGCAGGCACGGGCGAAATTCGCGGTCCTGCGCGCAAGTGGTACCCCTACGGGCTGAACTACTGGCAGTCCAACGTGGCGGGCAGCGATGTTACGGACTACTGGCTCCACTGGCAATCGCCGGGATTCTACGATCCGCGCATCGTGGAGCGCGATCTTGCCACGTTCCGCGAGCTCGGCTTCAACGCGGTCAGCATCCAGCTCAACACGCCGGAAAGCGTGCGCCAGGCCAACGACTTCATCTGGCGGGCGGCACGGCACGGCATCCGCACCAATGTCTTCATCGCGGGCGCCCACCCCTTCTACACGGATGAGCAGCTCTTCACGCGCCTGATTCGCGAGGGGCGCTTTGCCGGAAATCCCTACATCTGGGCATGGGACATCGCGTGGGAGCACCACCTGGGTCCACACCAGGAGCGGCGGCAGTGGGATGCGGAGTGGGAAGAGTGGGTCATCGAGCGTTACGGAAGCATTGAGCATGCCGAGGCGCTCTGGAAGCATCCCATTCCGCGCACGCCGGAGGGCAAGGTAACCAACCCATCGGATTCCCAGCTTCGCGGCAATGGCCCCTGGACTCTGATGGCGGTGGCTTACGAGCGGTGCGCGGACGATGTGATCGCTCGGCGCTATGCGGCCGTCATCCGCAAGCTGCGTGCCCTGAACCTCAATCAGCTCATCTCCGCGCGGTCCGCCTCGCAGCCAAGCTGGTCCGGCTGGTTCGCCTACGACATGGTCTCCTGCGGCAAGGCGTTCGACTTCTCCTCCCCGGAGGGCTACGGCCTGAAGCCGGAGGAGGCAGGCTTTAGCACCGCCTACGCGCGGTGGGCGGGCAACGGCAAACCCGTGTTCTGGGCCGAGTTCGGCTCCTCGCTCTGGCCCTACGATCTCGGCGGCGAGAAGGCGGCCGACCAGAACAGGCTGTACGACGGCTTCGCGCGGATGCTGCTAAAGTCCGGCGCCAACGGCCTGGCGGCCTGGTGGAACGTCGGCGGCTACCGGGTGGATGAACGGAGCGACTTCGGCTGCATCGCTCCGGACGGCACCCCCCGCGCCTCCGCCAGAACCCTCCAGGCACATGCAGCGGCGGTGACCGCGCAGCGCGAGCCGCCGCCCGTCCGCCGCCTGGTAGAGGTGATTCGCGACGAACACGCCCTCGCCTACGAGGCCATCTACCATCTCTACAAGGAGACCTTCGTGGAGACGGCGGCAAAGGAGGGCATGGTGGAGGTGCGCACCCCCGGCACCGGCACCACTTCCGCCACGGTGCCACTCACGGTCGTAGGGCAGCTGCCGTTCGATAGCTTTGCGCCCCTCTGCTACATCAACGCGGAGTTCTACTGGGTGCGCGTGCTGGATGCCGCCGGCACTTGGCGGGAAGTGCCGCGCAACGGCGAAGTGCGCGTGAAAGCCGGCCAGCCTATCCGCCTGCGGGTGCGCGCGGGCAACCTGGGCGAGGCCGCGTGGCTTGCGGGCGGCGGGCAAGGTGCCGTGCGGCTGATTGGTGATGACCGCGAGGATTCGCGCTCCACCGGGCTGCCGCGCCTCACGTTCACGCATGCTCTGGCGAGGGATGTGAAGCGCTACGAGGATATTGACCTGGACGTGAGCGTCTCGCCCGGCATCACCGCCGATCACGAACTCGTGCTCACCTTCGAGGCGCGCGACCGCGCCCGGTTCGGCGAGCGGCGACGACTGGTTCTGCGCGTGCAGCGCTGAAGCAACCTCTGAAGTACAGGGGATTTGATGCCTGCGGGTTCATCCCATCGGCGGTTCTTAATGCCGGGTTAACCTCCGCGGTGCACGCTCGAGCCATTACGCACCGGAGGTCGAATCATGGGCGCCCAGACGGGTAGAGGCGGCGAACCGTTTGCCGCCGTCCTGGAGAGAAGGTTGAGCCGGAGGGGAGTGTTGGGCTCCGCGCTCGGTCTCACCGCGGGTTTCCTGCTTGGCGGAGCCTCGCGCAGTGCGGCAGCGCCCGGGCCCGCGCCATTGGCCTTCAAACCCATCCCGCCGGGAACGGGCGAGCGGATAGACGTGCCGGATGGTTACGTCTCCCAGCTTCTTCTTCGCTGGGGCGATCCCGTGCTGCCCAGCGCACCCGCCTTCATACCGGAGAGACAGACGGGAGCCTCTCAGGCGCTCCAGTTCGGCTATAACTGCGACTTCGTAGGATTTCTGCCTCTGCCCTACGGGCGGGTGCGCTCCGATCACGGGCTCCTGGTGGTCAATCACGAATACACCAACCCGGAGATCATGTTCCCCAACTACAACCCAAAGGCGCCCACCCGCGAGCAAGTGGACGTGATGATGGCCGCTCACGGCCTCTCGGTGGTGGAGATTCAACTCCGCGAGCGCGAGTGGCAGACCATCCTGAGCAACCGATACAACCGCCGAATCACCGCCAACACGCCTTGCGAGATCACGGGTCCGGCGCGCGGCCACGCGCTCATGAAGACACCGGACGATCCCGCCGGTACGCGGGTGCTGGGCACCATCATGAACTGCTCCGGAGGCAAGACCCCGTGGGGAACCGTTCTGAGCGGCGAGGAGAACTTCCACCAGTACTTCGCCAATGTGGATTCCCTGGCCGATTCGGACCCGCGCAAGCGGGACTACGTGCGCTACGGCATCGCCAGGGCCGAGAGCGAGAAGCGCTGGGAGCTGCATGAACCTCGTTTCGATATTGCCAGGCACCCCAACGAGCCCAACCGATTCGGGTGGGTGTTGGAGGTAGATCCCTACGATCCGCGCTATACGCCGCGCAAGCGCACCGCGATGGGGCGCATGAAGCATGAAGCCGCCACCTTCGCCATCACGCGGGATGGGCGCGTCTGCATCTACAGCGGCGACGACGAGCGCTTCGAGTACGTCTTCAAGTTCGTCAGCCGCGACCGCTTCAACCCCGCCGACCGCGGTGCGAATAGGGACCTGCTGGACGAAGGCACGCTCTTCGTGGCCCGGTTTAACGATGACGGCTCGGGCGACTGGCTGCCGCTGGTGCATGGACAGGGCCCCCTGACCCCCGCCAACGGGTTTGCCGATCAGGGCGAAGTGGTGATTAACGCCCGCCGCGCCGCGGACCTGCTGGGCGCGACGAAGATGGATCGGCCGGAGGATATCGAGACGAACCCGTCAACGGCAAGGTCTACATGGTGATGACCAACAACGACTTGCGCGGCATGGCGGGCCGGGGCGGGCCGGACCGCCCGAATCCTCGCTCCGGCAACCTCCACGGTCACATCATCGAGGTAACGGAGGAGGGCGATGATTACGGCGCCACGCGGTTCAAATGGGACATGTTCCTGCTCTGCGGCGACCCGGAGGACCCTTCCACCTACTTCGCCGGCTTCCCCCGAGAGCAGGTGAGCGCCATCTCCTGTCCCGACAATATCGCCTTTGACCGCGCCGGCAACCTCTGGATCGCCACGGACGGCGCGGAGAAAGCCTTGAAGCGCAATGACGGGCTCTTCGCGGTGCCGGTCAGCGGCGAGGACCGCGGCCATCTTCGCCAGTTCATGAGTACGGTAACAGGCAGCGAGGTGTGCGGGCCGGAATTTACGCCCGATAACAGCACCCTCTTCCTGGCCATACAGCATCCGGGAGAGGGCGGCACGTACGAGAAGCCGATCTCGCGCTGGCCGGATGACGTTACGCCGCCGCGGCCCACGGTGATCGCCATCCGCAAACAGAGCGGCGGAGCCGTAGGAGAGTAGGAAAGAACGTCGGGGCCGCCGCCATGCGGCGGCCTTGCCTACGTATTTAGCCCGGGAGTCGGTACGAAGGCAGGCGGCAGTGCCTCCTCAATCCGATCGTTACCGTGCCCGCGCATCCGGGACCGATCGTCACCGCGAAGGCGGGAGCCTCCAGGGCGCATTCTTTAGCATTCTGTGTGACATGCGTCACACAATGCTCACCATAGGCTCCGGCCTGCACCACCACCACCCGCTCGCGAATCGCGTTCACGTTCTGCAGCGTGAGCGTTACCCCATCCGTATCCACGCGAGAAACGAGAGCCGCGACATCGGCGGGTAGGCCCGGCCGGCCGCTCTCCGGGTCGCGATAGCGCAGAGGCACCTGCAGCAGTCCGCCGTGGTACACGGGCTGCGGGCCGCCGAGGGTCAACTGCGTCAGGCCTTCCAGCACCACCGGGTTCAGCTCCTGCCAGTGGTGCACGTCCCACTCCTCCGGATCGCCATCGTCGGATCGGATCCTCTCCAGCCGTCTCAGCATCTCCGCGCAGTTCGCCCGCAATACCTCCACGGGATAGGTTGGCCTCCGCCCGTGCACGAAATCGTACCAGGCACGCAGGTTCGTATCCTGGCGCTGGGAGGGCCTGAGCGGTCCGCCCGGCGCGTCTGGCGGCGACCAGGCATCCACCCGGCGCGCATCCTCTTCCTGAAGGGTCCAGGACCAGAGATAGATGGCGTACGAGGGATCCACCGGCCGAAAGTCATACCAGCCGGAGTCGCCGTGACGGTGCGGCGTGCGCCAGATACCCTCCTCCTGCCGACCCAGGGCGTGCAGCCGATCGAGCAGCGCGCGCGGCAGCTTCAGCGCATCCGTTCCGTGCCGCAGCAGAAGACTGTTCGCGGCGGCGATCAGCGCGGACTCGCTGAGGTTCAGAAAGCCATGCGGCCAGCGCCAGCCGTAGTAGCCGCCCCACCACTTGCCGCCCATCAGCTCGCCGATTTCGCCCGAGGGACCAATGTTATCGGGCAGCACGCCTCCGTTGGCCGCTGCCCGCTCCACCCATGCCGCGATGTACTCTCCCACCCAGTCGCGATAGCGTTCGTCGCCCGTGTACAGGTAGGCATTTGCGACAAGGCTGGTGGCGGCGAGGTTCAGGGGCACATCGCCGCGCATCATGCGGGCGTTCAGCAGTTCCAGAATGCGGGCGAAGAGGGCGTCATCGGTCCAATCGGCCGTCGGGGCGTCGGGCGCGATTCCGGGTACATCCTCGAACGGCGGCGGGTAGTTTGCCAGCACGGGCCGATGAGTCAGCCAATCATCCGCCGTATTGACAAAGCGCGGTCCGCGGCTGCCGTTGATGGGTGAGCGGACCATCCGGCGTTCGCGGTCATAGTTGCGCGCCAGGGGATCGTCGCCGGTGTACATCTCGGCGAAGCGGCGGGCGCGCCCAGCCATTCGGTTGTCTTCCGGCCGGGCAAGTCCGAAGAAGTAGAAGAGGAGGCTGCTCTCGCCGTGGTGCATCCAGTCATAG
This sequence comes from uncultured Chthonomonadales bacterium, assembly GCA_964526545.1. Classification (GTDB taxonomy): domain Bacteria; phylum Armatimonadota; class Chthonomonadetes; order Chthonomonadales; family CAJBBX01; genus CAZGLN01. Next base: position 9,790 of record CAZGLN010000007.1, read on the forward strand.
TAGGCGTCAAACTCACGCCAGATCTGGCCGTACTGCGTGAACTGCTGAGTAACTCCCTCCCAGCAGCGGCGCGCCGCCGTGTCCACATCCGGATCACCACCCAGGGCGGCCAGCAGAGGAAGGTTGTGGAAGCTCTCGTAGGCATCGTCCGAGCCATCCATGCCAGGCCATTCGGAGCGCCACACCAGCGAGCCATCCTCGCGCGTGTAGCGGGAGACGAACTCGAGGGCGGCCTCGCTCATAGTCCGCAGAAGGTAGCGCTCGAGCAGAGCCCACTCCGGCGGCTCCCGTCTCTCGTGAAACCGGAGAGTAACCACGGCTCCTAACCCAGGCGGTCCCGCCAAACGTGGAGCACCCAATCCTTGCGGTCCGGTGCGCGGATAGTGAGCACTCCCGGGCCCGCGCCGGGCTTGGATTGGGTGGCCTCACCGGTGCGCGGGTTGTACCAGTTGGCGCGGAAATGTCCGGCCGGCAGCGAAAGCTGCAGTCTGCCGCCCTCCGGCAGGTAGACCACATAGCGCTGGCCCGGATGCGCCAGGCACATATTTCCACCGGCGAGCTCCGGCATCGGCTCCAGAGTCCACCAGGGAATCGATTCGAAAAAGGCCGCCATGTGTCGGTAGCCCTGGAGCATGGTCATCGAATCATCGCCCAGCCCGTTCAGCCAGCCGCCGAGGCCGTTGGCGGCCGATTCGCCCGTAGTCTGGTATCCGCCCGCCATGGCAATCTCCCAGGCAATGCGGCGCCTGCTCTCCGCATTGCGCGCGGGAGCCACGCGGTCCTCTCCCCAGCCGCGGGGATAGTGATCCTCGTAGCCGTACTCCTCGTTGATCTGCGGCATGCGGCGGCCGGTCTCCACCTGCTTATGCCGGTTGTGGAGCATGAAGGCATAGCCGCCATGCTCATCCCAACTCTGATACGCCGCGAAATCGGCCCAGGCCGACCGGCGAAACGGAAACTCGTTGCAGCCATGCACCGAGAGCGGATGGCCGTAGGGGTCGCACGAGCGAAGGTAGGCGCCCACCGCTTCCACCCAGTCCATGGTGCGAAAGAGGTGCCACTCGTTGGTGAGATCCCACATCACGTTTGAGTAGGCCGCGAGCCGCGCCGCCGCGTACTGGTAGTAGAGCAGCTCCTCCTGCGATGGCAGAGCGAGATCGCGCGTGAACGGATAGGATCCGGGCCGCGCTCCGTCCGTGTAGAAGATGACGCTCACGAGGATGCCGAGGGAGCGCGCGTGGGCCAGCAGCCCTTCAAACTTGCGCCAGTAGTCCACGTCGAACCGGGAGGTATCCCACCGCGGATCTTCCACGGAATTCGGATTCGCCGCCACCCATGGACCGTAGAGGAACGTGAATCCCTCTCTGGGTTTGACCGGTTCAAACCACGCGCCGCCATCCGCGACGCGGGGAGGGCTCAGGGAGACGCGCACACGATTGATGCCGAGCTGGGCCAGCCGGTTCAGGGCGCTCCGGATAAGCTCCTCGCTGAGGCCCGCCATACAGTAGGCCGTTGTGCCGTTGATGAAGCAGTGTTCGCCGGTTCCGCGCCACACGAAATGGAAGGGATACTCCTCGTCCACTCCAAGCAGGCCGCGGGCATTCGCGGGCCTGGCCAGAAAGACTCCCGAACGTGCCCACTCCGCATCGCCGATGCGCAGCCGCACGGTGTACCGGTGCTCGCCCGGTGCCGTCGCGAGGAAGCGGATGCGGTAGAGCGTTCCGTCGGCCGAGTCGCAGAAGCCTGCCACCGGCGTGCCGTCCAGTTGGCCCGTAACCTGCGCCGCTCGGAAGGGATCGCCCACGGGTTCATCCGTAGTAAGCAGAACCTCGGCGAAATCGTAGACTTCCACCTGCTCGGAGGAGAGAGCGAACTCGATCTGCATGGGCGGTATCCGTTACCCGTGGTTCAGTTAGCCGCTGCCTGCGCACCCATCCCATTGAGCGCGAGCACCCGCGTTGCCTACTCGCCTTGCGCCACGGCCGCGCCCAACGGGATCCCGCGGGGCGCGTGGGCACGTCTCGGCTGCGGGCCAAGCCGGGAGCGCGGCGGGCGTCCTCGCGCCCCCTCGTCCGGAGACCATTGCCGCGCTCCACGCGTGTTGCACAGTTTCACGCAGAACTATTCAATGTATCTCGCGGCGAATCCCGCCTGCCTGGCGGAAGGTCCGCATCCAAATGCGCGCGCAGGAGTCATCCGCGCCGAGAGACGCATCGAGGCCGAGGCGGATATCGGGATTCTGTGCCGCATGCAGGGCCTCTACGCGGTCTGAGCCCGCACGCACGGCCATTCGTTCCGCTTGCCGCGCAGCCGATGCACACGGGCACCCTCCTAGCGGCTATTGGACCGCAGGATGCGCAGGATGAACCAGAAGAGGTTGACCAGGTCGAGGTAGAGCGCGATGGCGCCAGCCACGGCCTCGCCAGGCTCCAACCGGTGGATGATGCGCGACGTATCGTAGAGGATGTAGAGGCAGAAGATAAGCGCCCCGCCGTAGCTGTAGAGCACGCTGAGCATGGGCGCGTTCAGGAAGAGCAGGGCAATTCCCGCCACTAGCAGCCCGAGCAGCGCTGCGAAGAGGAAGCCGCCCAGGTAGGAGAAGTCCTTGCGCGTGACGAGCGTGTACCCGGAGAGACCGCCGAAGATCGCCAGGGTCAGGATGGCGGCGTTGCCGGCCACACCCGGTGTGGTGCGCTCGACCATCACCAGTATCGGGCCGATGACTGCTCCTTGAAACGCAGAATAGAGCAGCAGCAGCACCAGATTCAGGCCCTGCACCCGGCTGGCGAAAGCCATGGCGACGCCCACAACAAGGCCCAACAAGGCGACAATGCCGATGGCGGGCAGGAGGATCTCCAGCGCGGGCGGCTGCGCGGCTATCCACGCGGCCAGAACGGTAACACCAAGCGAAGCAAGGAAGATGCGATAGACCTGGCCGATGAACTCGGCGCGGGCGGCATCAGACGCTGTGGCCACCGTGCCGTAGCCGCGAGTGTGGGTGTACGGGGTCCCAAATCCCATCTGCGTGCTCCTTGACGCTCTCCTCAAGTGCTCCAGCCAATTTGGCCGCCTATGTTGCCGCGAACACCTCCGGCTCCATCGGCGAAAAGCTCCTAACACGCTTTACCGGGTGGTATTCCCGCAAGTTTCGCGTATTTCCTACAGCCATCGCTCCCGGATTGTTCTGCCTTTCGGTGGATGCGCAGCAGTCACTGTGCCGCGACTGCTCCCTGTGCGGCGTAGCGCACAGTGCCGAAGCGGTGTGGAAGCCTGCGGTGGTCCTACCCAACAGAGGCTTAACAAAATCTTTACCGATGCTTAACATTCGCACCGTATCGTAACAGTGGCGCCGAAAGCCCTATCGCAGGCACAACGGCAGCCAGAAAAGGAGATGCTGCATGCGACGAAGGACGCAAGGCTTTACCCTCATCGAGCTGCTCGTAGTCATCGCTATCATCGCGATACTCGCGGCCATTCTCTTCCCGGTGTTCGCCACCGCGCGCGAATCGGCCCGAAAGACTTCGTGTCTCTCCAATCTCAAGCAGCTCGGCACCTCGGTCCAGATGTATGTGCAGGACTATGACGAGCGGTTTCCCATGGTCTATGGAGCCAGCGGACCCGTGGCCCGCGCCGCGGAGTATATCCTGCTGTATCCCTACATGAAGAACGTGGATATTCTGCGCTGCCCCTCCGCCTCTCCCGCAGATGGAGGCTCCTGGCCGGACAGCATCGCGGACTTCATGGGTGTGCCGCGTGCGCATGGCCGCCGCGCCAACTATGGCTACAACTGGGGTGTGCTGATCTACGCCGGCGGTGGTCTGCTGGAGCGTGAGCAGGTGACTCCGGCGGGTCAGAGCTACCAGGAAGGCAAGGCCCTTGCCAGCCTCGTGGCGCCCGCCAATGTCTTCGTCTATTCCGATAGCTACGATACGTATCGCCCCACCATGGGCACGGACTGGATTCTCGATTCCTATCGCGGCAGCTCCCGCAACAGCGCCCTGCGCCACAGCAGCCAGTTCAACGTGGCCTACGCGGATGGCCATGCCAAGAACCTGAAGTGGGTCGGATTCAACATCGGCAACACGCGCTATGCCGTGCCCTCCAACGAGGCGGCTCGCGCCCACTGGTGTGCCGATCCCAACGAGATCCTCGTGCTCACCCGCTATGGCCTGCCGAACCAGCCCTGCGGCACCCTGCTGACCAACGCCAACATCATCGCGCTGGGCGGCGTGTTCTGGCCGGAGTAGTGCGGATGCCACGTGTACGCTGGATGCTTGCGGTGCTGCCTCTCGCCGCGCTGCTGGCCGTTGCCACCACCGGCTGCATGGGCGGCGGCAGTGAGCCCGCCGAATCCAAGGAGCCGACGGCTGCCAATCCTCAGCCCTATCCGGGCATGGAAGAGGCGCGAGGGCGTGGAACGCTCCGCGTGCCGCGCGACGGCGGAGGCAACGCGCCGGACGATACGGGCAAGTAGGGCCATTCTCCTGTTCTGGCTCTAGCAAAGTGGGCAGCGCAACGATGCGCTGCCCACTCTCACTGCCATGCGGCGCGGCCGCCCCCGCGCCAAACATGGGAGGGGGCAGGAATGGCCCGGCCTCCCTCCGCTGCTCCCTGGGCGCGCTCAGGCGTCCGGCGCCGGCCTCCTTCGCGCTGGGTACGGCCTCTCTTACTCTCCGCGAATCCAGTCCAGCTCGATGATCGCTCCCGCGCGCGAGCCCGGGTCCAGCCGCAGGCCGGTGACGGTCTTGCCGTGCCACTGGGCATGCTCGCCCACGGGCAGCACGACCTCCTGCCATTCACCATCCGCCCTGA
>CAZGLN010000007.1:14616-32198 GCA_964526545.1 uncultured Chthonomonadales bacterium
GCTCTTCTGCTCATCCCACGAGGGCGAATCGGAAGTGCTCCAGAAGAGCTGACCCACGCCGTCACTGCCGCGGGCACGCATGCGGAAGCGTATTGTCGCGAGGCCTGGCGCAATACGGCAGGCGGTGCGCTCCAGCCAGGGATCGGAGCCATCCGTCCGCGCGATCAGCACGCCGTCGCGCACTCGCACCTCCCCGATGTCATGCGCGCCTATCCATCCCTCCTCATCACCCCGATCGAAGGTGAAATGGAGCCGGCTGGTGGGTCTGGGAAGCCACTGTGGCTGGCGAACGGTCACGCCCTCCAGGGTCACGCTTACCGGACCCTTGACGCGCGCGGGCGGCAACTGAACTGCCAGCAGGCCGCGCGGGTCGTATCGCCAGCCTCCTCGAGCGCTCCAGCCTTCCTGCAGCGCCACGGATCCGGCGCGCACTACGGTGGGTTTCCCAATCCCCGCAACGAGAAGGCGCAGGGACTGACCCTGCCCCGGCTGGAGCGTGCAGGCCAGCACGCCCTGCGCGGCACGCCCTACCCTGAGCGGCGCGGTGGAGGAGATGCGCACAACGCCGCCGGCCATCGGCCAGTTCAGGGTGCCGGGCTCCTCGTCCATTCCCATGTACTGAAACACGTTCTTCACAATCAGGCGCGGCGCGAACTCCCAATCCGCGCGCGCCAGCGTGATGGTGTGCAGAGCGTCCGGCCAGAGGCCGTAGGTCTGCTTCTTCGTGGACTGCTGGTACATGGCGGAGCGCGTGATGCCCACTGCCAGGTCATGCCACGTAAGGCCGCCGAAACGTGTGTTCGGGTCGTACGCGTGCAGCTTTCGGATGGCGTAGGCGTAGCGCAGCCCGTTCCATTGCACGAGGTTGCCGAACCAGCTTCCCTCGTACCAGGTGGCGCCGAACACGGGGATGGAGCCGTAGCGCATCCAGGGCTTGCCCGCCTCGCTCCACACGTAGACAAAGGGCAGGCCCGCGAGTGCCCAATACTTCGCCTGCTCCAGCCACGGGGTCTTCTGCTCCCTGGCATTCGCGCGCAGAGCGTAGCGGTGGGCCTCTAGATAGGCATCCACGGCATCCGCCGCCGCGAGGATGTCCGGCGTGTGCAAGGGCACCTCCCACACCTGGGCGGCGCGCGGCACCGTGAAACGGCGCATGGCGTTCAGGGCACGCACACCGGCCTGGAAGGCCTGCGCATCGCCGGAGATGCGCGCATGGCGCAGCAGCTCATACGCGTGGCGCGCAATGGTGCCCACCTCCGCTGCGCCATCCGGCCCGAGCTCGTGGTAGTCCATTCCGCGGAACACGCCCTGATCGCGCCGGTTGGCATCGAATACCCACTCTCCTCCGGGACGCTGGCCGGCGACCAACATGGCCGCGCGCGCAGCCATGCCCGAGACGGCGGAGACAGGATCGGCGAAGTACATGCCGATGTCGTCCGCTTCCGGCGCGGGAAACCTGCCCGCGACCTCCTGAAGCCTTGCGCGCCAGGCTGGCGCCTTGGGGTGGTTGGGCAAGTACGCCGCCACGCGCGCCAGATCGAAGGCATAGGTGCGGTCGAAGGAGGGGTTGCGCCAGATCGGCGGTCCGCCCAGGAAGGGCAGCCAGCCCTTATCCGGCCCTACCCAGAGAGTCATCAAGTAGGGCTCCATGGTCCAGGCAAGCCACTGCCGGTCATTCCGCTGAGGACCTGGCAGGACCGGCTGCGGCCGATAGTGGGCGAACCATGCCTTCACGCCGTCGAGCGGCGTGCTCGACTTCGGCACGACTGCCAGCGTGGCCTCAAGTGTGAGGCTGGATCCGGTCCGCAGCGCATGGCCGCGGGGATGCTCGAGTCCGTTTTCCGGCAGACCGGCGGGCACGTTCGGGGCGATGAGGCCCATGCGGTGAGCGGCCGCGCCGAGGAGCCGATCGGGAGAGGCGAAGACTGGCTGCGGCCGGTCTCTCACGCCATCCCACCGCGCCGCCGCGTCCCACAGAAGGGCCACGGTCTGCTCTCCGCTGGTTACGGCTATCGCGGGGATAGTTACTTTGTTGGGGTGCGGTACGTAGCGTTTGCGGTCCGGATGGTTGGTCCCGATGTCCAGGTCGCTGCTGCTCACCTCGCCGGGCACCAGCCACTCGAGTCCGGGGAAGAGGCCGTCGCGCCGGTAGGCCGATGGGAGTCCGGCATGGGCCAGCAGCATGGGGCCTTCGAAGCGCAGCACGGAACGCGGCTTGTCGCACGAGACGGCGATGCGCAAGCGGACCGCGCCGCGCGCGGGCGCCGCCGTGGCCTCGAAAGTCCAGCGTCCTCCGGCCGTGTCGGTCTGAACGGAGCGCAGGCGCGGGCCCGAGCCCATGTAGCGCGCTGCGAGCGTCTGCACTCGGCCGTCCGGCAGGCGGAACACGACCTGGCCCAGGTGCGGCAGCAGGGCGACTTGCCTGGAGCCGCTGGTCAGTTCGGCCACGGTTCTATCGGAGCCCGTCCGTATCCTCAAGCCTGGGACCACCACGCGGGCCGGTGCCTTCATCGCGTGAGTAACCAGGAAGAAGGCCGATGTGTTCTCCTCGCTCTGCGCGCCGATCAATTGGCAGCGCACCGTCTGTGCGCCGGGCTGTGCCTGGGCGCGCACGCTCCAGCTTGCCGCAGCCACGCCGATGGGCACGTCCAGGCGGATTTCGCGGTTGCCTGATCTCAGCACCACTCCCCGCGCAACCGCCGTTCCGCGATTGCGCAGTGTGGCCCTTATGGTAACGGGCGCGCCCGCGACTGCCACGGGAGGCGAGGCGAGCAGCGACTCCAGCTCCACGCGCGGGGCCAGCCGCAGCACCGCGCTGGCCTCCACCTCGCGTGCCCGCGCTGTCAGACGCACTTCGCCGGGCTGGAGCGATCCGGCTATGCGCCACTTGAGGACGTGCGCGGCATCCGGCCCAAGCGTCTCCAGCGTTGTCGCGGGCGCTTGAAGCACGCGCCAGCCGGGAGGCGGTGCCATCTCCACCGTAACCTTCTCAGCCGGCTGGTCGCCCTCGTTAACCACGCTCACGTTGAGCGTGCCGCCCGGGCCGCTTCGCGAGGAATCCAGCGTGAAGTGGAGCTTCTCGAGCGTGAGGAGCGGCCCCACGCTCTCCACGTATTCGATATCGTCCACCAGGAGGGCGCCCGGGCCTCCAGTAAGGCGCACCGCTACATGTACCCACTTCACGTCCGGCTTCTTTGTGAAATCGTAGCGCACGCGGACCTCATGCCACAGGCCGTCGCCGGCATGGGCGGTGGGCACCTTGCGAATGACGCGGCCCGCCTTCGTGTCCTCGTAGGCGCGTCCGCTCATCGGGATGATCTGGAAGCTGATGTTGGCATCCGGCGCCGCGCGCAGCAGCTTGTACCGATAGAGGATGCCCCCGCTGAGCTGCCCGAGCATCGCCCCCTGTTGACCGCTGTTCGGGCTCCATTCGCGGTTCAGGCCCACCTCCGGCGGAACGCCAGGGCCTGTCCCGCGCTCCAAAAGCAGCGCGCGCTGGCCGGAGCGCGCCTCGGAGACCACGCGCACGGAGGTGCCGACCGGACTCCAATCCACCGCGAAGCCGGTGCGCGGATCAATCTGCTCGAAACCGCCGTTGGTTACCGGATTCGATTGCCCGAGCGAGGGGCCTGGGACGAGCAGGGCACACAAGAGGCCCACGAGCAAGCGCATTTCCATGACTCCTGGTATTTCCCGAGCGCTCTCAGTCGCGCGCTCATACCAAGAGTTCTGCGCCCTGCATGCACCGCCCTGCCGGCCGCCTGCGCGAAGGAACTACCGGCTCATCGCGCGATTCCGGGCTGACGCTCGCGCGACGGCCAGGGCGACGCATACGGCCAGCGCCAGACCCATCAGCCAGACTTCTGGCTCGGGAACACCCTGGATGGCATGCACAAAGACACCGACCTTCTCGCCGCTCGCGGGGTCGAGCACCTGTCCCATCGCCACCAGAAACAGCTCCGGATCGGGATCGGGCCCGGCGTCAAGCAGGAGCCCCAGGTCCTCCGAGTTCGTGCCCGGCGAGAGCGTAAAGCGCGGCAGCGCGAGGTTGAGCGGCGCATCGAAGAGCGCGTCCAGGTCCACCAGGTCCAAGGCCGCCTCGGTCAAGTTGTGCGCAAACTCCAGGTTCTGGATGGTGAGCGGCATATCCAGAAGGTCGTTGAAGCCGATGAAGTGCGGATCCAGCACAAACGTGCCGCCGGTGAGCGTGGCGGAACCGAGCGGACTGAAATCGTGATTGTTGGTTGGGTCCGAATCGCCCCAACGAGGCTGGCGAATGCGCAGACTCTTGACATTCTCCCGCTCTATCACGATGCGGAAACGCACATCCTGCGTGTTCAAGGTCGGGCTGCGGATATCGCCCACAATCTGCACGAGCAGGTCGCCGCCCATGATGGGCGTGATCTTGAGAGTCTGGCCCGGCACCAGCGAACTCTGGAGCCGCGAACCGCGCAGGATGCTGATGGAGACATCCTGCGGCTGCAGTCCGTTCCTCACGCCGGATCCGTCAATGATGAACTGAATGGCCGCGTTGTCCTGCGCGGCGTTTGCGGGAGTGAAGAGAGCCCGGAAGTCCGCCACATACTTCTTGGTTGCGGCGGCGAAAGCCGAGGAAGGGAGGAAGACGACCAGGAAGATGAGCCCGAGCATGCGGCGCATTGCGGTGCTCCTTTCGGCAACAGCCAGAGGATAGGAGAGCGATACTGGCAAAAGTACTTGATGCCTATGCATGAATCGTGCCAAGTGCAATACTGAACGCAGGCTGGCGCGTATGCGCCCCGTGCAAGGAGAGGCGAGGCAGCCCGCGGCAGCGCCGGGCGCGCCGCCGCTCGACGGGAGGTGCGGGCCGAAGCCCGAGGTCATGCAGGATGCCGGGAGTTTGAAGCGACTAGGCGCGGCGGGCCCGGATTTCGGGCAGTGTGGTGGGCCCGAACGAGACATTCACGCGCCGGTTGATCGTCAACCGGTCATCCTCGAAGCGCAGGGTGTGAGTCTCCACGAAGGGAGTCTCCGTGTAGCAGAGCGTGATCACCAGGGTATCGGGCCGCTGCCAGGCGGCGCGCGCCGCTACCTTCGCGGGTCCCTCGCGGTAACGCATGGTGCCGGAAATCCAGTCCCGATAGCCGCACCGATAGCGCGAGGTCGCTCCCGCGGTTACGGTCTCGATGCGCACGTGGTCCTCCGCGAGAGTGACCCTGAGCGACTTCCAGCCATCCGGATTCTCCGCGCAGAGGTAGCGCCTTCCTAAGATGCGATCGGGCGCGGCCGGCTCCGAGTCGCCCTCGGGTACCGCCAGGGCGCGCCCGCGCAGCATCGCCTGCAGCGCTTCGCTCTCGCCGCGGTCGGGGCGAAGGGAGGATGGACGCATGGCGGGCAGAAGCCGGTCCCAAGCCGCCTGCAGCACGGCGCCCATGTCCGGCACCCCGCTGGTGATGGCCAGGACGGCATCCTGCTCCGGCATGACCACGCAAAACTGGCCGAAGGCTCCGTCGCCTCGGTACGCGCCGTGCCGGCAGCGCCAGAACTGGTAGCCATAACCCTGCGCCCAGTCGCTGTTGGGGTCCGTGCCGTTGCTCACCTGGCGAGAGGTGGCCTGGGCTACCCAATCTGCGGGCACCAACTGCCTTTCTTCCCAGACTCCGCCCTGGAGCAGCATCTGGCCAAAGCGCGCGACGCCCTCCGTGGTGAGGCTGAGCCCCCATCCCCCTAATGCGATGCCCTTCGGGTCCTTCTGCCACTGCTCTCCAGAGATGCCGAGGGGCTGGAAGAGCCGCTCCCTCAGCAGGAGGTGGATCGGCTGACCCATCACCTGCTGCACGATAGCCGAGACCATGTGCGACGCCGCGCTGTTGTAGACGAACTTCGTTCCGGGCGGATGCTCCACGGGCAGGTGGAGGAAAGCACGCACCCAGTCGCCATCCTCCGCTCTGGTCATGGGGCCGGTAGCGTCCTGATCGTGGCCGGTTGTCATGGTGAGCAGGTGGCGCACCTGCATGGCGCGCATATTCGCATCCGGCTGGGCCGGCGCGCGGTCCGGAAAGAAGGAGAGGACCGGCGCATCCAACGCCAGTTTGCCATCGTGCACGGCGAAGCCCGCCGCGGTGCTCGTGAAGCTCTTGGTGAGCGAAAAGAGCATGTGGGGGGCGCGGGCCGTGTAGGGCCGCCACCACGCCCTGGCCGCCACCTTGCCATGCCGCAGCAGCATCATGCCGTGGAGGCCGCCGACGGTTCGCTCCACTTGGTCGAGAAATGCCATGATGCCGCGGGGGTCAATCCCCAGTTGCTCCGGTCGCGCGCTCGGAAGGCTTGTCGGCGGGGCGCCTGCTCCATGCGAGGCCATGGCGGTGGATGCGGCTGCGGCAGTCATGAGTGCCTCCTGCAGCGCCTGGCGGCGCGTGGGTCGGTGAATCAAGATAAGTTATCCTTTCGTGGCCGCGGCGAATCCGGGATCGCGCTGAAGCCGATTCGCGGATCTCGCAGTTCACCGCCCGCCGACCTAGTCATGGGGAGGAGCTGACCTCTCCTCCGGAGCGGATGCCTGCAGCGCGGCCAGGTGGGGCGCGGCGACCGGCAGCAGGCTTGCGCGCTGCTCCGGCGTGAGAGCAAGAAAGCCGGCAATCCACTTGCGGCAGGCGGCTGCCTGGCATGCGCAGGCGAAGGGGCTGATGAGCATCGCCTCCGTGGTGCAGTAGTCGAAGGTGATCTCCTCGCCCGGTTCCAGGCTGCGCAAAGCCACCACCTCGATGCCGCGGATAGCCACGGAGGGCTCGCAGGAGTGATTCATGTAGCGCCAGAGCACGCGTTCAGGCCGGCCCTCCGAGTCTGGCCGCACATGCAGAAGCTCGCCGATCTGCACCGAGTGCCGGGAGGGTCTGTCTTCCAGAGAGCCCTCCAGTTTGAAGAGGATGTCGCCGGCGGCGAACGATCGGCCGGCCAGGAGACGCCCGTTGCCCTCCGAATCCACTTCGGCGCACACTGGATTGCCCTGGGAGGGCGTGCCCCTGGCGTGGACCGTCGGAAGGCTGGCTTCTGGTTCGTGGGTCTGCATGACTAGAGGGTGGGTTTGATGCAGTCCAGCGCCTCACGCACCAGCACTTCCGCCTCGTGCTCCGTAGGCGCCTCTGCGGTAATCCTCAGCACCGGCTCGGTGTTGGATGGCCGCGCCTGAAGCCATCTATCCGGCCAGAGCACGGTGAGGCCGTCGGTGGTATCCATCTGCTCTCCCGCGAAGAGCTGCTGCAGGGCGCGCAGGTAGGGCGCAACCTCGCGAGGCAAGCACTCCACTTTGGCCTTCACTGTGGCGTAGTGCGGCAGGAGGCCGCGCAATTCGGAGAGGGTGCGCCCCTCCTCCGCAAGCGATTCCAGCAGCAGCGCCATCCCCACGAAGCTGTCGCGGCAGGGGTTTACCTCCCGCAGAATCACGCCGCCGTTGTGCTCGCCGCCGATCTCCGCGCCGACTTCTATCATCCTCTTCACCACATGGATTTCGCCCACACGGGTGCGATAGACGGCGCAGCCCTGCTCGGCCGCCACGTCGTCCACGATTCGGCTGGTGGAGACGTTGACGACGATGGGCGACTTTCTGCGTTTCAGGTAGTGTCTCGCGGCCAGGGCGATGGTGCAATCCTCCCCCAGCGGTTCGCCGAGCTCATTCACCAGTGCCAGTCGGTCCGCATCCGCATCCAGCGCAATCCCCATATCCGCGCCGGACTCGCGCACCAACGTGCAGAGGCCGCCGATATTCTCCGGGAGGGGTTCCGGATTGCGCGGGAAGGGCTCGTCCATGTCGGTGTTCAGTTCGATCACTTCGCACCCGAGCGCGCGCAGGAACTCCGGCATCGCCAGGGAGGCGGCTCCGTTGGTGCAGTCCGCCACGATACGAAAGCCCCGTCGGCGTACGTGTTCGGCATCAATCAGCGCGATCACCGCCTCGCGGTGCGCGGAGAGCACGGTGTGATCCAGGCGTGTCTCGGCAATCTCCGCGGCGGTTACCCGCGGATAGAACCCCTGGTGGTAGAGGTCCGTAAGCTCCTCGCTCTGGTTGGGACGCAGGACGATGCCATCCGGTCCGATGAACTTGAGCGCGTTCCATTCGATGGGGTTGTGGCTCGCGCTGATGCAGATAGCGCCGAAGGCGCCGGTCTTGCGCACGTGGAACTGCAGCGCGGGCACCGGGACAATACCCACATCCACAGGAGTGCAGCCCACGCTGAGGAGGCCCGCAATCGCCGCGTGCTTCACCATCTCGCGCGACGGCCGCGTGTCGGAGCCTATCAGCACCGGTCCAGCGCCGCAGTAGGTGCCGAAGGCAGCCGCGTAGGAGGTTACGAGCTGAGGCGTGAGCGACTCGCCCACGATTCCCCGCACTCCGGCCACGCTTATCTTCAAGGATAGTCTGCGTGCCAACCTTCCAGCCCCTCCTCTTTCGGCCACGCCGCGTCAGTCCGAGTGCAGGTGGATTGTTCGCCTGGCAAAACCCATCGCTTCCTGGTAGAGCTCATCGGCGCGTTCCGGTGCTTCGGCCTCGGCGATAACTCGCAGAATGGGCTCCGTGTTGGAGGCGCGCACGTGTATCCACGCATCGTCCCATTCCAGCCGCACGCCATCCTCCAGTTGCGCCCCGCGCCCTTCGTAGGCACGCCGGAAGCGTTCGAGCACGCGGTGCACCGCATCCGGCGTGCAGGGGATTTCGCCCTTGCGCATGGTGTAGGAGGGAAGCTCCTGCGTGGCGCTCTTCAGCGACTGGTCGTTGACCGCCAGCCACTCCAGGATGACACCCAGGGTCAGCAGCGCATCGTAGGTCATGGAGTTGGGCAGTATCGCCACCCCGCCGGAACCCTCGCCCGCGATGCTCGCCTCCTCCGTGAGCCCTCTATCCATCACATGGCCCTCGCCGACGTTCGTGCGCATCACCTGCTGGCCCGCCTCCCGCGCCACGCCCTCCACCATGCGCGAAGTGGAGAGGCTGGTAACGATGGGTCCTGGCCGGCGGCGCATGCGCGCTCGCGCCGCAAGGGGCAAGGTGAACTCCTCGGAGAGCGGCTCGCCGCCCGCCGTTACGAAGCCGGCGCGGTCGCCATCCACATTGAGCGCCACTCCGAGGTCCACCTCCAGCGGCTGGATGAGCGTGGCGAGCTGGCGCATATTGGCGGGGTTGGGCGCGGGCGGGTGCGCGAACTCGCCCGTCGCCTCCAGATTGAGGGGAACCATCTCGCAGCGCAGCGCATCCAGCAGGCGCCTGGTTACGCCGGCGCAGGCGCCGTTGCAGAGGTCCACCACAATCCGGAAACGCCTTGAGCGAATGGCATCCGCGTCCAGCCAGGCGAGAAGGCACTCGATGTACCGATCCTCAATGCCGCTTGCTGGCACCGCCTTGCGTATCTTCTCCCAGGGAGCGCGCGCGAAGTCCCGGGCGTGGAAGGTGTCGAGCAGCTCCTCGCTCTTAACGGCGTTCAGGTGCGCGCCGTCGGGCCCCAGAAACTTGAGCGCATTCCAGCGCGCGTCGTTGTGGCTGCCAGAGATGGAGATGCCGCCGGCCGCGCCCAGCTCGCGCACGGCAAACGAGATGAGCGGAGTGGGACTCAGGCCAAGGTCCACCACCTCGACTCCCGTGGCCAGCAGGCCGGAGAGTACCGCGGAGTGCGCCATGGGCGAGGAGCGGCGCGAGTCGTGCCCGATCACGATAGACCCGCCGTCGCACCAGGTGCCGAAAGCGCAGGCGAAATCTACCAGCAGCTCCGGCGTGAGCCCATCGCCTACCACGCCGCGGATGCCGGAAGGCCCGATCTTCAGTTGGCGCATTGGCTCAGGACCTCCTCGGCCTCTTCGGCCCGCTCCGTCAGGCGCTGGTACAGCGTGAGCTGCACACGCGCGCGGATGAGGTTGATATCCGGCGGATCCGCCGGGCCGACGAGGAAGTAGCTATCGCCGCGCAGATAGTCGGAGAGGAAGCGCACCCCCAGCTCCAGCGCAATGGTGCGCACGGCGTCGTGCATTCTCTGCGTCTCCGCGCGCGGCAATCCACGCGCGGTACGCAGGAAGCCCCGGGCGATCGCCTCGTAGATAGCCATGTCCACCTGCACGCGCCCAGGGTCCGGCTCCTTCTCGCCCGCCACGTTTACCAGCGAGCGCACCATATCGCCCCAGTCCGAGAGCCAGGTATGGGGCATGATGGTGTCCAGGTCCACCAGGGCCTTGGCGCGGCCGGTGCGGGCATCGAAGAGGAAGTTATCCAGTTTGGTATCGCCATGGACCGCGACGGTCCGGATGGCCCCGGCTTCACGGTCCTCTTGCAGGCGCAGGCCGAACTCCAGGCTGCTCTCCGCAATCTCCAGCAGCGCGCGCACCTCCGGATCGTTCAGGCGGCGCAGGTGCTCGGCATGCGAACAGTGGAGGTGGAAGTGGCTCTCTACGCTGGCGCACACCACCGCATCGGGTGGCAGATAGGGCCTGGCGGATTCCAGATCCGGCGTATGGGCGAGCACGGACCGGAGCTGATCGAAATAGATCCGCGTGTCGCGATACCCTGGCAGGGGGTTTTCCAAATCCTTTAACTGCATTCCCTGGGTCAGGTTGCCGAAGAGGGCCAGCCCACGTCCGGCCTCGCTGGCTACGCGGAGCTGCTCCTCCACGGTGGGCAGCTCGGAGAGGCTCTTGTAGGTGATGGCGTTCGGTATGCGCTCCATCATGCGCCAAACGCCCTCGCGCCTCCCCTCACAGGTCTCCAGGTAGTCCCGGCCATCGAGCGTGGGGATGAGATGAATGGTCACCCACTCCTCGCCGGGCGGCAGGGGCTGCATGCGCAGCGCTTCGTTCTGCGCGCGCAGGCACTCAATCATCGCGGCCATCACGTTCTTCGGCCGGATGAAGACCGCCTGGTTAATCTTCTGGAGAAGGTACTCGTCGGTGCCGCCCCGCCCAGAGCGGACGATGTAGGTGTGCTGGTTGATATTGCCCTTCTCTGGAAAGTCGAAGGCTTCCAGCGGACGGGGCAGGTCGAATCGCGCCATCAGCCTGGCCGCCTGGGCGAGCGGATACTCGTCCACAGCCATCTGCACGCGGGCAATGCGGCGCGTTGCGGAGCGCCGAACGGAGGATGTCACGCCGGTAGACTCACCAGGGCAAGCACGATGCGCCCATTATGCAGGGCGATCCCCGCGAAGTCAACCGCCCGACCCGGGAGGCAGGGTGCTCACGGGTTTGAGGAGCCGGCCCATTATGGCCCCATGCTGTTGTGATGTGCCTCCACCGAGCCGAAGAGGCGGCAGCGCCGGCGACCCGCTAGGCGGCGGCCTGGCGAAGGTCGTTGAGGTTCTGGAGGGCGATAGGGTTGTCAGGCTCCAGCGCCAGCACCTGCTCGAACTCCGCGGCAGCCTCCGCGGGCTTGCCCATCTCCCGCAGGGCCAGTCCGAGAAACGTGCGTGCCTCCACGTACTCCGGGTTCGCTTCCAGAGCGCACCGGAACGCGGCGGCCGCCTGGTCCGGCTTGCCGCGCGCGCTGAGCGCCATTCCCAGACGGCACTGGACATCCGCGTAGGCGGGATTGATCTCCAGCGCCTTCACATATTCGTCTATCGCGGCGTCCACCTGGTCCTTCGCGAAGAGCTGGTCGCCGAGCTTCAGATGGAACTGGATATCGTCCACACGGGTCGCGGCGGCCGCCTCGAACAGCTTCTGTGCGGACTGGAAGTCTCCCAGATCATGGAGGGCTCGCGCCTGCCGGAAACTGGGATTGAGGTATCCAGGTTCGATCTCGGCGGCCGAGGCGAAATCCCCCAGTGCCTCCTCGGTGTTGCCGGCCGCATAGCGCAGGAGCCCGCGCAGGAAATAGGCCTTGGCGAAACGCGGGTTTAGCGTGAGCGCCGTCTCCAGCGCATCAAGGGCTTCGGAGGCGGCACTTCGGCCGCGGCGCGCAAGGGCCAGGTTGTAGTGGAGGTCGGGGTAGTGCGGGTGGATGGAGAGCGCGGCCTGGTAGTGCGCCTCCGCGCGTTCCCAGGCGCGCATTGCCAGGGCGTGCTCTCCCAGCTTCGCGTGCGACTCAGCGAGATAGAAGCGAGCCAGGCGCGCAGTCAGCGCATCGCCGCCCGATTCTTCGCAAGCCCGCTGGTACTCCTCGATGGCTTCCTCGTAGAGCCCCTGATCAAAGAGCCGTGAGGCGCGCGCATAGGCCGCATTCCGGGGGAACCCGAATACCCGAGCCAGTAACGGCATGACCCACTCCGTATCCTTTCTGTGCCTGCTTCCGCCGACAGACAGCTACTTTGCTGTGCCGTTGCACGCGCTGCCGCGGCCCACTCCGTGATACTCAAACCCCATTCTGGCCAGCCGGACCGGATCCAGCAGGTTGCGGCCGTCGAAAACGAGCGGCCTCTTCATGGCGGCCTTCATGCGCTCGAGATTCAGGTAGCGGAACTCGTTCCACTCCGTCACGATGATCGCGGCATCCGCGCCGTCCACGGCGTCGTAGGCATTCTCGCCGTAGGCTATCTGCGGGAAGATCGCCTTCGCCTTCTCCATGGCGATGGGATCGTAGGCGCGCACCGTGGCACCGGATGCCAGCAGGTGGGAGATGATCTCCAGAGACTTGGCGTCGCGCAGGTCGTCGGTGTTCGGCTTGAAGGCGATGCCGAGCACCGCGATGGTCTTGCCCTCAAAGCCTTCCAGCGCGCACTCCATCCGGTCCAGGAATCGGCGGGTCTGCTCCTCGTTCACCTGGACCACCGACTTCAAGAGGCGGAAGTCATAGCCCAGTTTGTCCGCCGTGTTGATGAGCGCCAGCGTATCCTTCGGGAAGCAGGAGCCTCCATAGCCCAGTCCCGCCTGCAGAAAGCCGGCGCCGATGCGCTTGTCGTAGCCCATGCCCTTGGTTACCTGGGTTACATCCGCCCCGGCGCGGTCGCAGATATTGGCGATGGCGTTGATGAAGGAGATCTTGGTGGCCAGGAAGGCATTGGAAGCGTACTTTATCATCTCGGCGGAGGCCACGTCCGTGATGAGCATGGGCCGCTCGAGGGGGGCGTAGAGCTCCAGAATCTTCATCGCCACCACCTGGTTCGGCGCACCGATGACAATGCGGTCCGGGTAGAGCGTATCGTTGATGGCGGAACCTTCGCGCAGAAACTCGGGATTGGAGACAACGTCAAAATCCACGTTGCGCCGGCGGTTCACCTCGATAATCTCGCGCACGCGGTCGCCCGTACCCACGGGCACGGTGCTCTTGTTGACAACCACCTTGTAGCGGTTGAGTGAGCGCGCTATGCCGCGGGCGGCCTCCTCCACTTGAGTCATGTCCGGCTCGCCGGAGGGGGTGGGCGGAGTGCCCACGCAGATGAAGACCACATCCGCCGCGGAGACGCCCTCGTCAAGGTCGGTGGTGAAGCTGAGACGGTTGTCGGCCACGTTGCGGGCCACCATCTCCTCGAGGCCGGGCTCGTAGATGGGCATTTCGCCGCGGCGGAGCATGGCGACCTTCTCCTCGTCCCTATCCACGCAAATCACTTCGTTGCCGAGATCCGCGAAGACCGATCCGGTGACGAGACCAACGTATCCAGTGCCAATGACGCAGATGTTCATGCGAGCGGGTTCCTTAAGACGCGGGGATGCCGGCAGGATTATCGGCACAATCCGCGCGCGCGTTTAGATGGGGGCGGGCGCCCCTGTTGACACGCAGTGGAGGTGCAGATTCCGTGCCAACCTGGTAACAATGCGGGGCCGCCGCATAACGCGACGGCCCCGGCCGAGGGCGCCCTCGACAGGAATCGAACCTGTGCACCCGGCTCCGGAGGCCGGCGCTCTATCCTCTGAGCTACGAGGGCATCTACGGCCGCATTATATCCCGGCGGCACCGGTGGTGTCAAAACGAGGGGCGACCGCGCGTGCTGCGGCGGAAAGGGCAGCGCGTGGGAGGAGATCGGAAGCGGGCACCCCGGCATACAGAGCGCCCGCTCGCGCGGCGGAGGTTGCTAATCGCGCCATAGGGCGCCTCCTCCTCGCCAGATGCGCCGTGCCCTCATACGAACGGGCAGGTCGCACGGCCGCCTCGCCGCCATGCGGCTGCGCGGCTCACAAGAGGAACCATGCATTCATCGTGCCAACTCGGCCGCATGCATGCCCCAAAGACGCAGAAGGCGTGTGAAAAACGAGGGGACCCATTCCGGATCCCCTCGAGACGCCTGCCCTCCGGGGCGCGGAGCCCGGGCTCCGCTACCCCGCTTCCGATATGTCTACCGCTCGGTACCCTCCAATGCTCTTGAAGTAGGCCATCAGCAGCAGGTAGGAGACCAGCATAATCGCCGGGAAGATGGCCACCGCCAGCAGGGCCTCCTTCTTGGCCTCCTCGCTCAGTTTGGTTATCTCCTGGTGCTCCGGTTCGCTTACCGTTTTCACCTTCTACGGATCCACGAAGGTGTAGGTGCCGAAGACCCACTTCTTCTCGGCGCTCACGGTCTGGTGAATGGCCGGGTTCTCCTTCTGCAGCTTCGCATTCACCGAGCTGTCCTGGATGTATCCGAGGAATACCGCGCCCACCGTGCCCACTCCCAGCATGCCGATGCCGGCGATGCCGTTGATGGTGAGCGCGCCGCCCTTCGGGAACCTCTCCGAGACTACTCCTAGCATCGCCGGCCAGAAGAAGGTCTTGCCGATGCCGTAGATGGTCGCGGCGATCAGAATGGTGAATCCGGCGGCCTTCGAGAGGAAGATGAGGCCGATCATCGCCAGAAACGCCGCGATGGAGAGCAGCCCAAGCGGCGAGAGCCTGTGCACGATGGAGCCGGCGCAGAACCGCAGGATCATCATGATGAGCGAGGTGTAGACCAGAATCCAGCCGGCCTGCAGACCGAGCTTCGCCATCTCGGGAGTCATCAGGTCGGTCACCCAGGTGTCCGTTCCCAGCTCCGTGGTGGCCAGCGGAATCATGATCAGCACGAGGATGATGAAGAGCCCGCGCCCCGGCGCCCAGCCGGTGGCAAAGCCGTAGACCACGGTGGCGGCCACGATGAGCGTCCAGGTGAGCCACACCGGGAAGTCGAACACCCTGCCGAGTTCCGAGAACATCAGGAACGAGACGAGCAGCGCGCTGATGACCCCGAACTCCCTCAGCATGTCGCGGTAGGACACTCCGGCCGCCACGCGCTCATGCACCGGGAACTTCTTGCCCAGCATCAGGACGCCGTAGAGGATGGTGGGGATGAAGACCAGCGCGATCTTGTACTTCCAGTTCGTGCCCTCCCCCATGAAGAGCGCAAGCAGACCTCCCAGCACCAGGCCGCCCGGCCAGCCGGCATGGAGGATGCTGAGCCACTTCACCTTTTCGCGCGGGAAGAGGGTGGCGACCACGGGATTGATGACGGCTTCCACGGTGCCCGCCGCGAGAGCGCCCAGGAGCGAGCCCCAATAGAGGGCCGTATAGCCCGTGGCCGTGATGGTGATTGCCGCGAAGAGGATATGGCACACGAAAGCGAAGATCATCGCCTTGCCATAGCCAATCTTGTCAATCACCAGACTGAAGAGGATGATGCTGATGGAGAATGGCCAGAGCCCCGCGCCCAGGATCTCGCCCTTCTGTGTCTCGTTCAGGTTGAACTCCGTGGCCCACTGCCCAATCAGCATGGACCGCGTAACGAAAGCGAACGAGGTGGCGACCAGGGCGGCGAAGCAGGCCCAGAAGAGCATCTTGTTCTGCCCGTCGAGTTGGGCCGGCGCGTTCGGAGCGTCCGATGCCGCGGAACTCATGAGTCATGCCTCCCAATAACGAGTTGGTTGTTCTCTGCGACCGCGACAGACCACGTTGCGTGGGTCCGCGAGCCGACGCGTTCGGCTCTGGCCACGTGTTTTCGCGCCTGGCCGTCCCTATTCCTGCTTCGCGGGCTCAATCGCTTCAACGCCGCGGCGGTCCGGGCGCGCCGCCTCTTCAGCACGTAGGGGCCGCGCTACGATATGCGTATAATCTTGTATGCGTGATGGCCTGACTGCAAACCTCGCCGAGAAGCTGGACACCCTGCCCACGCGGCCCGGGTGCTATCTCTTCAAGGATTCGGGCGGAACAATCCTCTACGTCGGCAAGGCGGTCAACCTGCGCAGCCGCGTACGCTCCTACTTCCAGAAGAGCGCCAACCATGGCCTGCGCATCCGCAGACTCGTGCACGCCGTGCGCGATCTGGAGACCATCGTTACCGAGACGGAACTGGAGGCGCTTGTCCTCGAATGCAGCCTCATCAAGAAGTATCAGCCGCACTACAACGTCCGCCTCCGCGACGATAAGCACTACCCCTACCTCTGCGTAACCACCTCCGAGCCCTTTCCCCGGCTCTTGCTCACGCGGCGCGTGCGCAGTGACGGCAACCGCTACTTCGGCCCGTACTCCGGCTCGCGCGCGGTCTACGCCACCATGGAGATCCTGAACAAGCTCTTCCCCATCGTCTCGTGCGGCAAGCCCTTCGACGGCCGCCCCGTGCAGAAGCCCTGCCTCTACTTTCACATGGGCCAATGCCTGGCTCCCTGCGCGGGCAAGGCCGATCGTCAGGAATACGCCGCGGCGGTCCGCAATGTGATCGCCTTCCTGGAGGGCAAGGAGGATCGCCTGCTCAAGGACCTGCGCCGCCGCATGGAGGCCGCCGCCGAGGAGCTGGAGTTCGAGCTGGCCGCCCGGCTGCGCGACCAGATAGAGGCCGTCAACCAGGTGCGCACGCGCCAGAAGGTGATCTCCACGCGCATGACGGATCAGGACGTCATCGCGCTGGTGGCGGAGGAGGGCGGCGCCTGCGTGCAGATGTTCTACATTCGGGGCGGCAAGCTGATTGGTCAGAACCACTACTTACTGGAGGGCACCGAGGGCGACGAGGCGCCGAATGTTGCCGTGCAGGAGTTCGTGAAGCAGTACTACCAGAACGCCGCCTATGTGCCGCAGGAGATCCTGCTGCCGTGCGATATTGACGAGACCACTATCGTGCAATCCTGGCTGCGGCAGAAGCGCGGCGGCAAGGTGGAGATCACGGTGCCGGTGCGGGGCGACAAGAAGCGGCTGGTGGAGATGGCCGCCGAGAATGCCTCCCAGGCCATGGTGCAGATTCGGGCGGAGATGCGCGCCAAGCTGGGCAATACGGAGCGCGCGCTCAAGGAGCTGGCGGAGGCGCTGGGCCTGCCCGAACCTCCCCGACGCATCGAATGCTACGACATCTCCAATTTCCAGGGCGATCACTTCGTGGGCTCCATGGTAGTGTGCGAGTCGGGCCAGATGGCGAAGATGGAGTACCGCCGGTTCAAGATTCGCTGCCACGAGGGCAAGCCGGACGACTACGCCATGATGCGCGAGGTACTGCTCCGCAGACTGAAGGAGGCGCGGGCAGGCAATCCCAAGTTTCATCACTTGCCGGACCTGATTATCGTGGATGGCGGCCGGGGGCAGGTCTCCTCCGCGGTCGCCGCCATCGAGGCCGCGGGCTTCACGGTGCCCACGCGGGGCGGAGCGGAAGGCTCTGGCGAGACAGCGCTTCCCGTGTGCGGATTGGCGAAGCGCTTCGAGCTGCTCATCCTTCCCAACGAGCCGGACCCTGTGGTGCTGCCGCGCGATTCGCAGGCCCTCT
>CAZGLN010000008.1:0-12060 GCA_964526545.1 uncultured Chthonomonadales bacterium
CAGGAAGTCCAGCCGCTCGAGCGTGACGGGACGTAAGAGCGTCTCCGGTATGCGGCGCCTCAGCAGCCACCACTCCTGCCAGCGCACGGTATCCACTAGCACCTGCGCCTGGGCGCCGTTCGCGCCGCGAAGGTGAGCCACGATGCGCACGGGAGGAGTGCCTGGAGGGTTCTCCCAATCCCATCGGTTGCCGTAGACCCACATGGTGACGGCCTCGGCCGTATCGGACGACTGGATGGGTCTGGGCGGCAGGATGGAGATGAGCGGGCTGCTGGCGGCGGAGCCCTCGCCACGGTAGCGGAGCCGCGCCACGGGGCGATCCCAGACGTCTTGTGAACGAGTGAGCTGGAGTTCCGCCGCCGCGCCGCCGGAGACTTCCATTCTCCAGCCTTCAAGCGAGGAGAACGTGATGGCAGGAGGATGGCTCTCCTTGCGGTTGGCCCAGACCATCTCGTAGGGCCGCCGGCCTACGGGCTCGGAGGGGTCCAGCGCGGCACGTACGTGCTGTGCGTTGGCGGGCATAGGCGCGGCCGAGAGGGCGGCAAGTGCAATCGCTATTCGCATGGGGCAGTCCTCCAACGGAGGGCATGCACCCCGCTCTCGCTGGTCTAGCCGATCACGTCCTGCTCTTCCGCCGCCTCGTCGGGCAGCAGCCAGTGCAGTGTCTCGGGATCGGCCCGGTCGGTAAAGAGGATGCCCTCCAGGTGGTCGTACTCGTGCTGGATGACTCTCGCTTCAAACTCCGTGGCGCGCCGCTTGAAGGGGCGGCCGAGCATATCCTGCCCCTTGAGAGTAATCTCGAAGGCGCGCTTCACATCGCCTTGCAGCATCGGGATGCTGAGGCATCCCTCCGGGCCCACCTGTTCGCCCTTCGCCTGCACAATCCGCGGGTTGAGAACCACCCGCAGGGGCGCGTTCTCCTCAGGCAGCTGATAGATGAAGAGGCGAAGGGGCACCCCCATCTGCGGCGCGGCCAATCCGACACCATGCGCTCCGCGCATGGCCGCCTTCATGCCCTCCACCAGGTCCCGTATCTCGGAGGTCGGTTTTGTAACAGGCAAGGCCACCTGGCGCAGCACTGGGTCCGGTATCTTGACAATCGGCGTGCCGTACTCCTCCCAGATTCGCCGGATATCCTCGGGCACCTCCACATCCACTGGCGCCGGTCGTTCGTTCATTGGCGGACTCCACATCGGCGAGCTTCCTTCTCGCAAGGCGAGCTATTGTATCGCGCCCAGGGCCTCGGCGCGCGCGTTGGCCTCTTCCCAATCCGCCAACGACTGCGCCAGCTCCTGCTGCGCGCGTTCGTAGTCGCGGGCGAGGGCGACCAGATCATCTCCGGGGGCAGGCGCGGAGAGCACCTCCTCAATCCTCTTGACCCAGTCCTCTGTCTGGCTCACCCTGTCCTCGAGCTTGGCGATTTCCTGCAGCACCCTTCTGCGCGCCCGGGAGAGCTCATGCGAGTTCATGCCGGCGGTCACACTTGCTCGCTCCGTTGTCTCGGGGCGCAGTCGGGTCTGTACGGCGCGGGCCTCGCGCTGCTGCTGGGTCTCCTTCAGAGCCTTGTAGCGGCTGAAGGGGGCATCGTACAGGCGCACGGAGCCATCCGCCACTTCCAGCGTGCGGCTGGTTACCTGGTCCAACAGGTAGCGGTCGTGGGAGACGAGCAGGAGCGTTCCGGTGTACTGCCTCAGCATCTCGGTGAGCGCGGGGCGCGCCGCGATGTCCAGATGGTTGGTCGGCTCGTCGAGGATGAGCAGATTCGGTCTTCGCGCGAGCAGTCGGGCGAGCGAGAGCCGATTCTTCTCGCCGCCCGAGAGATCGCGCACCAGCTTGAAGGGATCCTCTCCCGTGAAGAGGAAGCCGCCGAGATAGCGTCGCGCCTCCTGCACGGTCATATCTGCCGCGTTCAGCAGGTTCTCGAGCACGGTTTCCTCATGGTCGAGGTCAGAGGCTTCTTGCGCGAAATAGCCGAAGACCACCTGCTCGCCCAGCCGGGCGCTGCCCCGTGTGGGGTTCTCCTCGCCGATGAGCAGCCGGATGAGCGTAGATTTCCCGGCGCCATTGGGTCCCACGATGCCGATTCGGTCGCCGCGGTACACCGTGAGGGAGACATTGTCAAAGAGTGTACGCTCACCGAAGGCCACTCCCGCCTGCTCAAACACCGCCGCGACTTGGGCGCTTCTCTGGGCAGGCTGCGCCTTCAGCCGCATGGAGCGCAGGTCCGTGGTGGGGCGCTCCGTTGCATTGGCGCGCAGTCTCTCCGCTTGGCGGCGGCGCATCAGCGCCTGGCTGCGTCTGCTCGGCGTATTCTTCCACTTCTCAAAGAAGGCCTCGAGCCGGGCAATCTCCGCTTGGTCCCGCTCGTAGAGCTCCTGCTGCCGCTTGCGCCGCTCCTCGCGCTGGTTCCAGTAGGCCGAGAAGGCTCCGGTATAGAGGGTGAGGGCACCGCGGTCCAACTCGGCAATCTGATTGACCACCGTCTCCAACATGAAACGGTCGTGGGACACCAGAAGAATGGCGCCGCCAAACTGGCTCAGAAAGCTTTCCAGCCACTCCGTGGCTTCCAGGTCCAGGTGGTTCGTGGGCTCGTCCAGGAGGAGGATATCCGGGGCGGAAAGCAGCAGCCGCGCGAGCGCCAGGCGGGTCTTCTCGCCTCCGGAGAGGCGCGCCGTGGGTTTGGCGAGGTCCGTTTCGCCGAACCCGAGGCGCTGCAGCACCCTCGGGATGTCGCGAAGGTTACCGTAGCCGCCCATCGCCTCGAAACGGTCGTGCAGGAGGGCGTATTCATTCAGAACCTCCGGAAGCTCACCTTGACTCGCCTGCGCCATGCGCTCCTGCAGTTCCGCAAGGCGCCGTTCCATGGCCAAGACCGGCGCGAAGGCGTCGCAAGCCTCCTCGTAGACGGTCCAGCCATGCTCCACCATCTGCTCCTGCCGCAGGTAGCCGACGCGCACCCCTTCGCGGAGGGTAACCTGGCCTGAGTCGGGCTCCTGCAGCCCCGCCAGAACGCGCAGCAGAGTGGTCTTTCCGGAGCCATTTCGGCCGACGAGGCCGATCCTGCGGCCCCACTCCAGGCGCAGGTCCACACCGTTCAAGACCGTATTCATGCCGTAGGCGACGGCTACTCGCGAGGCAATGAGCAGACTCATGGCGCTGCTATTCTACCCTTCGCGCTCTTCCCGAAATGGGAGCCGGCGGCACGGCGCCTCACAGGCAGAATACACGGCTGCGCGGGGTGTGCCGGGCATCCGATACAATAGGTGGAGAAGGACTCGACGAGCGGAGGGCGAATTCTAGAGGGCTCGTCGAGAGCGATGGGCAGCAAGCCTTTATGCACGGCCCGCAGATTCGAGGAGGAATCGATGGGTGTGTCAGCGCTTCTGGAACGGTCAGGCCGCAAAGGCGCGGCACGGGAGAGCACCAACCCGTACGAGAACGCGCTCCAGCAGCTGGAGATTGCGGTCGAGCACATCGGCCTCAGTCCCGGCATGCACGAGATACTGAAGGTTCCGCAGAGAGAACTCACGGCACATTTCCCGGTGAAGATGGACAATGGCGATGTGCGGGTCTTCACCGGTTATCGGGTGCAGCACAACGTTGCGCGCGGCCCGAGCAAGGGCGGAATCCGCTACAGCCCGCACACCGACCTGGACGAAGTGCGCGCGCTCGCCATGTGGATGACGTGGAAGTGCGCCATCGTGAATATTCCGTTTGGCGGCGCCAAGGGGGGCGTTCTCTGCGACCCGAAGACGCTCTCCCTTGCAGAGCTTGAGCGGCTGACGCGCAGGTACACGGCGGAAATAAGCATCGTCATCGGGCCGGACACCGACATTCCCGCTCCCGACGCGGCCACCAATGCCCAGGTGATGGCATGGGTGATGGATACCTACTCCATGCTCAAGGGCCACACGGAGCCGGCCGTGGTTACCGGAAAGCCTATCGAGATTGGCGGATCGGAGGGGCGCGTGGAGGCCACCGGGCGGGGTGTGGCCCTTGTGGCTCGCGAGGCGGCCAGCCGCATCGGTCTGCGCCTCGATGGCGCCACGGCCGCGGTGCAGGGCTTCGGCAATGTGGGCAGCGTGGCGGCGCGCATATTGAGCGAGATGGGCGTGCGGATTGTGGCGCTCTCCGACAGCATGGGCGGCATCTACAACCCCAAGGGGCTGGATGTGGAGGCGCTGATGGCGTGCGCGCACCGCGATGGCACGCTCACAACACACGGCGAGGGGGAGGCACTCTCCAGCAGCGAAGTCCTGGAGCTGCCGGTGGACATCCTTGTGCCCGCCGCCACGGAGAACCAGATCACAACCGATAACGCCGACCTCATCCAGGCGAAGCTGATAGTGGAAGGCGCCAACGGTCCCACCACGCCGGCGGCGGACCGTATACTGCAGGATCGCGGTATTCTGCTGATACCGGATGTGCTGGCCAATGCCGGCGGCGTGATAGTGAGTTACTTCGAGTGGGTTCAGGACCTCCAGTGCTTCTTCTGGGACGAGGCCGAGGTGAACCGCCGCATGGAGCAGATGCTGCTTCGCGCCTTTCATGATGTGGCCCGTGTGGCCGACCGCGACAAGCTGGATATGCGTACCGCGGCCTACGTCATCGGTGTCTCGCGCGTGGCGGATGCCACCGTGAAGCGCGGCATCTTTCCCTAATTCGCATGGAGTGCGTGAGAGGTCGAGGGATAGCGCTCTGTTCGCGCGCACTGTTGCCGGTGCTGTGCGTTGCGGCCGGAGTGAGCAGAGGAGGGGCGGCCGACCGCTTGGACATTCGCGCAATAGATCTGGCCAACAGAACG
Organism: uncultured Chthonomonadales bacterium; assembly: GCA_964526545.1. Lineage (GTDB taxonomy): Bacteria > Armatimonadota > Chthonomonadetes > Chthonomonadales > CAJBBX01 > CAZGLN01. The sequence continues at coordinate 4,805 of CAZGLN010000008.1, forward strand.
GATCTTCAGGTAACCGTGGATCGGGAGGCGGGGCAGTATCTTGGGCACCCGTCCACGGTGCTGTTGGAGGACGGGCGCACGCTGCTCTGCGTCTATCCCAAGGGCCACGGCAAGGGCGCGATTGTGTACAAGCGCTCGGCGGATGCCGGGCGCACCTGGTCAGACCGGCTGCCCACTCCGCCAAGCTGGGCTACCTCGAAAGAGACCCCTACGATCTACCGGCTCACCGATATCCACGGCACGCGCCGCCTGGTGCTCTTCTCCGGCCTCTATCCCATCCGGATGGCCCTGAGTGAGGATGACGGCGCCACCTGGTCCGAGCTGAAGCCCATCGGTGATTTCGGCGGAATCGTGGCGATGTCCAGCGTGGTGGCCCTGGCAGGCGGCCAATACGCGGCGTTCTTCCACGACGATGGGCGGTTTCTGAACCCCAAAGCGCCCGCGACCGGGCTGTTCACGGTGTATCAGACGCGGTCGGCCGACGGAGGCCTCACCTGGGGTCCTCCAACCAAGATCGTCTCCACGCGGAGCGTGCACCTGTGCGAGCCCGGGGTCATCCGCTCGCCGGATGGGCGCGAACTGGCCATGCTGCTTCGCGAAAACCGACGCGTGCGCAACTCCTACGTCATGTTCTCCCGAGACGAGGGTGAGACCTGGACGCGGCCCAGGGAGCTGCCCGCGGCGTTGACAGGCGACCGTCATACCGCGACCTATCTGCCGGATGGCAGGCTCTTCATCAGCTTTCGCGACATGGCCTCGGAGAGCCCAACACGCGGCGATTGGGTGGCCTGGGTAGGAACATACGAGGATATTCGGCGCGGAAGGGATGGCCAGTATCGTATACGCCTGATGAAGAACTATCGCGGCACCGACTGCGCCTACCCGGGTGTAGTGCTTACGCCGGATGGCACTATCGTGACAACCACCTATGGCCATTGGGTGCCGGACGAGCAGCCCTTCATTGTCTGTATTCGATTGAAGGTGGCCGAGATGGATAGGCTGGGTGCGGGAGCGCCGCCATGGCGGGCGGAAGCCCCGCCCGCGGCGATCGAGCCGTAGCAGCAGCCAATAGGTGAGCATCGGCGCGGGTCTCTTGCCAGGACTCGTCAAATTCGTGCGGCATTGGCGCGCAACCGCATCGCCGCAGGCGCCATCGGCATGCACCTGCGGGGATGCCACGCCCCGCAAGGCCATGAGGTAACCTTTTGGCGGCCCGGCCAGGACCGCCGGATCAGGGGTCCGCTCGGGCTGCCGCGTCGTCAAAGCATTCCCGCGCCGAGGGCGCGGAAAAACTGGGAGTGCTGAAATGACCTCGTACACCGCTCAGTCCCGGGAGGCCGGACGAGCCGACCTCGCCATGAATGCGAGACGGGACCGCTGGTGGGTAGAGCCGCTTATCTTCGCCGTAACGTTTGGTCTCTTCGTCATCTACACCACGTACCGCACCTTCGAAAACCAGTACTACGTGCTTAGGCCGGATAACCCCCTGGGCGGAGGCGCGTTCATCCTCTCGCCGTTCTACTCGCCTCTGGTTCCTCTCAACCTCCAGGTTTCGGTGCCGCTGCTGGGGGTCAAAACTATCAGCCCTGCCATCTATATCCTGGTCTTCCCCCTCGCCTTTCGCATGACGTGCTACTACTACCGTAAGGCCTACTACCGATCGTATTTCCTGGATCCGCCGGGCTGTGCCGTGCCGGAGCCGCTCGCCAAGCCGCGCATGCGCTACACGGGCGAGCGGGCCTTCCCGTTCGTTCTGCAGAACCTCCACCGCTACGCCTTCTACATCGCCGTAGTCTTCATCGTGATCCTCACCTACGATGCCGTGCTCACCTTCATCTACACCGATCCCGTCACTGGTCAGAAGAGTTTCGGCATGAGCCTGGCCTCGCTGGTCTTCATGGTCAACATCGTGCTGCTCGCGGCCTACACATTCGGCTGCCATTCGTGCAGGCATCTCGTTGGAGGAGGGGTGGATTGCTACTCCTGCTCCGCGCTCAACCGTACCCGCCACGGCCTGTGGCGGCAGGTGACCTACCTGAACGAGAGGCATGCCCAGTTCGCGCTCTCCAGCATGATCTGGGTGGGGCTTACGGATCTCTTTGTCAACCTCGTGGCGCGCGGGATACTGCCCAACGTGAGGTTCTTCTGATGGAATCCTACGAGACCATTGATCACGATGTGCTTGTGGTAGGCGCGGGCGGCGCCGGCCTCCGCGCGGCGATCTCGGTACTGGAGGCCGGGCTCTCATGCGGCATCATCTGCAAGTCTCTGTTGGGCAAGGCGCACACCGTCATGGCGGAAGGGGGTGCCGCCGCTGCTCTCAACAATATGGGCGAGGGCGACAGCTGGAAGGTGCACTTCCGTGACACCATGCTGGGCGGGCAGTATCTGAACAATCCCCGCATTGTGGAGATCTTTGCCAAGGAGGCCATTGACCGCGTTCTGGAGCTGGAGGAGTACGGCGCGGTCTTCGATAGAACTCCGGAGGGGCTCATCGCGCAGCGGCCCTTCGGCGGGCACACCTACCGTCGGCTGAACCACGTGGGCGACCGCACCGGCCTGGAGCTGATACGGACGGTGCAGGATAAGGCCGTCTCGCTGAAGCCGCGAGTCTACATGGAGTGGACAGTTACGCGGCTGCTGAAGGAAGAGAACCGGGTTGTGGGCGCGCTTGCCTACAATCGGCACACCGGCGCCTTCACCCTGTTCCGCGCGAAGGCCGTGGTTCTCGCTACGGGCGGCTGGGGACGCATGTACAAGTTCACCTCGAATTCCTGGGAGTCCACCGGTGATGGCGCCGCGATGGCATTGGAGGCCGGCGCCGAGCTGATGGATATGGAGATGGTGCAGTTTCACCCCACCGGCATGCTCTGGCCGCCGGGGGTGCGCGGCATCCTGGTTACCGAGGCGGTGCGCGGCGAAGGCGGCATCCTCCGCAACAGCAAGGGTGAGCGCTTCATGTTCAATGAGGCCTATATGCCGCCGCACTACCGTGGCAAGTTCGCGGAGACCGAGGAGGAGGCGCACCGCTGGCTGGAAGACAAGGTGAACAACCGCCGACCTCCCGAGCTGCTGCCGCGCGACGTGGTGGCGCGCGCCATCTACAAGGAAGTAAAAGCCGGGAGAGGGAGCGAGCACGGCGGGGCTTACCTGGACGTCACCCACCGTGGCGCGGAGTACATCAAACGCAAGCTGCCCTCCATGTACGAGCAGTTTCACGCCCTGGGCGATGTGGATATCACACGGCAGCCCATGGAGATCTACCCCACAATCCACTACACGATGGGCGGCATTTGGGTTGAGCCGGATACCTGCGCCTCCTCCCTGCCCGGGCTCTTCGCGGCCGGAGAGTGCGCGGCGGGGCTTCACGGCGCCAACCGACTGGGCGGCAACTCGCTTACGGATATTCTTGTGTTCGGCAAGCGGGCAGGCGACGGAGCCGTGGAGTATGCCCGCACGCACACGCAGGGACGCATTGACGAGGCCCAGATTGCGGACGAGATGCGGTTGATGCTGGCTCCCCTGGAGCGCACCGAGGGCGAGAACCCTTACACGCTGGCCCGCGAGCTGCAGGAGGCCATGCAGGAAGGCGCCATGATTGAGCGCTCTCGCGAGGGTCTGGAGGCGTGCCTCCAGGCAGTCCTGAGCCTGCGGGAGCGAGCCGAGCGCGTCCATGCCCCGGGCGACCGATGCTACAACCCGGTCTGGCACACCGCCAGAGACATACGCTTCACCCTGCAGGTGAGTGAGTGCATTGTGCGGTCAGCGCTGGAACGCGAGGAGAGCCGCGGCGCACAGTGGCGGTCGGACTTTCCCGAGAAGGATGACGAAGTCTGGGGCAAGGTGAATCTCATTTGCCGCAAAGAGGGCGAGAGCATTTCGCTGACGCGGCGGCCGGTGCCGGAGATGAGCGCCGAGCTGCGCGCCGAGCTCGAGCAGTAGCGAATAGATGCGGCCGCGAGAAGAGCTGAACTACCGGGAGACCCTTAGAATGCGCAAGACCATCACACTGCGGGTGTATCGGGGCGATGCCTCCGGCGGAGGCGAGAGGGAGTACACGGTTTCCACCTTTCCGGGCATGGTGGTACTGGATGCCATTCACCAGATTCAGGCGGAGCAGGATGGCACCGTGGCCTGCCGCTGGAACTGCAAGGCAGCCAAGTGCGGCTCCTGCAGCGCGGAGATTAATGGTCTTCCTCGGCTGATGTGCAAGAGCCGCGTTGAGGACTACTACGGAGAGGACGGCGTCATCTCGGTTCACCCGCTGAAGACCTTCCCCCTCGTCAAGGACCTGGTAACGGACGTGAGTTGGAACTACCGGGTGGCCGAACAGATTCCGCCGCTTAGCGTGGCATCGAACGTACCCAGGCCCTTCCGCATGCAGCAGATGGACGTGGAACGCATCCAGGAGTTCCGCAAATGCATCGAGTGCTTCCTCTGCCAGGACGTGTGCCATGTCCTGCGCGATCACAACCGCAAGGATGGCTTCTTCGGGCCACGGCAGATGGTTCGACTTGCCTCCCTGGAGATGCATCCGCTGGACAATGCGGACCGGCGCAGGCAGCTCCGCGAGGAGGGGGGCGTGGGCTTCTGCAACATCACCAAGTGCTGCACCGAAGTGTGCCCCGAGCACATCCACATAACCGATAACGCCATCATTCCGCTCAAAGAGCGCGTGGCGGACGACTACTTCGACCCGGTGCGCGGCCTGATTCGCCTGGTGTTCGGCCGCAAGAAGTAAGCCAAGCAATCGCATCCGCCTGCAAGGAAGCCGGGCCCGGGTAGTGCTGCCGCTGGTGGCGCGCAGCGCCCGTTGGGCCGGCTTGTGCTATAATCCGTTTGTCTACCGCAACGCACAAGAGTGGGGCGTTGACCCACTCTTTTCGTCTGACTCCGACAGCGTCAGTGATCCTCCACGAGGGCTGCGACGGGAGAACTCATATGAAATGAGGTGATCGCACCATGGTGGGTGTACGCGTCAGCGAGCTCGCGAAAGAGCTCGGGATGACGAGCAAGGACCTGCTGCAGGCCCTGAACGACCTCGGTGTAACGGCGGCGGGCCCGGCTGCCCTGATTGAGGCGGAAACCGGTCAGCTGCTCCGCGAGATGTTCGCTCCGCAGGCGGGCTCCGGCAAGGTAGTCGAGATTTCGCCGGCCGCAACGGTGAAGGACATAGCGGACGCCATCGAAGTGCCCGCGGCCGAGGTACAGAAGAAGCTGATGGCGATGGGTGTTCTGGCATCCATCAATCAGCGCCTGTCGCCCGAGGTTGCCGCACAGCTTGCCGCCGCCTATGGTGCGACCCTGCGCCTCAAGGCCGAGGCCGTGGTTCCCAGCGCCGCGGCCGCGCCACGGCACCGTGGACCTTCCACCGGCCCGCAGCCCCGGCCGCCGGTCGTAACCGTGCTTGGCCACGTGGACCACGGCAAGACGACCCTTCTCGATGCCATTCGACACACCAACGTCGTGGAAGGTGAGTTTGGCGGCATCACCCAGCACATCGGCGCATATCAGGTGGAGGTGGAGTATGAGGGTGAGAAACGTCGGATAACCTTCCTCGACACTCCGGGCCACGCCGCCTTCACCAAGATGCGCGCGCGCGGCGCCAGCGTAACGGATATCGCGGTGCTTGTGGTGGCCGCCGATGACGGGATTATGCCGCAGACCATCGAGGCGATTGACCATGCGCGGGCCGCGGAAGTCCCCATCATTGTCGCCGTCAACAAGATTGACAAGCCCGATGCCAATCCCGAACGGGTGAAGACCCAGTTGACCGAGCACAACCTGGTCCCGCGCGAGTATGGCGGCGACGTGGAGTGCGTGCCGGTCTCCGCGAAGACCGGCCAGGGCATAGACGAGCTGCTGGAGCACATCCTCTTCCAGGCCGACCTGATGGAGCTGCGCGCCGATCCGCAGGCGCGGGTGCGCGGAGTTATCATCGAGGCGCGGCAGGAGACCGGCAGAGGGCCGGTTGCCACGGTGCTCGTGCAGGAGGGCACGCTGCGCGTGGGCGATATCGTGGTGTGCGGTCTGGCGCGTGGCAAGATCCGCGCGATGACCAACGAGCACGGGGAGCGCGTGTACAAGGCTTCGCCCGCGACTCCCGTGGAGATCATCGGTCTTTCGACGGTGCCGCAGGCGGGCGATATCCTTGAAGAGGTGAAGGACGAGCGCACCGCGCGCGAAATCACCGAGCAGCGTGCCCAGCGCGCGCGCCAGCAGCGCCTGGCAGTGACCGAGCGAATCACGCTCGATGATATCTACCGCCGTATTCAGGAAGGCGAGGCGCGTGAGCTGAATCTGGTGGTGAAAGCCGACGTGCAGGGCTCGGTGGAAGCCGTGGTGGGCCAGCTTCAGCAGCTCCCGCAGGACGAAGTGAGCATTCGGATCATCCGCAGCGGCGTCGGCCCCATCACCGAGGACGACATCATGCTGGCATCGGCTTCCGGTGCGGTGGTCATCGGTTTCAATGTGCGCGTAGATTCGCAGGCGCAGCAGGTGGCCGAGCGCGAGCATGTGGAGATCCGCACGTTCCAGATCATCTACGAGCTGACGGACGCCGTGACGCGCGCCATGAAAGGGCTGCTTGCTCCCGTCTATGAGGAAGTGCCGCTGGGCAAGGCGGAATGCCGGCGCGTGTTCCGCACGTCAAAGGGCGTACTTATCGCGGGCAGCTACGTAACGGAAGGTAAGGTAGTGCGCAACGCCAACGTCAGGGTGGTGCGCGGGCGTGACGTTGTGCATACCGGCAAGGTGGACTCTCTCAAGCACTTGAAGGACGACGTCCGCGAGATGGCGCAGGGCTTTGAGTGCGGCATCGTCATTGACGGATTGACTGACCTGGCCGAGGGCGACGTCCTGGAAGTGTACGAGATGAGGCAGGTGGAGCGCTAGACCTTCCGCGGCGTGCGAAGCCGAAGGCAGCCGCTTCTCTCGTTTGCCATGCGCGTCGGCACGCTCATTGTGGACTTGCGAATTGATCAGGCGCGTTCGCTGAAGGAGAAGCGAAGCGTCATCCGTCGCCTGCTCGAGAGCGCCAGGCAGAAGTTCAATGTGTCGGGAGCGGAGGTGGGACGCCTGGATAGTTGGCAACATGCCACGCTCGGTTTTGCCGTGGTTGCCAACGACGGGCGTCACTGCAACCGAGTGCTCGATTCGCTTCTGGACCATCTCGAATCGCAAGGTCTGGCGGAGGTCGGCGGAGTGGAGATGGAAGTCCTGTAGGAGAGACCAGCCGAGTGCATAATCGCATGGCT